>DASXED010000104.1:0-26927 GCA_036490295.1 Verrucomicrobiia bacterium | reverse complement strand
TTTTCGCGGCCTCGACACCGCCGAAACCACCGCGCTCACGCTCGCCATGCGCGATTCCGGCGACGTGCTGAAATTTCCCAAGGACAAACGCCCGCTCGTGGACAAACATTCCACCGGCGGCATCGGCGACAAAGTTTCGCTACCGCTCGCGCCGGTGCTCGCGTGCCTCGGCTTCCGCGTGCCGATGATTTCCGGCCGCGGCCTCGGCATCACCGGCGGCACGCTCGACAAACTGGATTCCATTCCCGGCTTCAAAACACTTTTGCCCACCGCGCAAATCATCGCGCAAGTCCAGAAAGTCGGCTGTGTAATCTGCGGCCAGACCGACAAAATGGTTCCCGCCGACAAAAAAATTTACGCGCTCCGCGATGCCAGCGGCACCGTGCCAAGCATCCCACTCATCGTCGCCTCCATCCTTTCCAAAAAACTGGCGGAAAATCTGGATGCACTGATACTCGACGTAAAATTTGGCTGCGCCGCATTCATGCAAATCAAAACCGACGCGCGCAAACTCGCGAAGGCAATGGTCGCACTCGGCAATGAATGCGGCGTGAACACGCGCGCAATTTTGACAGACATGAACACGCCGCTCGGTCGCGCCGCCGGCAACTGGCTCGAAATAAAAGAATCGGTTGATTGCCTTGAAAATAAATGCCCGAATGATTTGCTGGAACTCGTTCTTGATTCAGCCGCGCATTTGCTGGTTCAAGCCAAGAAATTAAAATCCCTCGCCACCGCGCGCAAGCTGGCGAAAGATTGTCTAAATTCCGGCGCACCGCGCGCAAAATTTGATGAGATGCTCGCCGCACAAGGCGCAGACTTGGAAGCCTTCAACAAAAAACTTTTGCTCGATTCAACCGCGCCCGTTGTTCTTGAATTAAAATCTCCGCGCGCCGGATTTGTTTACAAATGCGACGCAAGAATTGTTGGCGAAGCGATTCGCGATTTGGGCGGCGGACGCTTGACGAAAGATTCCAAAATCAATTACGACGTTGGCGTGGATAAAATTTTCAAACCCGGCGAGCGCGTGGAAAAATCAGGAACACTTTGCCGCGTTCACGCCACCGATAAATCGCAAGCGGACGCAGCAATCTCACGAACTGAATCCGCCTTTGAAATTTCCGCGAAACCAAAGAAAATTTCACCGTTGATTTCAGAAATCATCGCGGGGAAATAAAACCGCTTCAGTCCAGCTTCTCCCAAAAACTTTTTGCCGGCGGCAGGCAGAGTTCGTTTGCGCGCGCGCGCAAATTTTGAACATACGGAGTCTGGTCGTGAGCGTTGTGATGCGCCTTGCTCGCCCAGTTTTCATAAATCAAAAATTTCGCCGGATCATCGGGCGCGACGTGCAGGTCGTAATTGATGCAGCCCGACTCTTTGCGCGTCGGCGCGACCAGGCCGGTCAGGATGGCGCGCAATTCGGCTTCCTTGCCGGGGCGCGCCTGAAACATGACGGCGAGCGTGATGGGTTTTGTTTTCATGCGGATTGTCAGTTCAATGATTCTAAAATTTTCTCCGCCGCTTGTCGCGGATTTTCCGCCGCGTAAATCGGGCGGCCAATGACCAGCCAGTTTGCGCCTGCGTTAATCGCTTCGCGCGGCGTCAAAGTGCGTTTCTGGTCGTCGGCTTTTTCCGCGCCGGTGCGGATGCCGGGCGTCACGAGTTGAAAATGCGAAGGTAAAAATTGCCGCAAGTCGGCGATTTCCAACGGCGAACAAACCAACCCGCGCAAGCCGGATTTCACCGCGAGTTGGGCGAGGTGCGCAACCTGTGTTTTCATGTCCGCTTCAATATTGATTTCCGCCAGCGTCTCATCTGTTGAACTTGTCAGCACTGTCACACCGAGCACGAGCGGCGGGGGTAGATTCATTTTTTGCGCGGTTTTCTGCGCGGATTCTTCCGCCGCGCGCATCATTTCCAATCCGCCGCTCGTGTGAATCGTAAGCATTTGCACGTCAAGCCGCGTGGCAGCGGCGACGGCTTTTGCAACGGTGTTCGGAATGTCGTGAAATTTCAGATCGAGAAAAACCGACGCGCCCATCGCGCGGATTTTTTTTACGATGTCCGGCCCGGCGCTCGTGAACAGTTCGCTGCCGATCTTGAACGCGCCGATTGACGGTGCGATTTCTTTTGCCAGCTTCAACGCCTGTTCCGCCGTCGGCACGTCAAGCGCGGCGATGATTGGATTTTGTCTAGCCACAGATGGACACAGATAAACACAGATTCCAGAAAAATGCATCCGTGAAATTTTGGCGGGCGAGCATCCTCGCGAGCCGGATCACCCATCGCCAAAGTCGGCGCGCGAGGACGCTCGCCCAGCCAAATTATCCCGCCGCCGAATTTTGACTTGGCCGCGAATTTTTTCTAACCTGTGCCCATGCAAATCGTTCGTCATGGTGACAAAAAATTTTCCGAAAAAATTCGCGAGGCGGTTTCGGCGTCGAGTTTGTTCGACGCGGAAATTGAAAACCGCACGCGCGCGATTTTGCACGACGTTTTTATTCGCGGCGATGACGCGCTTTTGGAACTCACGGAAAAATTTGACGGCGCGAAACTGTCCGCCGACCAACTCGCCGTGACGCAGGCGGAATTGCTCGCGGCTTCGTTGAAAGCCGACGAATCGCTCCGCGCAGCCGTGGCCGACGCAGAAAAAAACATCGCGTCGTTTGCCAGAAAATCGTTGCGCAAAAACTGGCGGATGAAAAATTCGCACGGCGCGAGCGTCGGCGAAAAATTTGATCCGTTCCAGCGCGTCGGCATTTATATTCCCGGCGGAACCGCGCCGCTCGTTTCGACCGCGCTAATGACAATCACGCTCGCGAAAGTCGCGGGCTGCAAGGAAATCGTCGTCTGCACGCCGTGCGGAAAAAACGGTGTGATCAATTCCGCGCTGCTCTTTGCCGCGCGCGCGGCGGGCGCGACGGAAATTTACCGCGTCGGCGGCGCGCAGGCGGTTGCAGCGATGGCTTACGGCACGAACACGATCCGCCGCGTGCAGAAAATTTTTGGTCCCGGCAACGCTTACGTCGTCACCGCCAAACGATTGCTCGTCGGCCACGTCGCGATTGATCTGCTGCCCGGCCCGAGCGAAGTGCTCGTGCTCGCGGACGAAACGGCGAATCCAAAATTCGCCGCCGCCGATTTGTTGGCGCAAGCCGAGCATGGTTCTGGTCATGAACGTGTCTGGCTCGTGACAATTTCCGCGAAAATTTTGAAAGCGGTTGAAAGTGAAATTGCGAGGCAGTTGCCGAAACTCGCACGCCGAGAATTCATCCAGCGCGCGCTGCAAAACAACGGCTGGCTGATTTTGGTGAAAAATCTGGACGATGCGATTACGTTGACAAATCAACTCGCGCCGGAACACTGCGAAGTGCTGACGCGCAATCCGCGCAAAGTTTCAGAAAAAATCCTGACGGCGGGCGCAATTTTCCTCGGCGCATTTTCGCCGACGGTGCTGGGCGATTACGTTGCCGGGCCGAGCCACACGCTGCCGACCGGCGGCGCGGGTGCGTCGTTCGCCGGGCTGACCGTGGATCAATTCCAGCGCCGCACGAGTGTTGTCGAATACAATCGCGCCTCGCTCAAAAAAGCGCTACCCGCCGTGAAAAAATTCGCGGAACTCGAAGGTTTGGACGCGCACGGCAAAAGCGCGGAAGTGCGGAAGTGATTTGCAACCGCAGAGGCGCAGAAAAAAAGTTCTCAAACATTTCTATTTCCGCTTCGGCGGCGCGTGAATGCACTCGCCATGGACGGCGTGCGCGGCTTCCATCCAGATTTCGCCGAATGTCGGGTGCGCGTGAATCGTGCGGCCAAGTTCGGTCGCGGTCAGTTCGGCGCGAATGACTGCGGCGGCTTCCGCGATCAAATCCGTCGCATGGAAGCCGACCGCAGCGGCGCCGAGCAATTGGTCGGTGTTCGCGTCGGCAATCCATTTGACGAAACCGATTGTTTCCGCTGTAGCAATTCCTTTGCCGAGTCCGTTGAAACGGAATTTGCCAACTTTGACGGTGCGATTTTGTCTCTTCGCGTCGTCTTCACCTAAACCGGCAGTGCCGACTTCTGGCGAAGTGAAAATCACGTTCGGCACAATCGTCTCGTGCTTGTGCAATTTCGGACGAACCGCATTTTCGGCGGCGGCAATTCCCTGCGACGTCGCGTAATGCGCGAGCTGGATTTTTCCAGTCACGTCGCCGATGGCAAAAATGTTCGCGACCTTTGTGCGGCAATAATCGTCGGCCTCAATGAAGCCGCGTTCGCTCATTTTCAATCCGGCGTTTTCCAATTTCAATCCGTCTGTGACGGGTTTGCGGCCAACAGCGCAGAGCAATAAATCGGCAGTCAACGCTTCGTCGCCGAAATTGCCCTTGACGGAATTCGCATCCGCAGAGATTTTTTCCAGCGCTTTGCCGGTCAGCACGCAGATGCTGAGATTTTTTTCCATGTGCGTGCGGACTTCGCGGCGCACGTCGGCGTCGAGCAGCAGCAAAATGTCTTCGAGCAATTCGACGATGGTGACTTTGACGCCGAGCATCGCCGCCATGCACGCGAGTTCGCAGCCGATAAACCCGCCGCCCATGACAATCATGCTCTTCGGCAATTCCTTGATGTCGAGAAACGCGCGGCTTTCGACGACGCGTTCGTGCTTCGGCAAAAATCCGGGCATCGCCGAAGTCGAACCGGTGGCGATGATGATTTTCTTTGCAGTGATTCGTAAAGGTGCTGCCGACATCTTGTCGGCAGAGGAATCTGCCGGCTGGAAGCCGACAGCACTTTGAATTTCAATCGTGTTGCGGTCAACGAAACTGGCGACGCCGGTGAACGATTTCACGCCGTTGCCCGCGAGCAATTGCTTGATGCCATTGCGCAGCGTGCCGACGGTTTTGTCCTTGTGGCCGATCATCGTCGCGTAATTCACGGTCGCGTCCTTGACGCTGATGCCGAGCGCCTCGGCGTGTTTGATTTTTTCAAACGTCTCCGCCGCGGCGATGAGCGCCTTGGTCGGGATGCAGCCCCAATTCAGGCAGGTGCCGCCGAGTTGTTCTTTTTCGACGATGGCGACCTTCGCGCCGAGTTGCGCCGCGCGAATGGCCGCCGGATAACCGCCCGGTCCCGCGCCGATGACTACGATGTCAAATGTTTCCATAAATTTTTAAGTTTTCATTCTGGACTTTTGGAACAAATTTTCAAGGTGATTCCCCCTTTGAATTGGCCGCAAATGCAAATAAAAAAGCCGGAACAAACATCGTTCCGACAATTTGTTTAGAATTAACTGCCATAACTTGCCTGTTTCTAACGGCGATGATTTTGTTTTCCCCTTGGACAGTCCACCGCCGTTAAAGCCTCCCCGATAATGCCTGTTCGTGTCCGCGCACACCTTCAATGAGGAAATGCGACAGACATTTCAACTGACCGTGCCGCGAAATAAAATGTTCAAACCTCGAATGAAAATGTGAACAACTCAATTGAAGGCACAAATGCCGTAACCGTAAGCGTGAAAAAATGATGTCAAGGCGTGAACACCCGCAGCGACGGCGCGCATACCTTTGCCAAAGGCGCATCCACCCGCGTAAGAGCAGGCGCACCCATGCAATAAATGCCATGGAAAGCTTCTGGAGCACTTTGAAACGCGGCTTGATCCATCGTTCCCGCTTCGCCACGCGCGCCGCCACGCGCTCGGCTATAAATCCACTGTGGACTTTGAAAACCAAATCAACTAAAACCATGTCTCATGCGCTCCGCAGTAGCCCACTTTTTCGGGACAAGGCCACGCGCGGTTTGCAAAACTTTCAATTATCACTTTATGAAAAATTCTTTGTCTGTCTTCAACGGCGCGCTTCCAAAGATCGGCATCCGGCCCACGATTGACGGTCGGCTCGGCGGCGTGCGCGAGTCGCTCGAAAAACAGACGATGGACATGGCCAGGTCCGCCGCGAAATTGATTTCGTCAAGCCTGCGTTACCCGAACGGCAAGCGCGTTGAATGTGTCATCGCCGACACCTGCATCGGCGGCGTAGCGGCGGCGGCGGCGTGCGCGGAAAAATTTGCGCGCGAAAATGTCGGCGTGTCGCTCACGGTCACGCCGTGCTGGTGCTACGGCAGCGAAACGATGGACATGAATCCGCTCGTGCCAAAAGCGGTCTGGGGTTTTAATGGCACGGAACGTCCGGGCGCGGTTTATCTCGCGGCGGTGCTTGCCGGCCACACGCAAAAGGGAATTCCCGCGTTCAGCATTTATGGGCGCGACGTGCAAGACGGCGGCGACAAAACGATTCCCGCCGACGTGCGGGAAAAAATTCTCCGCTTCGCCCGCGCCGGTCTCGTGGTGGCGTTGATGCGCGGCAAATCGTATCTGGCGATGGGCGGCGTTTCGATGGGCATCGCCGGTTCGATTGTTGACCAGCCGTTTTTTGAAAATTATCTCGGCATGAGAGTCGAGACGATTGACATGACGGAATTTTTGCGCCGCATGGACAAGGGAATTTATGATCCCGCCGAATACAAAAAAGCGCTCAAGTGGGTGAAAGAAAATTGCAAAGAAGGAAAAGATTACAATTCTCAAAAAACAATTCGCCCGCGCGCGCAACTTGATAGCGAATGGGAAAAGTCCGTCAAGATGGCGCTCATCGCGCGCGATCTCATGGTCGGAAATCTGAAGCTCGCGGAAATGGGTTTTGGCGAGGAAGCGCACGGCCACAATGCGATTGCGTCCGGTTTTCAAGGCCAGCGGCAATGGACGGATTACCAGCCGAACGGAGATTTTCTCGAAGCGATTCTTAACACGTCGTTTGATTGGAACGGCATCCGCGCTCCGTATATCGTCGCGACGGAAAACGATTGTCTCAACGGCGCTTCGATGTTGTTCGGTCATCTGCTCACGAACACCGCGCAGATTTTTGCGGACGTGCGCACTTACTGGAGCGCGGATTCCGTCCGGCGCGTCGCTGGTTACGAATTGGAAGGCGAAGCCGCGAATGGAATTTTGCATCTCATCAATTCCGGTCCCGCGACGCTTGACGGCACGGGACAACAGGAAATTAACGGTCAGCCCGCAATGAAACCGTTTTGGGAAATTTCAAAAGGCGAAGCGCAAAAATGTCTGGACGCGACGACGTGGCATCCAAGCATCACGGAATATTTTCCCGGCGGCGGCTGGTCAACGCGCTTCCTCACGCGCGGCGGAATGCCCGTGACCATGTGCCGATTGAATCTGGTGAAAGGTCTTGGCCCCGCGCTGCAAATCGCCGAGGGCTGGACAATTGATTTGCCGGAGAAGGTTCACGACGCGCTCGACCAGCGCACAAATCCGACGTGGCCGACGACATGGTTTGCGCCGAAGCTCACCGGCCACGGCGCGTTCCGCGATGTCTATTCCGTGATGAATAACTGGGGCGCGAATCACGGCGCGATTAGTTGCGGCCACATCGGCGCGGACTTGATTTCGCTCGCGGCGATGCTGCGGATTCCGGTCTATATGCACAACGTCGAGCAGCCGAAAATTTTTCGTCCGAGTTCGTGGGCGGCGTTTGGCACGCAATGTCTGGAAAGTTCCGACTTCCGCGCGTGTGAAAATTTCGGGCCGCTTTACGCATGATTAAAACAGGCGGCAGCCGATGTGAGGAGATCACTTCAAAACAAAAGCTTGATTGAAGTTCCGCACATCCAATCTCAAATTTGAAAGATGGCTTGCTTCAACAGGCAACTATCGCTCAAATAACCGCAGTGGTCGCGGCGATTATGAAATTGCCGGCCATTGATTTTCAAATGAGCAAAGGCAAAACAATTCACACCGCACCGGCATATTTCGTTTTTGCAATTTTATTCTCCGGTTTCATCGCGCACGCGGAGCCGAACTACGACGAATCCAAAGCCGGCGCGTTCACGTTGCCCGACCCGCTCATAATGAACAATGGCAGTCCGGTTCTCACGACAAACGACTGGAAGGACTTGCGCCGCCCGGAAATTCTGAAACTTTATGAGAACTACATTTACGGCGGCGGCCCGCACTGGCGCAACATGATTGACCATATGCGGGAAAACAACAGCCATGCCCTCGGCGGCAAGGCGCTTCGCAAACAGGTGGACCTGGAGTTTTACAATTACAACAACCGCACCAACAATGACCCCACCAACGACCTGAAGCTTCACGTCCTGATTTACACGCCCGCCAACACAAGAAAGCCGGTTCCGGTGTTTCTCTGCCTCTCATTCACCGGCAACTACAGCGACATTGATGACACGAACGTCATCGTTTATCCGGTTTGGAACGCAAAAACCGACACGCTGGCCCTGCCGACGAACATTGACCGTGGAACTTCGCACAATTGGAAAATCGAGGAGGCGCTCGCGCGCGGTTACGGCGTTGCAATTTTGGATTACAATGACATTGAGCCGGACCTCGCCGACGGCACCGGCTGGAAATACGGCGTCCGCTCGCTTTATTTGCAACCGGGCGAGACGAACACCGATGGCAACGCGTGGGGCGCGATTTCCGCGTGGGCGTGGGGCGCAAGCCGCGTGATGGATTATCTGGAAACGGACAAGGAAGTTGACGCCAGCCGCGTCATCATGTTTGGCCATTCGCGTCTTGGCAAGGCCGCCTTGTGGGCGGGCGCGGAAGACCAGCGCTTCGCAATGGTCATCGCCAGTTGCTCCGGCGAAATGGGCGCGTCGCTGTCGCGGCGCGATTATGGCGAAACCGTCACGACCATGTGCAAAAGTTTTCCCTATTGGTTCTGCCCGAATTTTCTCGATTACAGTGGCAACATCAGCGCCATGCCCGTGGATTCGCACATGCTCATCTCGCTCATCGCGCCGCGTCCGCTTTTTTTGAGCACCGGCAGCGAAGACCGCTGGGGCGATCCGCGCGGCGAGTGGGAAGCCGCCATCGCCGCCGCGCCAGTTTATCAACTCTTCGGCAAGCAAGGCGTCGTGACCAATCTGCCGCCGGGCGTGTTGACGAACGGAAATGGCAGCGGCTCGCTGCTCAAATCCGAAGTTCTTGAAACCTATCCAATGCCGCCGCCCGACGCGCCCATCATGCGCGACGTCGGCTTTCAGACACACACCGGCAAGCATGATGTTTTGCCGGAAGACTGGGACAGGTTTCTGGACTTCGCCGACTTGCATTTCCACAAAATCCCGCCGCAAGAAAATAAGGCCAATTGAAGCTGTCCACGCGCAATCCGAAATTTGCCAGGCCTTTTTTCAAAAAGAAAAAAGGCGTCCGATTTTTTTGGACGCCCTTGATTGAATAATTTTTTGCTTATGCCAGCAGCGGATTTTCTGCGGCAGGTTCTTCCGTTTCTTCCACTTCGGGTTCGTCTGGAATGTCAACGAGCGCCTTGATTGTCGCCTTGCGGTGATAATCAAAACCGGTTCCCGCCGGGATGATGTGACCCATGATGACGTTTTCCTTGAAGCCGCGCAGCGAATCAATCTTGGAACGCGTGGCCGCTTCCGTGAGAACGCGGGTCGTGTCCTGAAAGCTCGCGGCGCTCAAGAAGCTGTCGGTTTCGAGCGACGCCTTCGTGATGCCGAGCAGCACGGGCGAGGCTTCGGCGGGTTTGCCGCCCTTTTTCTCGACGCGCTCGTTTTCTTCCTCGAACGCGAGCCGGTCAATCTGTTCGCCCCAGAGAAATTCCGTGTCGCCCGCCTCGGTGACGCGGACTTTGCGGAGCATCTGGCGCACGATAATCTCGATGTGCTTGTCGTTGATGGTCACGCCTTGCAGACGATAAACTTCCTGCACTTCGCCGACCAAATGTTCCTGCAATTCCTGCGGTCCGCAGACTTCGAGAATCTCGTGCGGATCCATCGGGCCTTCGGTCAACTGCTGGCCTTTCTTCACCATGTCGCCCTTGAAGACGATGACGTGTTTGCCGATCGGAATCAGATGTTCCTCCTCCAATTGCGTCGCCGGGTCTTTGATGAGGACGCAACGCTTGCCGCGCACGCTCGCGCCAAAGTCCACGAGTCCGTCAATCTTGGAAATCTCCGACGCGTCTTTCGGGCGGCGCGCTTCGAACAATTCCGCGACGCGCGGCAGACCGCCGGTGATGTCCTTCGTCTTGGAAGTTTTGCGCGGCGTCTTCGCCATCAATGTTCCGGCGACGATCTTGTCGCCTTCGTGCAAGACGACGTGCGCGCCGGACGGAATCGGATAATTTGCCACGACTTCGCCCTTGTCGTCGCTGATGATGACCTGCGGATGCAAATCTTCCTTGTGGTCAATGATGACCATGGCTTCTTGGCCGGTCGTCTCGTCCATTTCCTGTTTCATCGTCACGCCTTCGATGATGTCATGGAATTTAATCTTACCAGCCTTCTCGGAAAGAATCGGGACGTTGTAAGGATCCCACTGGACGAACGTGTCGCCCTTCTTGATGTGCGATCCGTCCTTGGCGGAAATGACCGCGCCGATGACGATGGTGTGGTTTTCCAATTCGCGCCCGTCTTCGCCGTGGATTGAAATCGTGCCGTTTTTGTTGAGCACGATGTTGTTGCCGTCTTCCAACTGCACGACGCGCAATTCGTTGTAACGGATCGTGCCCTCGAACTTGGATTTGATCTGCGGCTGTTTGAAAACCTGCGACGCCGTTCCGCCGATGTGGAACGTGCGCATCGTAAGCTGCGTGCCAGGTTCGCCGATGGATTGCGCGGCGATGATGCCGACGGCCTCGCCGAGTTTCACGAGCGCGCCGGTCGCAAGGCTGCGGCCATAGCAATGGATGCAAATGCCCTGCTTGCTTTCGCAAGTCAGCACGGAGCGGATGCGCATACGGTCAATCGCCGTGGATTCAAGGCGCTTGGCCTTGTCCTCGTCAATTTCCTCGTTCGCGTGGATGAGAAATTCCTTCGGGTTCGTCGGGTTGACAATGTCTTCGCACGCGAAACGTCCGACAATTCGGTCGGCGAGTTTGACGACTTCGTCTTCGCCTTCATAAACTGCGCTGACCCAGATGCCGTTCGTCGTGCCGCAATCTTCTTCCTGAATGATCACGTCCTGCGAAACGTCCACGAGTTTGCGCGTCATGTAGCCGGAGTCGGCTGTCTTGAGCGCGGTGTCGGCGAGACCTTTGCGCGCGCCGTGCGTCGAGATGAAATATTCCAGAACCGAAAGACCTTCTCGGAAATTCGCGAGAATCGGTTTTTCAATGATGTCGCCGCTCGGCTTGGCCATGAGGCCGCGCAAACCGGCAAGCTGGCGCACTTGTTGTTTATTACCACGCGCGCCAGAATCCACCATGAGGAAAACCGGGTTGTATTCTTTCTTGCCCTGATTCTGTTCGAGAGTCTTGAACATGACGCCGGAAATCTGATCCGTGCAATGCGTCCAGATGTCCACGATTTTATTGTAGCGTTCGCCCGGCGTGATGACGCCCTTGCGATATTGTTTTTCGACTTCCTTGATCTGCTTGTGCGCGGCTTCGATCTGCTCGTCGCGTTCTTTCGGCACGATCATATCGTCAATGCCGATGCTCACGCCGGATTTCGTCGCCTCGCGGAAGCCAAGCTCTTTCAACTTGTCGAGCATGGCCACGGTTTTTTCGTGGCCGGCAAATTTGTAGCATTTTCCAATCATCTCGCCGAGTTCGGACTTCTTGACGGACTTGTTTGGAAAACCCAATTCAGTCGGCCAGATTTCCGAGAAAATCACGCGGCCAACTGTCGTATCAATAATCTTTTTCTCCGCATTTCCAAAAACAGTCGGCTTGCCGAAATCAGGATTCGACAGACGAATACGGTCGTGTGTTTTGAAACCGCCGTCGTCGTAGGCGAATTGGACTTCTTCCTTCGAGCCGAACAGCGGCAAATCTTTCGAATTCGCCGGAGCGGCTTTGCGCGGCTCGGCGGTGACATAATAACAGCCGAGCGTGATGTCCTGCGTCGGCGTGATGATCGGCTTGCCGCTTGACGGCGAGAAAATATTGTTCGTCGCCATCATCAACAAACGCGCTTCCATTTGCGCCTCGACTGAAAGCGGGACGTGAACGGCCATCTGATCGCCGTCGAAATCCGCGTTGTAAGCTGTGCAGACCAGCGGATGAATGCGAATCGCTTCGCCTTCGATCAACTGCGGTTCGAACGCTTGGACGGACAAACGGTGCAACGTCGGCGCGCGGTTGAGCAAGACTGGATGACCCTTTGTGACTTCTTCGAGAACGTCCCAAACTTCTTTCGTCTGGCGCTCAATCATTTTCTTCGCGCTGCGGACAGTGTGAACGTAGCCGAGTTCTTTCAAACGGCGGATGATGAACGGCTCGAACAAGACGAGCGCCATTTTCTTCGGCAGACCGCACTGGTTCAATTTCAGTTCCGGCCCGATCACGATGACCGAGCGGCCTGAATAATCCACGCGCTTGCCGAGCAAATTCTGACGGAAACGTCCACCCTTGCCCTTGAGCATGTCGCTCAAAGATTTCAAGGAACGATTTCCCGCGCCGGTGACCGGGCGACCGTGCCGGCCGTTGTCGAACAACGCGTCCACCGCTTCCTGCAACATTCTTTTTTCATTTCGGATAATCACTTCCGGCGTTTTCAATTGCAGCAACGTCTTGAGACGGTTGTTGCGGTTGATGACGCGGCGATACAAATCGTTCAAGTCAGACGTCGCAAAACGTCCGCCTTCGAGCGGCACGAGCGGGCGCAAGTCCGGCGGAATCACCGGCAGCACCGTGAGAATCATCCATTCAGGACGGCTCTTCGACGACGCGAGGCCTTGCAGCAACTTGATCCGCTTGCCCAATTTTTTGCGGATCTGCTTGCTTTTGGTTTCCGTCATCGCCTGCTGCAATTGGTCCACACCCTTCGACAAATCCACGCGCTCAAGCGCCTCGCGCACGGCTTCCGCGCCCATTTTCGCAACGAACGAATCCGCGCCGTAAGTTTCCTTCGCCTCGCGATATTCGCTTTCGTTGAGCAACTGATGCGGCTTCAACGCCGTGTTGCCCGGATCAATCACCAAATAATCTTCGTAATAAATCACGCGCTCCAAATGCCGCGCCGTCATGTCCAGCGCCAGGCCAATGCGCGAAGGCATGCACTTGAAAAACCAGATATGCTGCACCGGCACGGCCAGTTCGATGTGGCCCATGCGTTCGCGGCGCACGCGCGCGAGCGTCACTTCGACGCCGCAGCGGTCGCAGACGATGCCGCGATGCTTGATGCGCTTGTATTTTCCGCAGGAGCATTCCCAGTCTTTGACCGGGCCGAAAATGCGTTCGCAGAACAGGCCGCCTTTTTCCGGCTTGAACGTGCGGTAATTGATGGTCTCGGGATTCTTGACCTCGCCCTTGCTCCACGAGCGGATGGCGTCGGGCGACGCCAGCGTGATGCCGATGTAATCCACCTGGTTGACTTTTTCCAAGCCAAGCAACTCGCGCGCGTTTTCTTTTGAAGTTGTCATAATAAAATAATTTCAATTACACCGCCGTCAAAGCCGCAACCGCCTCGCCGTTTCCTTCCTGATGTTCAGCCGGGTTTGAATAGCCGACCTTCACGTCGAGGCCGAGTGATTGCATTTCCTTCACAAGCACGTTGAATGATTCAGGGATGCCCGCCTCGAGCGAGTTGTCGCCCTTGACGATGGCTTCGTAAATGCGCGTGCGTCCCTGCACATCGTCGGACTTCACGGTCAGGAGTTCCTGCAACGTGTAGGCCGCGCCGTAGGCTTCCATCGCCCACACTTCCATTTCGCCGAAGCGCTGGCCGCCGTATTGCGCCTTGCCGCCGAGCGGCTGTTGCGTGACGAGCGAGTAAGGCCCGACTGCGCGCGCGTGAATCTTGTCGGCGACCAAGTGGCCGAGCTTCATCATGTAAATGTAGCCGACGACGATTTCCTGATCAAATGTCTCGCCCGTGCGGCCATCAATCAAAATGGTCTTCGCGTGTTCTGGCAATTTCGCGTCCTTGAGATAGCCGCGAATTTCCTTTTCCTTGATGCCGTCAAAAACCGGCGTCGAGAATTTCAATCCAAGGATTTTCGCAGCCCAGCCAAGGTGAGTTTCCAAAACCTGTCCGACGTTCATGCGCGAAGGCACGCCGAGCGGATTCAAGACGATTTCCACCGGCGTTCCGTCCGACAGAAACGGCATATCTTCTTCCTTCACGATGCGCGCGACGACGCCCTTGTTGCCGTGGCGTCCGGCCATCTTGTCGCCGACGGACAATTTTCGCTTGGAAGCGATATAAACTTTCACCGATTTGACGATGCCGCTTTCGGCGCCTTCGCCGGCCTCGGCGCGCTCAATTTCCTCGTCGTATTGCATCTGCACGTCATCGAATTTCTTTTTGAACTGGCCGATGATTTCCGTGATTTTGTTGCGGATCGGCGACGGATCAATTTCGATGCGGTCATAAACCGTCGCGAGTTTGCGCAAAAGTGTTTTCGTGATTTTCCGATTCGCGGGAATGATGATTTCACCGGTCTCGGAATTCACCACGTCGAGCGGGATTTTTTCGCCGAGCAAAATGTTGCTCAACGCCTCGGTCAATTGATCTGTCAATTCGCCGACTTTTTTCTTGTGATCTTCCTCGATTTGTTTCGAGTGGCGCTTCTCTTCGCTTGAAGCCGAGCGGGTCACGCGTTCGCCTTCCTTCTTCGACGAAACTTTTACGTCCATGACAATGCCGTAGGTTCCTGACGGAACTTTGAGAGACGTGTCTTTCACGTCCGCAGCCTTTTCGCCGAAAATCGCGCGGAGCAAACGTTCTTCAGGCGCGAGTTCGGTTTCGGATTTCGGCGTGATTTTGCCGACGAGGATGTCGCCGGGCTTCACTTCCGCGCCGACGCGGATGACGCCGTCGGGCGCAAGGTTTTTCAACGCCTCGTCGCCAAGGTTCGGGATGTCGCGCGTGATTTCTTCCGGCCCGAGCTTTGTGTCGCGCGCGGCGACTTCAAATTCGTCAATGTGAATGCTCGTGAAAATGTCTTCCTTCACGATGCGTTCGCTGATGAGAATCGCGTCCTCGAAGTTGTAACCGTTCCACGGCATGAACGCGACGAGCACGTTGCGCCCGAGCGCGAGTTCGCCGTTGTCCGTGCAGGGGCCGTCGGCAATGATCTGGCCTTTCTTAACGTGATCGCCCTTGTGAACCAGAATTTTCTGGTTGATGCACGTCGCGGCGTTCGAGCGCATGAACTTGCGGATCGGATAAACGTAAGTGCCGCTTGCGGGATCGTGCTTAATTTTCTTTTTCGTCTCCGGCAGTTTGCCGTCTTCGGTGACGATGATCTGGTTGCCGGTGACGGAGGCGACCTTGCCGCTTTCATCAGCAACGGCGACAGCGCGCGAATCGCGAGCCACGCGGTCTTCAAGGCCGGTCGAGACGAGCGGCGCCTCGGTGACGAGCAACGGCACGGCCTGGCGTTGCATATTTGAACCCATCAACGCGCGGTTCGCGTCGTCGTGTTCCAAAAATGGAATCAAGCTCGCCGCAATTGAAACGAGCTGCTTCGGCGAAACATCCATGTAATCCACGCGCGCCGGTTCAACGTCAATGAAGTCCGTGCGCGAGCGGCAAACGACGCGTTCAGTCATGAAATGACCCTTGTCGTCAATCAACGAGTTCGCCTGCGCGACGATGAATTGCTCCTCGCGGTCGGCGGTCAGGTAATCAATGTGATTCGTGACGCGGCCATTTTCAACTTTGCGATACGGCGTTTCGAGAAATCCGAAATCGTTGATGCGCGCAAACGTAGCGAGCGACGCAATCAAACCGATGTTCGGGCCTTCGGGCGTTTCAATCGGGCAAATGCGGCCGTAGTGCGACGGATGAACGTCGCGGACTTCAAAACCCGCGCGGTCGCGCGAAAGTCCGCCTGGCCCAAGCGCCGACAAGCGGCGTTTGTGCGTGAGTTCCGCGAGCGGATTGATCTGATCCATGAACTGCGACAATTGCGAACGGCCAAAGAAATCGCGGATGACCGCCGAGAGCGCTTTTGGATTGATCAATTTCTGCGGCATCATCGCCTCGATGCTTTGATCGAACAACGTCATGCGTTCCTTGACGAGACGTTCCGTGCGCGCGAGTCCGACGCGGCACTGGTTGGAAAGCAATTCGCCGACTGTGCGGATGCGGCGGCTGCCCAAATGGTCAATGTCGTCGAGCGAACCTTCGCCCTTTTTCAGGCGCAAAAGATATTTCGTCGCGGCAACCAGATCGTCCTTCGTCAAAA
The DNA here is from genome assembly GCA_036490295.1 of Verrucomicrobiia bacterium. GTDB lineage: Bacteria > Verrucomicrobiota > Verrucomicrobiia > Limisphaerales > UBA11358 > UBA11358. Next base: position 10,750 of record DASXED010000104.1, on the reverse strand, counting down.
TGCGCGAGGATTCCTTGTCCTTGAGTCCGAGCTTCTGGTTGATTTTGTAACGACCTACGCGGCCCAAATCATAACGCTTCGGGTCAAAGAAAAGCCGTTTCAACAACGCACGCGCGTTTGCAGCCGTCGGTGGATCTCCAGGACGCAAGCGACGATAAATATCCTTCAACGCCTCTTCTTCATTTTTCGCCGGGTCTTTTTTGAGGCATTTGATCATGATGCCGTCATCCACCGACGTATCCACGACCTTGATTTTCGTCACGCCAAGTTCGGCGATCTGTTTGACGACGGCTTTCGAAAGCGGCTCAAACGCGCGCGCGACGACGAGACCTTTTTCTTCGTCCGACACGTCACGGATCAAAACGCGGTTCGGCAAATCTTCGAGCTTCTCGGCTTCCTTGACGGTCAATTCCTCGATGTCATAAAACAACTTGAGAATTTCCTCGTCACCGCCACGGGTTTTTTCGCCGTTGTCCTTGCTCTTCATGTTGATCGTGCCTTCAACATCCAGGAACGACAGCGCGCGGAAAAACGTCGAGGTCAAAAATTTGCGACGGCGTTTTTTGCGGTCGAGATAAACGTAAAGCAAATCGCTCGTGTCGAACTGCGCCTCATACCACGAGCCGCGATCCGGAATCACGCGGAAGCTGTGCAGCAATTTTCCGTTCGGATGCTGCGTCGCCTCAAACGCGATGCCGGGCGAGCGGTGCAATTGCGAAACGACCACGCGCTCCGCGCCATTGATGACGAACGTGCCCTGCGGCGTCATCAGCGGGAGTTCGCCCATGAAAACTTTTTCCTCTTTCGCGGTCTTGGATTCTTCCTTGAGCACGAACGTGACGTAAAGCGGCGCGCCATAGGTCAGTCCCTCGCGCAGGCATTCGAGCCAGTCAATTTTCGGCGCACCGATTTCGTATGAATCGTAATCAAGCACGCACTTGCCGTCGTAGCTCTCGATGGGAAACACCTCGCGAAAAACGGATTCGAGTCCGGCGTGTTTGTTGCGCTTCTTCGGCGACGCGTCGGCTTGCAGGAATTCCTTGTAGGAATTCGTCTGCAGCTCGATCATGTTCGGCGGCACGACGATTTCCTTGATCTTGCCGAAGTTGATTCTTTCCGTGGCTCGTGATGGCATTTTGACCTTTTATTTTCAGCAATGCGAAAACCGCACTGCAATTAATTAACGACACTAGGCAAGCACGCCGCGTTCAACGACGAACCTGCCAAAACCAAAACCAAATTTTCCGTTTGTGAACTGATAAAAAATTTCAAGGAGCGCCCCGGCGAAAAAATCCGCCGGAGCAACTCCGATAAACTGCGATTACTTGACTTCCACTTTCGCGCCGGCTTCCTCGAGCTTTTTCTTGGCCGCGTCCGAATCAGCCTTGTTCGCGCCTTCCAGCACGGGTTTCGGAGCGCCTTCGACCAGCGCCTTGGCTTCCGCCAATCCGAGGCCGGCCTTGATTTCGCGAACGGCTTTGATCGCCGCAATCTTTTTGTCCGCCGGAGCAGAAACGAGGATCACGTCAAACGTGTCCTTCGCAGCGGCAGCCGGAGCAGCACCACCAGCGGCAGCGCCACCGGCAGCCGCAACCGCGACAGGCGCGGCGGCACTCACGCCCCATTTGGTTTCAAGTTGTTTCACCAAGTCGGCGGCTTCCAAGACCGTCAACTTGCTCAATTCTTCCACGATGTTTGCGATGTCAGCCATATTACTTTTCTTTCTGTCGTCTCGTCGTCCGCCGAAGCTACGGCGAATTTCAGTTCACAGCCTGCAAACCGACGATTTACGTTGTTGTTGTTTGTTAATCCGTTTCGCAAAAACGAAACGAAAATTGTTATTCGGACTTTTCTGATTTCGCCTTGATGACCTGCGCCAACTGCGATGCGGGCGTGTTGATCAAAATCGCCAGCTTCGTCGCCGGCGCCACGAGCAGGCCGAGAATTTTCGCGCGCAAAACGTCGAGGCTCGGCAAATCCGCCAGAGCGATGATTCCAGCTTCTTCCAAACGCGAATTGTTCAAGAAGCCGAACTTGATTTTCAGCTTGTCGAATTCCGCCGCGAAATTTTTCAACGCCTTCGCCGCCGCAGAAATATCTTTTTGCCCGGTCACGACGGCCATTTGCCCGGCGAGCGAGCCGTTCAATTCCGCAACTCCGGCTTCTTTCGCGGCAATTCGGAAAATGGAATTTTTCACGACGTGAATTTCCGCGCCCGCTTTTTGCAAACGCTGGCGCAATTCCGAGAAATGCGAAACTTTCAGCCCTTGATAGCCGATCACGATGAAGAACGGCGATGCGTTCAACCGCGCGGCGTATTCTTTCGTCAAAATTTGTTTTTCAGCACGCATGATAAAATAATTTTAATTGTTTGAGAACTCGCGCACATCCACGCGCACGGGCGGACTCATCGTCGCCGACAGCGTGCATGAACTGATGTAAATGCCCTTGACACTCGACGGCTTTGCTTTCGCGACGGCTTCAATTACCGCGCGCGCGTTTTCTTCAATCTGTTCCGGCTTGAACGACGCCTTCCCGACGATGACGTGAACATTTCCAGCTTTGTCGGTTTTGAATTCAACGCGACCGGCTTTCACTTCTTTCACAGCTTTCGCCGTGTCGTCAGTAACCGTTCCGGTTTTCGGATTCGGCATCAGGCCGCGCGGTCCAAGAACTTTGCCGAGCTTGCGGACTTCAATCATCGCTTCGGGCGTCGCGATCGCCACGTCAAAATCGTTCCAGCCTTCATTGCACTTTTGAATCATGTCGGCGAAACCGACGTATTCCGCGCCCGCAGCTTTCGCCGCTTCGGCCGCATTTCCATCGCGCGTGAAAACCAAAACGCGAACGGTCTTGCCGCTGCCGTGCGGAAGCGGAACCGTGCCGCGAACCATCTGGTCGGATTGCTTCGGGTCAACACCGAGGCGGAACGCGAGATCAATCGTCTCGTTGAATTTTGCCTTCGGAAATTTTGCGAGGACGCCGACGGCATCCTTCAGCGGATACGTTTTTTTCGCATCCACAACTTCGAGCGCTTTTTTGAATCGTTTGCTTGGCATTTTACTTTGTGCGGTTCATCCGAGTTTTTGGCTCTCCCGCGATTGTTTATTAATGTTTCGGACGTTTGAAATAATAAAAGGCACGTTGATCGTTGCTCTCAAGAGTAACAGAAACCAACTGCCAACCATCTTTACCAAGGCTGTTCAACTCGGCATCACTACCCTGTGAACTCAATGCAACAGTTTTATATTCCCATTGCGCCGATTTGTGCATCGTGCAACAACCGGCAAACACAAACGAAGCGAGAACGAGAACCAACAGATATTTGATTTTTGTTTTCATAACTTTGTGCCTTCGTGTCTTGGTGGTTGATTTTATTTTTAACCAACAACTTCAATTCCCATGCTGCGCGCCGTTCCCGAAATGACGCGGAACGCCGCTTCTTCGTTCGTCGTGTTCATGTCCTTGGACTTCATCTTGATGATGTCCAGAACCTGTTTGCGCGTCACCTTGCCGACTTTGTCCTTGTTCGGCACTTTCGATCCGGCGGTGATGCCGGCGGCCTTCTTCAATAGAATGGACGCGGGCGGCGACTTGGTTATGAACGTGAACGACTTGTCCTGATAAACAGTGATGACGACGGGAATCACAAGTCCCGCGTCGTTTTTTGTCGCCGCGTTAAATTCTTTGCAGAACGCCATGATGTTGACGCCGTGCTGACCGAGCGACGGGCCGACGGGCGGCGCGGGATTTGCCTGACCGGCGGCAATCTGCAATTTGATATATCCTGTGATCTTCTTTGCCATAAAAATTTTAAGCTTTCTCGACTTGCCAGTATTCCAGTTCAACCGGCGTGTTGCGCCCGAAAATGTTCACGGTCACTTTCAATTTGCCGCGATCAGGATCAATTTCTTCAATCACGCCGCTGAAATTCAGGAACGGCCCGTTGTTGATCTTGATCGTCTCGCCGACTTCAAAATTGACCTTCGGTTTTTCCGTTTCTTCCGACGCGGAAATTTGCGTCTTGATGGCCTCGACTTCCTCCGTCGGCGTCGGCACGGGTGGTTCGCCGCCGACAAATCCGATCACGCCCTGCGTTTCCTTGATGAAATACCACGGCTTCTCGATGATGCGGTTGTTTTCATCCAGCAAAACCATGTCCACGAAAACGTAGCCCGGCCACAATTTGCGGCTGGATACGGTCTTCTTCTGGTTGCGAACCTCGACGACTTTTTCCATCGGGACAAGGACTTCCTTGACGAAGTCCTGCATCTCGTCGGTCTTGACGCGCTTCTCGATGCTGTCCTTGACCTTGTTTTCCTGGCCGGAGAGCGTCTGGATGATGAACCATTGGTTTCGCATGGACTCAAAGTTTAATAAAAATCAAAAACAGCACCCGATCCACGGCCACGGTGAATGCGCCGAGCAACCCGATTGAAATTGCGATGAGCGCAGTCGAGCCTTTCAATTCCTGCCACGTCGGCCACGAGCATTTTTTTAATTCCTCGCGCGTTTCCTGGATGTAAAGCGTCAGCCGCGCAAGCTGTCCCTGCCACCATAAATAGCCAAAGATTGTGCCGATGACGACCGCCCAGATTATGATTGCCGTGTTGCTCACAAAATTTTTCTTACTTCCACTCTTCCAGCAAAGCTGGCGGAGAGGGAGGGATTCGAACCCCCGTCAGGCTTTCGCCTGAAGCGGTTTTCAAGACCGCCGCGATAGACCACTCTGCCACCTCTCCGTCGCAGATTGGCACGGCAGGAGGGACTTGAACCCCCAACCAACGGTTTTGGAGACCGCTACTCTACCAATTGAGCTACTGCCGTATCCGCCCAATCTTCGGACAAAAAGGGAGACGGAGAAGTTCAATCTCCGCCTCCCGGATTTCAAAACGTCTTACGCGATGACTTCCGTGACGATGCCGGAACCGATGGTGCGGCCACCTTCACGAATGGCGAATTTCAAGCCCTTGTCCATCGCGACGGATTTCTGCAATTCGATTTCCACCGTGACATTGTCGCCGGGCATGACCATTTCAACGCCCGTCGGCAAAGTCAGCGTGCCGGTCACGTCCGAGGTGCGGAAATAAAATTGCGGACGGTAATTCGTGAAGAACGGCGTATGACGGCCGCCCTCATCCTTGGTCAAAACATAGACTTCCGCCTTGAATTTCGTGTGAGGTTTGATCGTGCCCGGCTTGGCCAAAACCATGCCGCGTTCAACGTCTTCCTTCTTCGTGCCGCGCAGCAAGACACCGACATTGTCGCCTGCGCTCGCCGAATCCAAAAGCTTGCGGAACATTTCGATGTCCGTCGCCGTGGTTTTTGCCGTATCCTTCAAGCCGACGATTTCGACTTCTTCCATTTTCTTGAGCACGCCGCGTTCGACGCGACCGGTCACGACCGTGCCGCGACCTTCAATGTTGAACACGTCTTCGACGCACATCAAAAACGGCTTGTCCACTTCGCGAACGGGGAGCGGAATGAAATTGTCAACCGCGTCCAGCAATTCCTGAATTGCCTTCTGGCCTTCGGGTTTGTCGGCCATCGCCGCCGCCGAACTGCCACGAACGACCGGCGTTTTGTCGCCGGGAAAACCATACTTCGTGAGCAAATCGCGGATTTCCATTTCCACGAGATCAAGCAATTCCTTGTCGTCCACGAGATCAATCTTGTTCAGAAAAACCACGATGGCCGGAACGCCGACCTGGCGCGCGAGCAAAATGTGTTCGCGTGTCTGCGGCATCGGGCCGTCCGCCGCGCTGACGACGAGAATCGCGCCGTCCATCTGCGCCGCGCCCGTGATCATGTTTTTCACATAATCCGCGTGGCCGGGGCAGTCAACGTGCGCGTAATGGCGCGTCGCGCTTTCGTATTCGACGTGCGAGACCGCGATGGTGACGGTTTTATTTTCGTCGCGCACCGTGCCGCCCTTGGTGATATCCGCGTAGGAAATCGGAGTCGCCAAACCCTTTTTGCTCTGGGTGTGGACAATCGCGGCGGTCAAAGTGGATTTACCGTGGTCAACGTGACCAATCGTGCCGACGTTGACGTGCGGTTTCGTTCTTTGGAATTGCTCTTTTGCCATATTATTCTGGTGCGTTTATTTTTATTTTGTTTCAGCAAATTGTCTGGAGCCCATGATCAGGATTGAACTGATGACCTCATCCTTACCAAGGATGTGCTCTACCAACTGAGCTACATGGGCGCACAAATCACCCGTTCAAACCAGACACGCAAAACGACAAAAAACCGATCCCCTCAATCATTTTCTTTCGAAAATTTGAAGGGCTACCGGCCTAATTATTATTTTACGGACTACCGACGCCAGTTAAGTTATTAAACAACAGTGATTCTGTCAACAGGCAATTTTATTTTTCTTGACCGCCAGAATTTGCCGCGCTGTAGAGCAACAAAATCAAACTAGCGCCAGTGTCCCGGCCTTCGATACCAACCGTGCGGGCCTCTGGCCCAATCGCCGCGAATCCAGATTGCGTGCGGATAGGGCGAATGACCCCAGTGGCCGCCGACCCAAATCCACGTTCCATTCCATTCCCATTCGCCGTCCACCCAGAGGTAATCCGGTCCGGGCGCAACGCCGACGACGGTTTCCACCGGCGCGGGCGGCGGCGCGGTTTCGACGACGGTTGGAGTTGCGTCGCTTGAATTCGCCGTGTTGATCATGAAATCAATGACTTTTTCGCTCACGCCCGCGCCGTGCAAATCAATGATGTCCGCGGAACTCAAATGATAAACCGTGTGCGAATTTTGAATCTGCGCGATAATCGTGTCGTCGCTGACACCGGCTTTGACCAGCGCTTTCACGTCCGCCGTTTCCAGCGGCTGTCCCTGCTGGATGTGCACATAAGTTTGCGGCGCCTGCGCGCGCAATTGTTCGCTCTGCTGTTCATCCATTGAACTGCCGACGATGGTGCCGGCAATCGCGCCAATCGCGCCGCCGATCAGCGCGCCCGCGCCCGCGTTTCGCCCGCCAAGGATCGCGCCGCTCGCCGCGCCGATGCCGCCGCCGACCAGCGCGCCCGTGCCGGTGTTGTTCGGCTCGCCGTTTGGATACTGGCAGCCCGTCAACACGACCGCCGAAGTCGCCGCCGCAAAAATCAAAATGTTCAATTTAGCTTTCATCTTTTAACCATTTAGTTACTACGACAAATAATTTAGTCGCCCGTTCAAATGTTTTCAACTTGAAAATGCGCGCTGACGATTCAGAAGCAGCAAAATTTTCACGCCCGTGGATGCGCCGCGTCGTAAGCCTTCTTCAACCGCTCCGTCGTGACGTGCGTGTAGACTTGCGTCGTGACGAGGTGCGCGTGGCCGAGCAGTTCCTGCACGCTGCGCAAATCCGCGCCCGCGTCCAGCAGATGCGTCGCGTAGCTGTGCCGCAACTTGTGCGGCGTCAGACTTGGATCAAGCCCGGCAATGACGAGAAATTGTTTCAACCGCCGCGCGAGTTGAACCGGCGCGAGCGGTGCGCGTTTTTTTGTTTCCGCAAAAAAAATCGGCGACGCCCCGCCCGGCGGTTGCTTGAACGTGTTCCAATAATCCTGAATCGCCATCAATGCCGGTTTGCCGATCGGCACGAGCCGTTCCTTTTTGCCCTTGCCGCGCACGCGCACGATTCGCTCGCTCCAGTCAACGTCGTCCGCGCGTAAACCGCACAACTCGCTCACGCGCAGGCCGCAGGAATAAATTGTTTCGAGAACCGCAACGTCGCGCATCGCGGCGATTTGGGAAACCGGACGGCCAGCCTTTTTTGTTTTCTGAATTTTCAAAAGTTCGAACGGCGCGATGAGCAACGCTTCCATCTGCTGCTTCGTCAAAAATTTCGGCAACCGCTTTTCCAGTTTCGGCAGCGAAAGATTTTTTATCGGCGAACTTTCAGCCGCGCCGTGCCGGATGAGAAATTTGTAAAACGTCCGCAGCGCGGAAAATCGTAGCTGCGTCGCCGCGCGGCTCAAATCATTCCGGCCAAGAAATCTGACGAAGCCGCGAAAATCATCGCGCTGAAGTTTTTCCCACGCAACGGTCGGTGCCGACTTTGGACTTTGGACATCAGACTTTAGACTTTCATTATGCCAACGCGAAAATTCCATCAACGCCTGCTTGTAATTCCGCTGCGTATAAACCGATGCGCCGCGATCCACCGCCAAATGCGCGAGGAATTTTTGAATCCATTTATCGGCTGGCGTGTCATTTGCCATACTTCAAATAAAATTCGTTCTGAAACAATTCGTCCGGGTCATATTTCCGCTTTAATTCAAAAAACTTTTTCGCCTGCGGATACGCTTCGTTGAATTGTTCCAGTGTCGCGTGCAGGCGATACGGCAAATAATATCGTCCATCGTGCCGCAACGCGGCGGCGATAATTTCCTGCGTCAGCTTGGACATTTTTTCCTCGCCCATCGCGTCGCGCGGCTGGCTGAAAAGCATCACGAGCGAAATCATGTTTTTGTCCGCGTAACGCAGGAAGGAATCGTCATCGCGATTGATGTCGCGCACGGTGACATTCAGCATATCGGCTTGATTTTTAGGAATGATTTTCCGCAACTCGGCGAGAAATGGCTCGAATTGTTTCGGCGACACGAAACATTCCACTAAAATGTCCGTGCTGTTCGTGCTGTGATCCGAAAACCAATCCGACGGCTCGTAAAGAATCGCGTTGCGCTCAAAAATGTCGCCTGACAAAACGGACGAAAAATATTTTTCAGCGTTCCAGCGAAGTTCCTTGCCATAATCACTGCCGACTCCACTGCGAAAAATCGCACGCGGAAGTTCGCGGCCTGGCGAATGGTCAAGCGGCGTGATCAGCAAATTCGTCGAAGGCTGGCGGTAAAAAATGTTGATGATGCCATCTTGTAAAAAATTCTCCTTTGTCACGCGCAATCGGCCATAAACCATCGCGATGCCGTTCGCATTGGAAGTTTTTTCAGCAAGTGTTTTTGCGTAATCAGCCGATGAAACATTTAGTCGCTCGATTTTATATTTTTCATTCGGCACGACGCGCAAGTCCACGTCGAGAATGATTCCGAACAAACCGTAACCGCCAAGCACGAGCGAAAATAACTCCTGATTTTCCGTGCGGCTGCATTTCACAATTGTTCCGTCGGCCAGCATCAGGCGAAACGATTGCACCGTGCAATCAATCGGTGGACGATTGAACTGCCAACCGTGGCAATTGACACTCAACGAACCGCCGATGGAAAAATCGTCGTTGGACTGCATGACTTCAACCGAGAGACCATGCTTATTCAGAAACGGAATCACTTCATTCCAACGTGCGCCCGCCTGAACGTGCAAGACGAGATTTGTCCCGTCCAATTCCATGCGATTGAACGGCAGCATGTCAATCACGATGCCGTCGGGATAAATCACATGGCCGCCCATGCTGTGCCGCGCGCCCGCGATGGAAACTTTCAGGTGGTTCGTGCGCGCGAATTGCAGAAGTCCGGCCAGTTGTTCTTCCGCCGCTTTTTCGTCGGCCGGAATTTTCCAGATTTTCGCGACGCGCGTTTCGTCAAGGCGGCTCGCGTCATTGATTTTTCCGGGCGGAGTCGGAACGATTTGGTTTCTGTCGTTCCAGGCTGTTTTGGCGAGATAATAAACTGGATGCGCGACCAAAATCAGCAGCAACAGAAAAATTAAGACCAGCCCAAAAAAAATTCTTTGCAAAAATTTCTTTTTCACACCGGTCAACTTGATTGGTCATTCATCACGCGGCGGGAAATCGAAAGTGATTTTTCCTTTTGCGTCCATCACCAGATAAGCGGGAAACGGCTTGCCAGCCTTGGAAATAAATTTGTCGAGCAAATCACTTTTGCCATCGGCGAGAATTTTCTGCGCCTGCGCAAGTTCAATCGGCTGTTCCAAAATCGTTTTGCCGATCTTGAATTTGCACGCTTTTGCGTCGCGTTGGGAATTTTCGCAAATGTAACCTTGCTCCGTGTCGAAAATTTTCCCGCCGCACTTCGGACATTTGCCGATCTGTTCTTTGCCGGTGAAATCAATTTTCGGCAGCGGCTCGCGCGGCGTTCCGTCCTTCGTTTTGCCCGCCTTGGGTTCGCGCGGCGCGAACTCGAACGCCGTGCCGCCGTCCTTGATCACGAGAAACGCCTTGAACGCGCGATTGTTTTTCTTGGAAATAAATTTCGTGAGCAAATCCGTCTTGCCCGTCTCCAGCATTTTTTTCACCTGCGCCGCCTCGATCGGCTGCTGCAAAATAATTTTACCAGTCTTGAACGTGCAGGTCTTGTCCGGGCCGGTCGCCTTCTCGCACATATAATTCATGCCCGCGTCATAGACATTTCCGCCGCACTTCGGGCATTTGCCAAGCGGCTCTTTGCCGGTGAAATCCACGGGCGCGCTCGCCTCGCCGTCCTTGTTCTGGTCGTTGCCGAAATCGAACTCCGGCTTGAACTCCGCGCCCATTTTAATAATGGCGGCGAACGGAAAACCTTGCTTGCTGCGAAAACCTTGCAGCGGTCCGACGTTTCCCTTGCTGATCAATTCCTCGACTTCGGGAATTTCCAATTGCCGGCTCGCGACGATTTTCCACAAACTAAAATTGCATTTCTGGCACTGGAATTTTTTGTAATTCTCCAGGATTTCGCCGCCGCATTTCGGACACGGCACGTTTAATTTTCCGTAATCGCCCGGCACCGTGTCGCTCTCGTAACGCTTGGCCTTGTCCACCATTTCGCGCGTAGCATTGGAGATTTCGTTCATGAAATCGTCG
>DASXED010000090.1:0-2374 GCA_036490295.1 Verrucomicrobiia bacterium | reverse complement strand
TTTTTCATTCGGAATTTTTGATTTGAGGATTGAAAACGATGGTGTAAGTGCGTTCCTTGTCGGTTGTGCCTTCGGGAAACGCGGCGACAAATTTGACGCGATCCAAAGCCCTTTGCACCGAGTCGTCAGCCGATGCGTCGCCCGATGGCGTGACGATGTGTGCGGAAATTACCGTGCCATCATTTGCGATGGTCACGCTGACTGTTATATTTTCATCTTTGGCAATTGTATCTGGCAGCGTCCATGCGGCGTCATAAACGTTTTTGACGACGCTGGCGTAATTGGCGTAAGCCGCGCTGCTGTTGCCGGGCATTGTAATTTCCGTGGCCGAGGACAAATTGTGGCGCAAATTTGTAAGCGCACTGTCAATTGCCTTCGTTTTTTGCCGTGAATTGTCCGGCTTGGAATTTTTCGGTGCGCTGCCGCGAACGACAGGCGTGAGATTCGGCTGAATTTTGTGCGACTGATTTTCTCTTGTCTCTGGTGTTTGTTTTTCCGGTTCAGGTTTGGGTTCGGGCGTGAATAAATTTTCAATTCGATGCACGAGCGTCGGCGTCGGCTCAACGGGTTTTGGCGCAGGCGCGGGCGGAGTTGGTTGCATTTGTTGCGGTTGCGGCTGAACAATTGGCTGCGGTGCGGGCGGTGTGGCGTCTTTGACGCCGCTGTTGAACGCCGCGTCAATCAAGTTGGCCGGAATCACGTCGAGCACCTGCGAGTCGTCCATTTTTGGCTTGGAATTAAAAAATGCCGGGCCGACAAATAAAATCACGAGCAGCAGCAGGTGAAATCCCGCCGTGGCAATGACGCATTTTTTTTGCAGCCGGTTCATTTAACAAATTGAATGGCCGCAAAAGAGCACAAAGAGCGCAAAAATGAAAACGGCTTTTGTGATTTGTGATCTTTGCGTTCTTTCGCGGCAAAAAATTTTGTATGTTTCGTGGTTCATCTAAAAAATCATTTCGTCGTCGGGTCGGTCCGCAGCGAGTAGCGGGTGATGCCTTTTTTCTGGCAGCCGTCAATCACGGCGGCGACGTTTTCATACGGGCTGGTTTTTTCCGCGCGGATATAAACGATCAGATTCGGGTTGCCGCGAAAATCCGAGGCGATTTTTGCGATGATTTGGTCAAGGTTCATCCGCTGTTTGTCGAGCGCATAAACGCCGGTCGTGGTGACTTCGACGGTGCGGACGTTGCGCGGGTCAATTTTTTTGTCCGGCTGTCCCATGCCGGTCGGCAGTTTGAGGGTGATGCTTTGCTCCAGCAGCGGCGTCGTGATGACGAAGATGATGAGCAGCACGAACGCCAAATCCAACAGCGGCGTGATGTTGATTTCACTCAACGTGACGAGGTGGCTGCGTTGTGAAAATCGTCTCATTTTCATTCGTCGGCCAAAAATTCTGATTCCATTTTTGAAACCAGTTCCTGCGCGAAATTGTCCAGCCCGACGGTGAACGCGCGCAGGTTATGAACCAGCCAATTGTAGCCGAACATTGACGGAATCGCCACGAGCAATCCGGCGACGGTCGTGATGAGCGCGGCGCTCACGCCCGGAGCCATCACCGCCATGGATGCGTTGCCCAGTTGCGCGATGCCGGCGAACGTGCTCATCACGCCCCAGACCGTGCCGAGCAAGCCGAGAAACGGCGCGCCGCTGGCGGCCACCGACAGCCAGATCAAGCCGGATTCCAGTTTCAAGGATTCCTGCGCGACGACGTTTTCCATCGCGCGCTTGACGTGCTCCATGTTTTTGAGCGAGACGGTTTGCTGGCGGCGTTCGCCGTCGGATCCGCGCAGCCGCGTGTCGAGCTGCACGCAGCCGGTTTGATAAACTTCGTAGAGCGGGCAGCCTTCGACTTTCACCTTGCGGTCAAAAACATCCAGCACTTTTTTTTGCGAGCGGAATTCCTGCTCGAAATAATAATTCAATTTCCGCGCGCGGCGCATTTGCACGGCCTTGTAAAACATCGTTGACCAGACGATGATGGAAATGCCGGCGAGCAGGACGATGATCGCCTTGGCTTCCGGCGTCGCCTGTGTCCAGACATAAAGGAGTTCCGCCTGGTTTGAAGCGGTTCCCACGACGGCAAATAGACAGAGTGCATCCATAAACGCGACTGGTGACTGGTGACTGGCCGTGAGGAACCGAACGGCCAACGGCAGGCGGTCGAACCATTTCCTGCCGGCCAAATTATTATCCGGCGCGGAAAAATTGCCAAGCCTTTTTGCGGAAAAACTGGTATTATGCACTTGACGGAAGTAGCGGCTTCGTGTAGATTGGCGGCATGAAAATTAAATCGCCGCTCAAAGAGCTTACGCTGATTCAAATAGTCCTTCGTTTCGACACAGACGACAAGGCGCGCAAACATCTTGAAAGC
>DASXED010000089.1:0-12817 GCA_036490295.1 Verrucomicrobiia bacterium | reverse complement strand
GGTGAAGATGTCGCCGGTCTTCGGCTGTTCGTAGATGAACACGCGCTGGCCGTCGCGGACGATCTGTTCCTTCACCTTGAGGATGCGCTTGCGTTCGAGCATCACGGCGAGGATGTAACCGGCGGCGGCGTGGCGCGGATCGTTTTGCCCGATCAATTTGCGCAACACCGTTTCCGCCGTGTCTTTCTGGATCGCGTCCACCTGCGGCGCGGGCGCTTCGTAAATTCCCTGCCAGTGCGAGATGAAGCCCTTGCGTTCGCGCGCGCCGTCGCTGAATTGATTCTGCCAGCACGCCTCGCAGATGTCCGAGCGGCGCAAATCTTCCGCGCGCTCGTCGAAGAGCAGTGTGTGAAAAGATTCGCGGTCGGAAAATGTTTTGCCGCAGGCTTCGCACGCGTGCGCGCGGGACTGGATGTTCCATTCGTTCATGGGCGTTTAATTTAGCCACAGATGGGCACAGATGAAACACAGATTTTCAGAATTCAAATCATTCCTATAATTTGCGAATGGTTTTTTATCTGTGTTCAATCTGTGCCCATCTGTGGCTAAAAATCAGTTTGCGAAATCGAAATCCGAGCAGCTCATGAAATAATGGCAGCGCGGACAACGCAGCTTGCACTTCTCGTTGATCAACTCATGCCCGCATTGCAGGCAAAACCGCCAATGCTCGCCGGAAATGTTTTGGGACGAAGCGGGACAAGCATCCTGACGAAGATTGTCAGCGGAATTGGAATCAGGCGGCGACTTCACAATACGACGCTTGTGATTGCGGTTCGGGAACTTCTTCACCGGCCAGACGCAAACCTTCGATGTGAAATTCGATGGCGTCGTGTATTTCCCGTTCGACTTCCTGGCGCGAACCGCCGGTGGCGACACAACCCGGCAAATCCGGCGAATACGCCGAAAAACCCGTGTCCGTCTTTTCGATGATGACGAGATAACGGCTCATTTGTCTTTTGTTCTGAAAGGACTTATTTATTTGCCAGACTTATCACTTGAGTTTTTAACTGTTCGCATAAATCCATGAACTGTTTTAGGGCGTCAGCCAAAGCTCGTATTTCAGTGAGCTTTTCTTGGTTGTTTTTCATGGCTAAGTATTTCACGGCCTCAAGGAAATGGTCACTGCATGTCTTTTTCTGTTCCTTCAATCGCAGGAATAAAGGTTTCAATTCTGGGCAGTAAAGTTTGACTAGTAGTTCTAACCTGGCCAGCGGTAATTCCAAGATGTTTAGAGGAGGATCGGTTTTGCCTTGAAGCAAAGATACCATATAATTGGTGTGAAAATAACTAATCGCGTTCCCTACTTTATCCAAGCAGTCAAAGACCTCTTCAATATGCTGAAGATGCTGTTCCCTTATTTGGTGTCTTTGTTGTCTTGAGAATGAAATATGATTACTCAAAATCGAAAACCCACCAGCCATAATTCCGCCAGCAACAACTCCAATTAAAGCAACCCATTCTTTATCCATAGGTGTATTTGTTAAAAAAGTGTATGTTCGGTTTAAATTTTGTCGAGCATCTTGGCTCTACTGCGCCCTTCCAAATTTTTTCTCCAGTTCGCGGTAATTCATTTCAATCAGCGTCGGGCGGCCGTGCGGGCAGGTGTAGGGCATCGCGCAGCGGCGCAAATCCTCGACGAGATTTTCCAGCTCCGCGCCGCCGAGCGGGTCGTTGGCCTTCACCGCGTGGCGGCAGACGGTCTTGGCGATCGTGTGCTCGCCCAGCCGCGCGAGATTCACCGCGCGGCCCGCCGCCTTCAACTCGTCCACGAGATCGAGCACGAAACGCCGCGCGTCGCCGACCTTGACGAACGGCGGCAGCGCATCAAGCAAAAAGGTGCGCTCGCCAAATTCGCCCAGCCCGACGCCGAGCCGCGTGAGCGCGGCCAATTGTTCGCGCAGAAAATTTGCGTCGCGCGGCGGCAACTCAATCGTCTCCGGCAGCAACAATTTTTGCGATGGCGCAACGCCGCCTGATTCGATGCGATTCAGCATCTGCTCGAACAAAATCCGTTCGTGCGCCGCGTGCTGGTCGAGCAAAACCAATCCGCGATCGGATTCGAGCAGCACATAAAGTCTGCCAACGACGCCGACGAGACGGAGCGGGACGTTGAGCAACGGAGTTGGCGATTGCGGATTGCGGATTGCGGGGAGCGCGCCCGTCTCGGGCGCAGTCGTCGGCGTCTCGCCGACGACTGCGGGCGAGACGCCCGCGCTACCAGAAAATCCCATTTTCAAAGGCGTTTGTGCGGCAGGAGAAATTTGCAGCGGAGTTGTCGGCGACGGTTTTAATTTTTCGGGAAAATTCGGCAGCGCGAGCGCAGAAAATTCCGTTGCCGGTTTTTCATTTGGTGAGCTTGGTGTCTTTGTGGTTGAAAATTGTTTCGGCTTTTCCAGCTCGGAATGAAACGCGAGCAACGTTTCGCGAACGGCCTGCGCGACGAATTTTCGGATTTCAAACTCGCGGTGGAACTTCACCTCGCGCTTGGCGGGATGGATGTTCACGTCCACGGCGGCGGGATCAATTTCGAGGAACAGGCAGCAGACCGGATAACGGCCTTTCATCAGCGAATTATGATAGCCTTCAATGAGCGCGTAATTGATGCCGCGATTTTCTACGGGACGCCGGTTGACGAAAACGAACTGACCGTCGCGCGTCGCACGCGAGACACCGGGCGAACCGATCAAACCCCAGATTTTAACTTGGGATTTCGGATTTTCGAGTTCAGATTTTTCCGGCAGGGCGGTTTCAAAAGAAATTTCGATTTCTTCGGGTCGAAAATTTTCTTCGAGCGAAGCGGAAAAATTTACTGGCAAAAGTTTTTCGTCACCGAGCAGCGCGCGGAATCGTTCACGCAACGCTTCAATCTTGCTTGAAGTCGCCGAGCCGGATTTTTGCGCGGGCAACTGCCAGATGTTGCGCGCGTCTTTGACAAACGTGAACGCGACTTCGGGAAACGCGAGCGCGGCGAGCGTCAGATAATGCTGGATGTGCGCAGCCTCGGTTTCTTCCGTCCTTAAAAATTTTCTCCGCGCGGGCAGATTGAAAAAAAGTTGCCGCACTTCAATGTTCGTGCCCGTCGCGCTCCCGGCGGCCCTGACTTCGAGAATTTTCCCGCCGTGAACGATGATTTGCGCGCCTTCGGGCGAATTGTTTTCACGTTCGCGCGTGGTCAAAACAAATTTGCTCACGCTGGCAATGCTGGGCAGGGCTTCGCCGCGAAAACCCATCGTGGCGATTGCCTGCAAATCTTCAGCGCGAACAATTTTGCTCGTGGCGTGGCGTTCGAGACAAAGCAACGCATCATCGCGGCTCATGCCGAAGCCGTCGTCGGTGACGCGGATCAAGCTGCGCCCGCCCGCGCCGATTTCTACGGTGATTTTTTTGGCATCAGCGTCGAGGGAATTTTCGACGAGTTCCTTCACAACGCTGGCCGGGCGTTCGACCACTTCGCCGGCGGCGATTTGATTGGCGACTTGCTCGGAAAGCAGGCGGATGCGATTCATCGTTCGTTGAAAGGTTGAAGGGTTGAAAGGTTGAAGTGATTTCGCATTACACGACATTTTCGCTTCAACGCTTCAACACTTCAACGGAATTATTTCGCCAGCGGCAAAGCAAAGCAAAAAATCGCGCCGCATTTCGGCTCGCTGCGCGCCCAGATGCGGCCCTTATGGTCTTCAATGATTTTTTTGCAGATGGAAAGACCGAGTCCCGTGCCGTGTGTTTTTCCAAACGTGACGAAGGCCTGGAAAAGTTTGTCCGCGATCTCCGGCGCGATGCCGGTTCCGGTGTCCTCGATTTCCGTGACGATTTCCTTTTCGTCGGCGTGAAAGCGCAGGAAAATTTTCCCGTTGCTGGGCGTGAAATCAGTCGCGTTGTGGACAAGGTTGAAAAAAACGCGGCGCAGGCGGCGGGAATCAAGGAGCAGCTTGACGGGCGGCGGTTCGTTTTGAAGTTCGATGCGCGCGGATTTGGCTTCGGCTTCGGTTTGAAGGTCGGGCAGCATTTCCTTGATGAAATTCGCGTAGCTGACCGGCAGCAGCGAGACTTCGCTCCGGCTGCTGCGGGTGAATTCCAGGATGTCGCCGACCATGTCGTTGATGCGCCAGACCTGTTTGCGAATCCGTTCCTGCGCCAGCGCGCGTTTTTCCGGCGTCGAGTTGTCCATGCACGCCATCTCGGCGGAAAGGCCGATGATGGTCAGCGGCGTCTTCAAATCGTGGATGATGGAGCGCGCGAAATTGCCGACGACGGCGAGACGCTCGGCCTGCAAAACTTCGCGGAGATGCAACTGGTTGAATTCGCGCAGGCGATGGCTGATTTCCTGCAACATATTGAACGCCAGAACCGGCGAACGCTGGAGCAGGACGAGCATTTCCTCGCGCGGAATGAAATAAACGTCCGTGTCCTTGACCGCCATCGTGGTGGCCGAGCGCGGGCGCTGCTCGATCACGGCCATCTCGCCGAAAATTTCGCCGGAGCCGAGCTGCGAAAAAACGCGGCGCGCGTCCGAGCCGACCAGCCCGGAAATTTCCACCAGCCCGTCCTTCACAAAATAAACGCCGTCGCCGGGATCGCCCTCGCGGAAAATCTCGCCGCCGGCGGCAAACCGCCGTTCCTGCGTGATGCGCCGCAGCGCCTGCAATTCGTCGGGCGACAGGCTGCGGAACAGATTGATGGATTCAAGCGCGACCACGAATCCAATCTAGGGGAAAAAACCGCCGCGTAAAGCCAAGAGATGAAGCGCGGCTGCTGCTTCATACGAACCGGAATTAAAAATCTTTGCCGATGGGCAGCAAACCTTTGGAATAAGAAATCAAATGAGAATCAATTCCCGAAACTTCAATCGTCACTGATTCAAGCAACTTTTTGGAGTCACCGCTTTCACGGTCTGTTTTCGTAATGTCTTTACGATACCATGTGATCTCGAAATAGGGCAATTCCCCTCCTCGATTATCGTCTCCGCCAGACCAATATGACTGATGTAATTCAGGCTCGTTAAAATTTTCGTCTTTGTGTCCTTGCAACTTGAAAAAGTTTTCAGCCAACTCAAGCGCGTTTGTCTTGCTCAATTTGTTCCGAAGGTTCAAAGCTTTCACGGCATCAATTTTCTCTTTCGGTGCGTTCTCCAATGCAAAATACGTCCTGGTTTTCCCGTCGTGGAAATGACAAACCTCTGCGTTCGTTCCATCTGAAATAAAATCAAAGATGTAGCCGGTTTTTAATTTAAGGTTCGCCGTGCAACCACGTCGTCCATCCGTGAAAAATTCCACGTCATATTTTTTCAGATTATTTGTTCCGAAATCCACCAATGGCAGATTATTTCGTGTAACGAATTCTTTCGCCAGTGGAAGCATTTTTTCTTTGAAGAACGATTCTTCCTTTTCCCCGCCCATTACAAGCACGGGGAAAAGGATTAGTGAAACCAAAATAATTAGTGCCGGCCTCATTAGTCGTTCCATTTCAGTGATAGATTGCCATAAGTTTTCATCGGCGCTCCGTCACCTGCTGAAGGATGTTGCGAAAAAGCCGTAGCTTGTGCTTGTATCACTGTCGTGCCAGTTGGATCACTCAACAGTGCATTCCAAAATGCCAACGACCAATTAAGTGATTCCGTGTCCAAAATTGAGAGCGATATTGTGCCACCCCAACCCATGAAGGCGCGTTTGTGTTTGTGATTGTCGTCATAGGTTGAACCTGCAACGGCTTTAGGAATTCCGAACGCTTCGGGGAAGCTTCCGACGCCTGTGCAACAACCATCAAGAAAAACCAAGTCGAATGGTTTGGTGGTGGTAAATAAGGCAGGGTCTCCATTTGATGCCGGCAAATAAGAATTCCCCAAAAGGGCGGCCAAGTCTTTCGCTTTGATTCCGTCACTCGGAGTCCCCTCTCTGAAACCAATGGCATTGCCATTCACTGCGCCATGCCCCCAAAAATAAAATTCCCGCGTGTTGGGATTGCTTGATGCCAAAGCAGTGTTCACAGCCGCGAAATCGCCATTCATCTGCATCACTAAAGTCGAACCTTGATATACGCTGCGGTCGCCGCTAACTTGATCTTCCGCGAGCGATACAAGATCTTTGATGTTACTCATTAAGTTTCCGACAGTGCCATTCCAAAGAACGCCTGTCAGTCCAAGAATGTGTTGCTGCACTAAAATAATTTCCCCACTTGTCCATGATGTTTCACGCCAAAGTGTCGTGCTGGTTGAACCCGTGCTGCCACTGCCACCAAAACCTGCATCCATGGCCATCGTTTGAGAACTTCCTGAACTTGAAGTTTGAGTTTGGTGTTGAGCCATGAACATTTCCAACGGCGATAATTTATTCGTTATGAGGGTTGGCGCATCTGTTGGCATGGGCGGTAGTTGCGGATAAAGGATTTTCTCGCTGTCAGGAGTATTTGAATAACTCTCCCAATATGCAGAATAGATAGCCGTCAAATCCGGCGCTGGCTCTTCAACTGTGTATTCCGTGACACCGTAAGCGTTCGGACTTGCCGAGGCAACCGTCAGGCCGGAACTCAATTGCAAGCTAGAACTCGTGCCAATTCTTGAAGACCTCATCGCCAAAGAATCTCCAAAACCGCCGGAAGCCACGGCAACCGTGATTTTATACGACGCTTGAGCAGGCATAATGTCGCCGTTGTCGTCAGTCCCGTCCCAATTCGTGTTAATGTTGCCGTCCGACGTAGAACCCGAAAGCGTGCGAACGGTCACGCCGTTGGTATCCACGACAAAAATTTCCCAATCGGCTGGGAAAATATCCGATTCCACGTCAATTGGAACGAATGAATCAAAAAGCGAATCGGCATCCAGCCAGCGAACGGAATTTTCAAAATCCAAAGTTATCGGGTCGGTTGTCGTTGTGCCGTTGCCCGTGTCAACCGCGCTCACATACAAAGTGTGAAGGCCGTTTGTGAAGTGAGTCGTATCCAGATTGAAAGCGATGCCGCCGGAATCAATAAATCCAATCTGCGCATCGTCCAGATAAAGATTCACGCCCTGTATTTGCGTTCCGATTTGTGCGCCAACCCCAACCGTAATGACTCCGCTGACGGTTTGCCCGTTTGTCGGAGAAAAAATTTGGACTCCGCTATTCGTCGGAATTTCTACATTGAAAAAACCATTGGGCGTATTTGTGGAGGATATGCTGGCCGATACATTCACATCATCTGAAAACGCATCTTCCAATGGTGTCCAAAGTGAAAGAGGCGTTGTGAGATCAGAAGTGGACAAAACGCGATAGGTTGTTCCGACTTGATTCGTCCAGTTGATTTGAACCGTTGTTGGCGAATCATTTGAAATGCTCAAATAAGGCTGATCTTGGGCTTTCATGGTGAAACAGGTTGAACAAAGTATGCCCAATAGAATTATTTTAAGAAGTTTTTTCATATTTTTATTTTTCGATTTGTTTTCAAGCCCAGGCAGAACGCCATAACCGAAAACTTTGTGCTATCGTCACTATAGTAACCTGCGATGTCAAGCTTTTATTTTGTATTGGTAAGTAGTGTTATCTGGCCATGTTGATGAAGTTTCTTCGCATGTAGCGCGCATTTTGATGGAAGAACGTAAAAAGTGCGGCCTTTCCATGACGGTTCTTGCGCGGCGAGCGGGCTTGTCCCATGCAATGATTAGTTTCGTCGAGCGCGAATTGCGGAATCCAAGCTTGGAAACATTATTGCGAATTACTTATGTTTTGGAAGTTGACCTTGGAAAAGTTATTCAACGGGCAAAAAACGCTGCTTCCAAAAAAGCAAAATAATTGTTGGTGCAGATTTATTTCCCTGCCGCATTCCGCAACGCCGCCCGGCTCGCTCTGGCAGGAATTAAATCACGCCGCCACGAGCGGCAGATTTTCCACGGAGAGATTTGGCATTTTGCCCGCCGCCAGAACTTCCTTCGCGTCGAGAATTTCGATGCCGACCAGCTTTTCGTCCGCGCCAATGTTCAGCGCCACCTCGTCATTCAGGCGCACGGTGCGGCACTCGTGCTTCCCCTCGATGAGATGGATATACACGGCGTCAATTTCGGAATCGTAGCTGATTTTCATGTCGAACCTTCCTAAAAGTAGAACGTATAAACGGTAATGACAACTATTTCGTTGGCTTCGTCCTTGATGACGGGCGCGACTTGCTTGATGGCGTAAAATTTGCCCTGCCACTTTTTGCCGAAAGTAAAATTGAACCGGCAGAATTCGCGTCCATGTTTCGCCGGTTCGCGCGCGCCTTTGCGAATGGCTTCGATGACTTCATTTTCCATTGCGCCGCGTTCGGCACATTGTTCGCGCGCGTGTTTGGTCAATCGAATCGGCTTCACGGTTTCGGATAATTCTATTTTCTACAGATTGATTTTGCAACGCCGCTCGACAAAACTTTTTCCCCGCGCCATTCTCTTGCAATGGCATTTGAACCGGAATCCAGTTCGCCGCTCGACTCGCTCTGGAAGGAATACGCCTGCGCGTTTCAGGATTGGGACGACCTCACGCTCGCGCGCTGGCTCGCGCAAACGCTCGGCCAGCTCGAAGGCCGCGCGTGGCGGCTCTCGCATCCGCTCGTCGGCGCGTATCGCCTTGCCGCGCAAGTCGCGCATGAAAAACAAATCTGGTTCAAGCGGCTCGTCACGCCGCCCGCCGCCTACGCGGAATCGCCGTGCTGCCGCGCGCCGTTTCTGCCGCTGCTCACGCGCGACGTGCGCGAATCCGGTTTGATCTGCCAGCATTGCAGCGAAACGCTCGTGCCGTTCGAGGAAATTCCCGCCGACGTTCGCGGCGAAATCGAAGCGTGGGCGCAGCAATACGAACCCGTCCACGCCGTCGCGCATTGGGACGACAAGCAGCGTCGGCGCGCGGGAAATTACGACATGGCTTACGAAAACGCGGCGGAGCAGGCGGAACAATTGCTCGCGCGCGCAGGCCGCGAACTCGCGCCGAAACTTTTGAATTCCTACGCCACCACGATTTGGGAGGATCAGGACGAATGTCTGGAAGTCAGGCCGGAAGACGTGCCAGTTTAATTTTGTAGCAGCCGAGGTGACGAGGCTCTAATTAAATTTACGATTTTGGATTTACGATTTGATTCGCAATTCAACTCCGGCTCGTAAATCGTATATCGCAAATCGAAAATGATTAAATGGCTTTTCAAATCGGTGTTCCGGCTGTTCATCACGCTGGTCGCGCTGGCCGTCGTGGCAATCATCGTTTTGCTATTGTCCTACAATTCGATTTTGCGCGTGACGATGGAGCATCAAATCCGCGCGCGAACGGGCATGGACGCGGAGATTGGAAAATTTTCCCTCGGCCTCATCGAGCCAACGCTGGAAATCAAGGATTTGAAAATCTACAATCCGCCGAGTTTTGGCGGCACGCTGTTCCTCGACATCCCGGAAATCCACGCGGAGTTCGACCGCGCCGCGCTCCTGCGACATGAAATTCACTTCACTCTTTTGCGCCTCAATCTCGGCGAGTTTGACATCGTGAAAAATCAGGCCGGACAGACGAACATTTTTTCCCTCGGCCTCGCTCTGCCGTCAAAAAAATCCGGCAACGGCAAAACAACATCGGCGAACATCTTCCAAAAAACACAATTTCCCCACATTGACGTGCTGAATATTTCCATCGGCACGGCAAAATATGTTGACTTGAAAGACCAGCGGAACAATCACGAAAGAAACATCGGCATTGAAAATTGCATCATTCCAAATGTGAAGTCAGAAGCCGATTTAGGCGGACTTGAATTGCTGATCGGCTTGCGCGGCGGTCCTTTCTTCAAATCGCTCGCGGATCCCAAAAGTCCGGCTTTTGATATTCTCAATATGCTCGGACAATAAATCCGGCCGCACTTTCGCCTTTTTCCACGCGCGAATTTCGTTTTAACTGCGTGCGTGCATCGTGACTCACTCAAATCCGTTTCGCGCCTCGTCGTCAAACTCGGCACGGGCGTGCTGACCGACAGCCGGAAACAAATTGATCCGGCGCAGTTGGAGCAGCTTGTCGCGCAAGTCGCCGCGTTGCGAAAAGACGGAAAAGAAATCGTGATTGTGACGAGCGGCGCAGTCGGCGCTGGCATGGGCGCGCTCGGTTATGAAAGGCGTCCGACTGAACTCGCAGAGCTTCAAGCCTGCGCCGCAATCGGACAAACGCGGCTCATGGCCACTTATGCCGAACTTTTTGCGAAGCATGATTTGCACGTCGCGCAAGTTTTGCTCACGCATGAAGATTTGGAACATCACGAGCGCCATCTCAACGCGCGCAACACGCTCGTCACGTTGCTCGGTCGCGGCGTCGTGCCCATCATCAACGAAAACGACGCCGTGTCTTTCACGGAAATAAAATTCGGTGACAATGACAAATTATCCGCGCTCGTTGCGTCTTTGTTGCCGGCAGATTTGCTTGTGATTTTAACGACCGTGGACGGCGTCATCGAAAATTTCAGCAAATCAAATCCGAAAACGATTTCCGTCATCGAACAGATTGACGCGACGATTGAAAAACTCGCGGGCGGAACGACCAGCGAAACCGCCGTCGGCGGCATGGCGTCGAAAGTTCAGGCCGCAAAAATCGTTGTGCGTTCGGGAATTCCGCTCGTCATCGCGTCGGGCAAAAAGAAAAATGTGCTCGCAAAAATTCTTGGCGGCGAAGATGAAGGCACGCTGTTCGTCGCGCAGCCGAATAAATTGCAGGGACGAAAACGCTGGATTGCATTTTTTCACCATCCGAAAGGAACTTTGTTCGTGGACGACGGCGCGAAAAAAGCGTTGCGCGAATCTGGCAAAAGTCTGTTGCCACCCGGCGTTGCGCGTTGCGAAGGTGAATTTGTAGCCGGTGATGTCGTTCGCATTTGCGATTTGGACGGAACAGAATTCGCGCGCGGCATCGCGAAGTTCAGCGGCGAAGAAATCCGTGCAAAAAAACTCGCGCGCGTGGAACTCGTGCATCGCGACGATTTGGTGATTTTGTGAGCCGAATTTTTAACGCAAAGACGCAAAGACGCAAAGGCGCAAAGTTCAAACGAAAACTTTCTTGGCGTCTTTGCTTCTTTGCGCCTTTGCGTTAATTCCATGAAACAAAAACCTGCGATAAACGATTTGCTCAAAGTCATGGCGAAACTGCGTTCGCCCACTGGCTGTCCGTGGGATCGCGAGCAGACGCATTTGAGTTTGCGCCGCCATGCGATTGAGGAGGTTTATGAATTGATTGACGCGATTGAGGCGCGCGACGATCACGAAATGGCCGAGGAACTTGGCGATTTGCTGTTGCAAGTGGTTTTCCATTGCCAGCTCGCGCGCGAGCGCGGTGCGTTTGATTTTGAAAAAGTCTGCCGCGTGCTCGTGGAAAAATTGATCCGCCGCCATCCGCACGTTTTCGGCACGACGAAAGTCAAAAATGTGGACGAAGTCTGGGTGAACTGGGAAAAAATCAAGCGCGCGGAAAAACACGGGACAAAAAATGAACGCAAATCCGCGTTCGACGGAATTCCGAAACATTTGCCCGCGCTGCTGCGCGCGGAGAAACTTTTGAAGAAAGCGCGCAAGGCGAATTTGCTGGAACAAAAACCGGCGGTCGGAAAAATTTCGCGCGCGAGTGTCGGCGAAAAATTATTTGAACTGGCGGCATTGGCGCAGGCGCGCGGCTGGTCGGCGGAGGAATTATTGTGCGATGAAATCAAGAAATGCGAACGCGCCTTGCGGCGGTGGGAAAAGTATTGATTGATTTCACGGCTTTTTATTGAATTTGACAGTTCGCGCAACCCGGGCGACTTTGAAGTGTTGAATATGAAAGGGTTGATTTTATGAAAACTCGAAATTTTAAGAAACCATTGTTGGCCGCAATCGCCGGTTTGGCGCTTTTGGCGGGAAATGTTGTGGCGCAGGATGCTTCCACGGCGGCCGCCGTTCAAAGCGCGCCGCAGTTGTCTTACGGCGTGGGGCCGGTCTTGCAATTGTCGCAGGCGAAAGTCAGCGACAGCACCATTGTCGCTTACATCCACAATTCCGGGACGATTTATGCGCTGGATGCGAACCAAATTGTTTATTTGAAGCAGCAGGGAGTTTCCGACACGGTTCTCAACACGATGTTGAACCAGCGCCAAAACGTGGCGAATAATGCCGCGCAAACCGCGCCGACGCCGCCGGCCAGCGCCCAAACTCCAAATGCCGTCGCGCAACCGACGGTGACGTATTCAACGGTTCCAACCTCGTCGGTTTATGTGATTCCCGACACGCAAACGTATCAGTATGACACTTATTATCAGCCGTATTATTATCCGTATTATGGATATTATGGCTGGGCGTATCCGGGAGTTTCATTGTCATTTGGTTTTGGCGGCGGCTATCGCGGCGGTTTTCATGGTGGCGGCTTTCGCGGCGGCTGGCATCGCTGAAAAAATCGCGCGTGTTCGGGGATTTTTCTGCCGGATCATTCCATGGCGTTGCCGATGATTTTCAAATGTTCGGAGTGAAGCAGCCCGGAAATGTTTCGAGTTTGGGCCGGTCACAACATTCCCGTGCGGAATTGTTCGCTGTGTCCCATTTCTCCTCAAAAATCACCGTGTCCGGCTTCGGCGCATGTAACGTGCTTGATGCAAATTTCCGCCTGCGCAATGTCAAGTTGCTTCGGCGCGTCGCACACGGAAGGCATTATGCCGCGCGAAAAAGGCAAATGAAATTTTTCATTTTCCATGGTATTATGCACTTGACGGAAGTAGCGGCTTCGTGTAGATTGGCGGCATGAAAATTAAATCGCCGCTCAAAGAGCTTACGCTGATTCAAATAGTCCTTCGTTTCGACACAGACGACAAGGCGCGCAAACATCTTGAAAGC
>DASXED010000053.1:0-56809 GCA_036490295.1 Verrucomicrobiia bacterium | reverse complement strand
CATTTTGCCGCCAACCCAATTTATTCCCGAACCGCCATTGTTCATCAATTTATCATTGTAGTCGGGGTAATACATGAGCCAGCCGAGCGTCAGTTGTTTGGTGTTGCTCATGCACCTGATGCCGAGCGCTTTTTCTTTTGCCTTTGCCAGCGCCGGCAAAAGCATCGCCGCCAATATCGCAATGATTGCAATCACCACCAGCAATTCAATCAGCGTAAATCCCCGCTGAACTGGCTCCATAAAAAATGGAACGCCGCTGATGTTGCCGGAACACCGTTTTGGGCGTGATAATTCATTTGCCGCTGCGCGCATACGTCTCTGGATAATTGGTAATCCTATTTCTAGCACATCCATCCGAAACGTGTAATATAAAAACGAGCAAATCATTTGCGAAAACTGACAACGCGTCGCGCCGGGATTTACAATCGGACGCCGATGGGCCAACCTCTTCTTTCCGTCTCCAATGCAAAAAAGATTCATCACATCCGGCACGCCGCCAACGCGCCATTCATCCTGGCTTTGGATTTTCGCTTTATATTGCGCGCTGGTTTTGCCCGCGCCCGCCGTCGAGTTTTTTGTTTCACTCGGCGGCAACGACAATAATCCCGGAACTCAAACGCAGCCGCTCGCGTCCGTCGCCAAGGCGCAGGAAAAAATCCGCGAACTCCGCCGGTCTTCAAAAAATCCGTCAAATGGACCGGTGAAAATTATTTTACGCGCAGGAATTTATCAATTGTCCGAACCGCTGCTCTTCCGCCACGAAGATTCGGGAACGGAAACAAGCCCGGTGATTCTCGAAGCTGCTGCGAACGAGCATCCGGTCTTGAGCGGCGGCGTTGAAATCACGGATTGGGAAAAATTGAAAAATAAAATTCCCGGCCTGCCGGAAATCGCGCGCGGAAAAATCTGGGTTGCCGACGCGCCGAAAATTGGCGGGGACATTTTGAATTTCCGCCAGCTTTGGGTCAGCGGCACAAAGGCAGTTCGCGCACGCGAGCCGGACGGCGAGAATTTGTTCCGACTCGTCGCCTGGGATAAAAAAAATCAGTCCGCAACGATTCCGGCAACGGCCCTCGCCGGAATCAAAAAACCGGCGGAATTGGAAATGGTCGTTGATCAAGTTTGGGAAATCGCCGATTTGCGCGTTAAAAAAATCCAGATTGAAGAAACAAATGCCATCGTCACCTTCCAACAGCCGGAAAGTAAAATTGAATTCCAGCATCCGTGGCCGCCGGTGATTGTGAGATCAAATTATGCCGCGCCGTTTTTCCTCGCCAACGCGATTGAGTTTCTCAATTCGCCCGGCGAATGGTTCGAGGATATCCGCGCCGGGAAAATTTATTACTGGCCGCGCGCCGGCGAGAACATGGCGCGCGTAAAAATTTTCGCGCCCGCGATTGAAACGCTCGTGAAAATTGAAGGCTCGCCGGACAATCCGGTTTCCAATCTGCAGTTCAAAAGAATTACTTTTGCAAATACGACTTGGTTGCGTCCATCAGAACAAGGCCATGTTCCGTTGCAGGCCGGGATGTTTTTTCTCGACGCCAAAAAACTTTCGCCACGCGGCACGAGTTATCATCCCGGCCTCGACAATCTCGCGTGGATTGGACGCCCGCCGGCGGCTGTTTCGGTTGAAAATGCAGATCATATTTCCTTTGAGCGCTGCGTTTTTGAACACACGGCTTCGGCGGGTTTGGATTTCAAAACCGGCACGCACGACGATTTGGTTGAAGGCTGCGTTTTCCGTGAAATCGGCGGCAACGGAATTCAACTCGGAAAATTTTCTGACTCAAATGTCGAAACGCACGTTCCATGGAATCCGTCCGACGAGCGTGAAATTTGTTCGCGCGAAAAAATTTCCAACAACGTCATCACCGATTGCGGCGCGGAAGACTGGGGCTGCGTCGGCATTTGCGCCGGTTATGCCCGCAATGTTTCCATCGAACACAATGAAATTTCCAACCTGCCATACACCGGCATCAGCGTCGGCTGGGGCTGGACGAAAATGACGAACGCGTTGCGCGACAATTTTATTTTCGCCAATCGCGTTCACGAAGTCGGCCGGCGGCTCGGCGATCTCGGCGGCATTTATCTTTTGTCCGCGCAACCCGGCACGGTCGTCGCGGAAAATTCCATTTCCGGCATTCAGCCAAGCTCGTTCGTTCCCGATCCGCGCCATTGGTTTTATCTTTATGCCGACGAAGGCTCGTCATTTGAAACGTGGCACGACAATTGGTGTCCGGCGGAAAAATTTTTGCAAAACGCGAACGGGCCGGGCAACGTCTGGACAAACAACGGCCCGCAAGTTTCCGAAAAAATCAAGAATGCCGCCGGACTTGAACCGGCGTTTCAGAATTTGCTGTCAAATTAAACATGAATAAATTCTTCTCCATCATTTTGCGGCTGACGCTGGCGATGATTTTATTTTCCCCGAGCGCGATAATTTTAGCCGCAGAAACAAATTTTGCCCGTCAAATTATTCCCGCCATTCCCGAAACGAGGCTCGTGGACACCAACACGATGCAGAAAATTTTTGACGAGGTGAAAACGCCGTTCAAATACGGCGTCGTGCTGCGCGGCGAAAATACGAACGAGCTTGTGGACTGCCCAAGCATTTTTCGGCGCGACGGACATTGGTTCATGATGTATGTCGCGATTTCAAACAAGGTCGGCTACCAGACATTTCTGGCGCGCAGCGACGATTTGCTGCACTGGCAAAAGCTCGGAAAAATCCTGTCGTTCACCGCGACAAACAATTGGGACGCATGGCAGGCCGACGGCGGAATTGCGCTGGCCGATTGCAATTGGAACGGCTCGCACGAACTGGAAAAGTTCGACGGAAAATTCTGGCTGTCCTACATCGGCGGTTCAAAAAAAGGCTACGAGACCGATCCGCTTTCAACCGGAATCGCGTGGACGAAAAATCCGGCGGCAATCCAAGAGTGGAATCGCGTTTCCGAAAATCCTGTCTTGTCGCCGAAACAATCCGATGTGCGCGAATTCGAGCGCAAGACGCTTTACAAAACCACAATCATCCACGATAAATCCGAATCGCTCGGCTGGCCGTTCGTGATGTTTTACAACGGCAAATATAAAAATGGCTTTGAGCGCATCGGCATGGCGGTTTCAAAAGACATGGTGAATTGGAATCGTTACGGGACAAATCCGGTCGTCGCCAACGGCGAATCGAAAACAAACGGCATGAGCGGCGATCCGCAAATCGTCAAAATTGGGGACGTGTGGACGATGTTTTATTTCGGCGCCGGCTGGAAGCTAAAGGCGTTCGACACGTTTGCCTGTTCGTATGATTTGGTTCACTGGACGAAATGGGACGGGCAAAATTTGATCGAACCAAGCGAACCATTTGACAAAACTTACGCGCACAAGCCGTGGGTTTTGAAATGGAACGGCGTTGTTTATCATTTTTACTGCGCCGTCGGCGACGAAGGCCGCGTCATCGCGCTGGCAACATCGCGCGATTTGAAAGCCACAGATTCACGCTGATTATGAGACGCCATTTTTCAAAATTCATATTTTCTATTTTCACCGCAACAGTTTTTTTTGCCGCCGCTGCTTCCGCGAAGGATTTGATTCCCACGGAACTTCGCTGCGATTACGCCGTCAATCCGTTTGGCGTGGATTCGCAAACGCCGCGATTGTTTTGGAAATTGCAAAGCGACGAGCGCGGGCAAAAACAAACCGCTTATGAAATCCTGGTTTCATCGTCGCCAAAATTGCTCGCCCAGAACAATGGCGATTTATGGGGCAGCGGCAAAATAAATTCTGACGAGACAATCCAGATTTCTTACGCCGGAAAAGAATTGAAATCTTCGCAGCCGGTTTTTTGGAAAGTCCGTGTCTGGGATGAAAATAAAAAAATTTCCGCGTGGAGCAAGCCTGCGACCTGGACGATGGGTTTGCTTTCCGCGAACGACTGGCGGGCGAAATGGATCGGCGCGGCGGACACGAACATCCCGTCACTGCTTTTGCGCCGCGAATTTGCTGTGAAGCCCGGACTCAAACGCGCGCTTGTGAACGTCTGCGGCCTCGGCGAATACGAGATGTCGCTCAACGGCAAAAAAGTCGGCGGCGAATTTCTTTCGCCCGGCTGGACGAAATACGACAAGACCTGCCTTTACGACACGTTTGACATCACAAAAAATTTGCAGCGCGGAAAAAACGCCGCCGGCCTCGAACTCGGAAACGGGATGTATCAAGTCCTTGGCGGCGGACGGTTCACGAAATTCAAAGGCTCGTTCGGCCCGCAAAAAGCCATCGCGCAAATCCGGCTCGAATATGCCGACGGCTCGATTGAAATTGTTGGCACGGACGAAAACTGGTGCGTCACGCCCGGTCCGATCACTTTCAATTCCATTTACGGCGGCGAAGATTTTGACGCGCGGTTGGTTCAAAAAAATTGGAACAAAATCAATTTCGACGGTTCAAAATGGTCGGCGGCAAAAATTACCAGCGGGCCGGGCGGAGAATTGCGCGGACTTTCCTGCGCCGCGCCACCGATTCATTTTTTTGAAACGCACGAGCCGGTTGCACGCTGGACTTTGACCAATGGCGACGAAGTTTTCGATCTCGCCCAGAACGCCGCGCACGTTCCGAAAATTTCCGTGAGCGGTCCGGCGGGCAGCAGCGTGCGGCTGATTCCATCCGAACTCACGAACGCCGACGGTTCAGTCAGTCAAAGTTCCATGGGCGGCGGTCATCGCGGTTACATCTGGTGCGAATTCACGAAGGCGACGGACAAGACGGAAACGTGGTCGCCGAAATTTTTCTATGTCGGCTGCCGCTACGTTCAAGTTCATTTTACGCCGGCAGAAACAAACGGAGAATTGCCGAAAATCAAATCGCTCGCGGAAATCGTGATTCATTCCGCGTCTGATTCTGTTGGTGAATTTGAATGCTCGAACGATTTGTTCAACCGCACGTTCGCGCTCGTCCGCTGGGCGCAGCAGAACAACATGGTCAGCATTCTCACCGATTGTCCGCATCGCGAACGGCTCGGCTGGCTCGAACAAGATCATCTGAACGGCCCGGCGTTGCGCTACGATTTTGATTTGCCGCAATTGTTCACAAAAACTCTAAATGACATTTCCGACTCGCAACTGACGAACGGCCTCGTGCCGACAACCGCGCCGGAATACGCGATTTTCCGCGACAAAAATGACACGAACCATTTGCGGAATGATTTCGGCGATTCGCCGGAATGGAGCAGCAGTTTCATCCTCGTGCCGTGGCAGCAATATGAATTTGACGGCGACTTGAATCTGTTTCGCGAGCATTACGACGCGATGAGAAATTACCTGAATTATTTCGGCACGCGCGCGACGAATTTCATCGCCAGCTTCGGCCTCGGCGACTGGTATGACCTCGGCCCGAAAAAACCCGGCGTCTCGCAACTCACGCCCGCCGCGCTGACGGCGACTGCATTTTATTTTCAAGACGCGGAAATTCTTTCGCGAGCGGCGGAATTGCTTGGCAAAAATAACGATGCGAAAAACTTTGCCGATCTCGCGGAAAATATTCGCGCCGCGTTCAATGAAAAGTTTTTCAATGCGACGAATGGGACTTATGCGACCGATTCGCAGTGCGCGAATGCAATTCCGCTCGTTTTCGGGATTTGCGAAGAAACCAATCGTGCTGCCGTCGTTGACGCAATTGTCCGCGACGTTCGGGCAAAAGGTCTGACTGCCGGCGACGTCGGCTACCGTTATTTGCTTCGCGCGCTCGCGGATGGCGGGCGCAGCGACGTGATTTTTGAAATGAACAACCAATCGGACAAGCCCGGCTACGGAATGCAGCTCGCGAAAGGCAAAACGAGTTTGACCGAGGCGTGGGACGGCGGCTCGTCGCAGGATCATTTCATGCTCGGCCAGATTCAGGAATGGTTTTTTCACGACCTCGCCGGAATCCAGAATGATCCCGAAAGCGCAGGCTTCAAAAAAATAATCATTGCGCCGCAAATTGTTGGAGATGTGAAATGGTCGCGCGCGAGTTATGATTCCATCCGTGGAAAAATTGTGAGCGGCTGGAAACGCGACGGCGGAAAATTCACTCTGGAAGTTTCAATTCCCGCGAACACGACGGCGACGGTTTTTGTCCCGGCAAAATCGGACAAAGAAGTTTTTGAAAGCGGCAGTCCTGCAACGAAAAGCAAAGGCATAAAATTTTTGCGGATGGAAAATGGCCGCGCCGTTTTTGAAATTGAATCCGGCAACTACATTTTTCAAAGCGCTGATTAGCGGTTCAATTTGCCGTCGAATACATATTCGCCGCCAATTTTCGTTTTCAATTCAATTTCCTTTCCGCCGCAGCGGACGACGCAGGGATTGCCAAGTTTCGAGCGGATTACGGCGCGCGTCAATGCGCCGTCGCTCCAATTCAAATCAATTTCAAACCCATCGCGCGCGCACAAGCCCGTGACTGAGCCGGTCGGCCATTCCTTTGGCAGCGCGGGCAGCAAATCTAAAATTCTGGCTTCCGGCTTCTGGCTTCCGACTTCTGTTTTTTCAGTCCACTGGCTTTGCAAAAGCATTTCGGCAATTCCAGCGGTCGCGCCGAAATTGCCGTCAATTTGAAACGGGCCGCAAAGGTCGAGCAAATCGGGCAGCGTCCGGCGTTGGAAAAGCAAATTCAGTTGCCGGTAGGAAAATTCGCCGTCGCCGGTGCGCGCCCAAAGCGGGATGCGCCAGGCGTAACTCCAGCCGGTGCTGCCGTCGCCACGCCATTTCAAAAGCAGTTTTGCGGCGTCAAAAATTTTCGGATCCGCCGGCGTGATGTCCGCGCCGGGAAAAAGCGCCCAGAGCGGCGACATGTGGCGATGGTTGTTGTCCGGCTTGTCAATGTCGTCGAGCCACTCCTGAAGCTGGCCGTATTTGCCGATTTGATTCGGCGGAAGCTGGCCGCGAATTTTCGCCAGCGTCGCGGAAAATTTTTCATCGCGCCCGAGAATTTTTGCGGCGGCAATTGTGTTTTCCATCAGCGCGCGGATAAGTTGATTGTCCATCGTCGGGCCGTAGCAAAGTTCGCCTTGTTCGGGCGAATAAGACGGCGACGTGACGAGCCAGCCGGTTTTCGGATCGCGAATTAAAAAATCTGCGAAAAATTGCGACGCCGATTTCATGTCCGGGTAAGCGCGCGCGAGAAATTTTTTGTCGCCGGTGAAAAGATAATGTTCCCACAAATGCTGGCACAGCCACGCGCCGCCGGTCGGCCAGATGCCGTCAACGCCGTTGATCGGCGCCGTGCCGCGCCAAAGGTCGGTGTTGTGGTTCACGACCCAGCCGCCGCAGCCGTATTGCTCGCGCGCGGTGCGGGCGCCGCTCACGGCCAGATCGTCAATCATGCCAAAAAGCGGCGCGGTGCATTCGCCCAGGTTGGCAACTTCCGCCGGCCAGTAATTCATCTCGCAATTGATGTTGAGCGTCCATTTGCTTTCCCACGGCGGATTGAGGTTGTCGTTCCAAAGGCCCTGCAAATTCGCCGGCTGGCCGCCCGCGCGGCTGCTCGAAATCAGCAGGTAGCGGCCATATTGAAAATACAGCGCGGCCAGCGACGGATCGCCGTCCAAGCCGGAAGTTTTAATTTGCTCCAATCGTTTGTCCGTCGGCAAATCAGCGCGGTCGGTGCGTCCCAAATTCAAAGTCACGCGACCAAAAAGATTTTGGTAGTCCGCAAGATGCCGCGAAAACAGCGCGTCGAAATCCGGGTTTTGAATTTTTATTAAATCTTGTTCGCAAAGTTTGCCGGGATCGCCGCTGATGTCCTGAAAATTTTTGAAACTGGTCGCCGCGACCAAAATCAGCATGGCAGAATCGGCGTTTTCAACTGCAATGACATTTCCATTTGTCGTGACCGTTCCGCCGATGCAAATGACTTTTACGCGCGATTCAAATTTCAATCCGCCGGCTTCAACTTGTCCGCTCAACGCCAGCGTGTCCGTCGCAATCGCCGTCGTTTTAGAATTGGTTTGCGGACTGTCCATTTTCAGCGTGAATCCGACGCGGCCCGGCTTGTCCGCCGTGAAATGCAAAACAATTGCATTGTCGGGATGACTCGCGAACGCCTCGCGTTTGTAATTCACGCCGTCCGCGCGATAACTCACGCGCGCGACTGCGGAATCCACTTCCAGTTCGCGGCGATAATCGCTGACATTTGTCGCGCCGGAAAAATGCAAATGCAGATCGCCAAACGGCTGATATGCTTTTTGCCGGACCGGATCGCTCAAAAAATTCGTCTTCGCAAGCTGCTCGGCCTCCTTGGTTTTTCCGTCGAACAAAAGCTGCTGGATTTTCGGCAATTGTTCGCGCGCGCCGGCGCGGACGTAATCATGCGGCTTGCCCGTCCAAAGCGTGTCCTCGTTGAACTGGATGCGCTCGTCGGAAACGCCGCCAAAAATCATCGCGCCAATCCGGCCGTTGCCGATGGGCAGCGCGTCCGTCCATTTTTCCGCCGGCTGTGCGAACCATAAATCGGGCGTTGGATTTTCCGCGCCGCGCGCCGGAAAAAGAATTGGCGTCGAGACGGCAATCAACACAAGAAACAAGCTTTTCAAATTCATAATTTAGATTTGTTCCTCAAGGCAGTTTTCCAAAATAAAAATTCACCGAGCCGTGATAGTCGCCGTGCGCGACCGCGCGTTCGCCGGACGGGCTGACAATTTCCGCCGCCTGAAATTTGCTGCCGATTGGCGGAATCGCGTCCAAAAATCCGAGGCCGCATTTTGGCAGCGGCGCGATCGTATTTCCCGCCAGTTTTTCCGGCGGAAATTCCGGCGTCAAAACCTGCACGAACGGAATTTCAGAATTTGGAACAACCGTGATTTGTCCTTCCGTCGTTTCAAGTTGCAGCCAGCGGACATTTGCAAAAACGCCTTTGAATTCGGGATAAATCCAGTCGCGCCAGCCGGTGATTGTGTTGTTGTAATCATTTTTCCAGACGCCAAGCGTCGCTCCGGCGAGCCGATTTTTCCAGACGCGAAACGGGCCGTCGCCGAGCCAGCGCTTTGATTTCACAAAATCTTCCGGATAATCAAAAACGACGCCAAAAAAATCATTCATGCCTTCGGCGGCGTAAGTGTAATCGCATCGCAGCCAGCCGTCATCGCGCAATTGCCAGGAAATGTTTTTGAGAATGGAATTGGTCGCGGCGATTCGCGGGCCGTTGTTCAACGAAAACTTTTTCCCGCCGCGTTCAATTGAAATCAACTCGCCGTTTTCAATTCGCGCAACAATGCCTTTGCCCTTCAATTCAATCGCGCCGCCGTTCGTGCCGTCAAAATCCGCGCGGGCGATGATATTTGTGTCGTCGGATAAAATTTTCTGCCGTTGCAACGGCCAGGCGTAAGTCCAAAGCTCGCGGCCATTTGGATCGTCCACGCGAACGGCGAGAAAATCGCCTTCGGTCACGCCCGATGTGTGCCAGAAATTTTCCGGTAAGTTTAGATTCAATTTTCCCGAACCGCCCGGCGGAATCTCCGGCGATCCCGCCGAACCTTCGGCGCTGACAGTTTCATCATTTGAGTCAACGCTTTCTGGCCGGATAAATCGGCGCAATTGCCAGGTGAATTTGCATTCGCGCGCGTCGGTAAAAGAAAAATGATTTGCGATGGTCAGTGTGCCGTCGAAATTTTGCGGCAAATTGGTTTCGAGAATTTCAATCGGCGACCAGATTTGTTTGATTGTGTAAAAACTTGCCTCGCGCTGGCGATACGGGCCGACGATTCCATCCGGCGCTTCATTGCCGCTCACGTCAATTTTTCGCGTGAACGGATTTTTCACGCCCTCGTCCAAGAACGCCCAGAAAAATCCGCCGCCGAGAAATTGGCTGTGCGACATCAAATTCCAAACGTCCGCAAAACCCGCGCCCGCGCCGCCGTCGTAAAGGCCGTGCATCATTTCCGTAGGCATATAAATGAATTTTTGCGCGGAGTTCGTGTCCGCAAAATAATTATTTCTGTGAAACGTGATTGGAATTCCGTCGCACGCGAGTTTCACAAAATCATAAGGCAAATAATGCGCAGTGTTCATGCCGCTGAACGGCGCCCACGGATGCAGCACGCGGCGATTTTGCGGATCGAAACCGTCGAAAAGTTTGTCGAGGTTCGTGTTGAAGCCGCCTTCGTTTCCGTTGTCCCAAAATAAAATCGAAGGATGATTCACGTCGCGCGCGACCATTTCCTTGACGAGCTTCGGGCCGACTTCGTTGTCGTAAAATTTATGCCAGCCACCGAGTTCGTCCAAAACGTAAAGGCCGAGTTGGTCGCACAAATCGAGAAAATCCGCGTCTGGCGGATAATGCGTCATGCGCACTGCATTCATGTTCATGTCCTTGATCGTCTCGATGTCGAGGCGCTGAACGGCTTCGCTCAAACAGCGGCCGGAATCCGGCCAGAACGAATGCCGGTCGCAGCCTTTCAAAATTATTTTCTGGCCGTTGAGATAAAGCCCGTCGCCATCGCGGACTTCAAACGTGCGAAAACCAAACTTCTGAAAAATTGTGTGAATGGTCTTGCCGTTTTGTTTGAGGCGAATTTCAACGCGGTAAAGATTGGGCGCTTCCGCAGTCCAAAGTTCTGGGGAGACAATTTGCGATTTCAAATTTACGGTTTCAGATTGATCGGAAATTGTCGCGTAAAAAGATTCGCCGACATTTTTTCCGCCGGGCGTTTGGATTTGCGCCTCGATTTCGCCGACGTTTGTAATTCCGTTCAAAAAAACTTCGGCGGAAAAATTTCCGTCGGCTTGCGCGTCAATCGCGACGCGTTCTATAAATTGCGGCGGCACGGCTTCGAGAAAAACCGGACGAAAAATCCCGCCATACATCCAGTAATCGCCGGTGCGTTCGGCGCCGTTGACGGAATTGTTCGCGGAATGTTTGGCGACGGTGACCTCCAATTTATTTTGCGCGCCAAATTTCACGAGCGACGTGACTTCGTATTTGAATTGATAGTAGCCGCCTTGATGAACTGGCCCGACGCTTTGGCCGTTCAATTTCGCGCTGGTGTCGGTCATCGCGCCGTCGAACACGAGAAAAATTCTTTTGCCGCGCCAGTTTTTT
This sequence comes from Verrucomicrobiia bacterium, assembly GCA_036490295.1. Taxonomy (GTDB): domain Bacteria; phylum Verrucomicrobiota; class Verrucomicrobiia; order Limisphaerales; family UBA11358; genus UBA11358. The sequence continues at coordinate 45,739 of DASXED010000053.1, read as the reverse complement.
GGAACGGAAAATTCGTGTTCGTAAAGTCCGCGCTCGTCGTAGGCGTTCGTCAAATCCTTGTGATAATTCAAAGTGCCGAAGCCGTGCAGTTCCCAGTTCGACGGCACGGGCAGATTTGTCCAGCAGCCGGATTGCGCGCCGCTGGTGCAAAGAAATTTCCACGGAACCGCGTCGTCCTTGCCGTGGCCGGAAAGGAATTGGATTTCAGTTTGCTGCGCGAAAAGGGAAAGCGCAGGCAATAGAAATAAAATCGCGGCGGCAAAGTTTTTTTGAAGGCGGTTCATTGCGTAATATTTTTTATCCTTTCAAATGCCGCCGAAATTCCGTCGGCGTGATGCCGGTGTGATGCCGGAAAAAATGGCTGAAATAAAATTCGCTCGAAAAATTCAACTGCCCGGCGACGTCCTTGACCGACAGCCGCTTGTCCGCGAGCAGCAGCCGCGCCTGGTCGAGCCGCGCGCGCTGGATGTGTTCATGCACCGTGCCCTGGCCGGATTTTTGGAACGCGGCGCGCAGGCCGGAATAGCTGACCTTGCCGACGACGGCAAGTTCCTTCGCCTTCCAGTCGCGCAACGGATTTGCGGAGATGGCGTTCAGCACGCGCACGACGGGTTCGGGCAATTCGGCGTGCGGCGAGTCCAGAAGATTTCGCGCCATGAGCAATTTGCCGAGCATATTCGTGATGACGACGTGGACCTGCCATTCCCAGCCGTGCGGTTTGCGGCGCACGAGCCGGAGCAGCTCGCTTTGCGTGCGCTTGACAAAGCCAAAATCTTCGACGGTGAATTCGGAATTTTCCTCGCCGCGAATTTCCTCATGCCAGAATTCCAAACCCGGCCCGCCAAAACGAAACCCGGTGATCGTCAAATGGCGGCCCGGCGCGGGAATGTAAATGCGCGGCTTGCGCATGTCGGCCAGCCAGACTTTTTTTCCGCGCCGCAATTCAAAACGCCCCGTCGCGTGCTGCAATTCGCCTTCGCCCGATTGCACCCAAAAAAGATGCGCGCCGGGCTTTTCAAAACGCTGATGCTCGTCCGCCTTGTCAATCCGCCGCGAGCCGAGCGAAAACAAATGCCAGAGCAGCCGCCGCGCGACGGGCGACGGCTCGACAAACGTCAAACGCTCCACCGAGCCGGATTGCGGCGTCGGCGCGGTTTCAGTTTGCGGGCCAGGCATAGCTTCCGGGTTTGATGGTGAGCAAAAGATTTTTATTTTCGACCGCGAGCGTCGCCACGCCGGGCGCAAGCTCGCGCAAAACTTTCAGCCGCGACCAGCCCATGCGCCGCACAAGCGCCGCCGCCGTCGCGCCGCCCTCGGCAAAAATATGCCCGACGTCCGCGCCGCGCAACGCCGATTCCGCGATTTGCGCGACGTGGCCGGAAAAATTTTGCGCGATGGAATGATCGCGCACCGGCGGCAAGCCAACAGTCAAAACCACGCGCGAATTTTCGTCGAAGGCAGAAATAATTCTGCGGCCAATTGCCGCCGAAACTTCCGGCGACAATTCCGAACCCCAGCTCAATTCCTGCGGCAGCGAAAAAACCGGAATTTTTCCGCGCCGCGCCGCGCTCGCAAATTTTCGCGCCGCCAAAGTCGAAGTGCCGGAAATAAAAAATTCGCGCGAGGCGTCGTTCGTGGGAAAATTTTCCATGCCGGAAAATCCGTTCGTGAAATTTTTTGCCACCAGCAACGCGCCAAAAAATTCCGCGCCGCCCGCGAACAACATTTCCGAATTTTTTAAATTTTCTTTTGCCGCCCAATCCGCAACGTCGCGCGAAGTTGCGGCTTCGGCAATCGAAATTCCTTTTTCCGGCATCGGCTCGTCCAGTTTTGCGATTTGAACCGGAAGGTTCGGCGGCCGTTTTATCATTTCCAAAACATTTGCCGAGCGTCGCGGAAAATACGGGTCGCGCGCAAATTCCGTCTTGTGAATCGGTTTGCCGCGCACAAAATATTTTCCATTTTGAATGGTTCGTCCGAGCGACGGATTTGCGGGCAACAGCAGCGTTCGCGAAAATTTTAATTGCTGCATCACCGCTTCAATTTCCGCCGTGACTTGTCCGCGCAAAACCGAATCCGTTTTTTTGTAAATCCACTGCGCGCCGCATTTTTTCAAAAATTTTGCCGCCGCCGCTGCGCGCTTGGCCGCTTCGTTCGCATCGCAGGAACGCGAATCCGTGTCCACGCAAAGCAAATCGCTTTCAGCATCGCGCGAAAAATTTTTGGCCGAAATGTCCGCGTTGTTCAGCAAAATAATTTCTGCGCGCAAACCGTGGCGCAAACCGACCGCGCCGATTTCCGCCGCGCCCGTCAAATCATCTGCAATAACGCCAATCATATTTTAGATTTACGATTTACGATTTTTGATTTACGGGGAGCCGCCAAATCCGCCGCGACGCGAATCGCGGAAAATAAACTTGTCGGATCGGCAATTCCTTTCCACGCGATGTCAAATGCCGTTCCGTGATCCACTGACGTGCGAATAATCGGCAAGCCGAGCGTCACATTTACGCCCGTGTCGAACGCGAGCATCTTGAACGGAATGTGGCCTTGATCGTGATACAGGCAAACAATCGCGTCGTATTTTTTCCGCTGATTCGTCGTGAACGCCGCGTCCGGCACAAGCGGACCTTCGACTTGAATCTTCTTTTTCCGCGCAAGTTTCACCGCCGGCGCGACAAAATTTTCTTCCTCACGATTTCCAAAAAGTCCGTGCTCGCCCGCGTGCGGATTCAAACCGCAGACGCCAATGCGCGGTGCGCGCCGCAACATTTGTTTCATCGTTTGCGCCGTGAGTTTAATCACGTTCAGCACGCGCTCGACGAAAATTTTTTTGGGAACTTCGGCAAACCCAATGTGCGTCGTGACCATGCTCACGGTGATTTTATCCGAATAAAGCATCATGCAACTGCGCTTGGCTTTGGTGAGCGCGGTAAAAATTTCGGTGTGGCCGGGAAATTTTATTCCGGCGAGTTGCAACGCTTCTTTGTGAATCGGCGCGGTCACAACGCCGTCAATTTTTTTGGCAAGCGCGGCATGAATTGCTTTTTCGATATAAATATAAGCCGCGCGGCCGCACGCGGCGGAAATTTTTCCGGGCGAAATTTTTTTGGCGTCAATTGCTGCGCAGTCAACGATGAGCGGTTCGGAAATTTTTTTAAAATTTTCAAGTTCGGCGAACGAAATAATTTGACAGTCGAGATTTTTTTGCAATCGCAGCAAAACTTTTTCGTCGCCAAACAAAACCGGCGTGCAAATTTTTTTTACGGACGGCTCGCATAGCGCGCGCAAGCAAATTTCCGGGCCGATGCCCGCCGGATCGCCCATCGTCAAACCGAGAATTGGTTTCGCGCGTTTCATTTTCCGTTCAGCAAATGCAGATGCGACATTTCCTCGCGCAATTTTTTCAGTTCATTTTCCGAAAGCGGTTTGAGCGGCGGCAAAACGTGCGGCGCGCAAAGTCCGCGAATGTGCAGCGCGGCTTTCAAAACGGAAAGTGATTCGTTGAGCGTCCGTCCTTTTTGATAAAGCGCGGCAACGGCGTTCATTTGCAAAAAATAATTGTCCGCTTCCGGCCAGTTTCCGTTTTGCGCCGAGTCGCAAAGATTTTTGCAAATTTCAGGAATCAAATTGCCGACGCTGGGAACAATTCCATCCGCGCCGAGCTTCAATCCTTTTTCCATCAATGCGCCGACGCCGATGAATACGGAAAAATCTTTGCGTCCGCCGAAACGTTTGAGCAATTCCTCGATGCGTTGCGGATTATTTTCCGAATCTTTCACGCCCGCGAGTTTTGGATGGCCGGCAAATTTTTCCATCAAATCGAGCGGAATGGAAACATTGGTGGTCGCGGGAATGTTGTAAATCACGAGCGGCCCGTTCAAGCCTTCCAAAAGATTTTGATAGAGCGAAGTCAATTGCTCCGGCGGAAAAGAAATTGGCGGACGGCAAACCACAACGTCCGCGCCAACTTGAAAATATTCGTTGCCGGCGACGACGGCTTCGGGATGCGTGTCGCCTGCACCCGCATAAACCAGCGCGCGCTTCGCAACCCGTCTTACGGCGCGCTCGACCAGTTGACGGCGGGTCGCGCGCGGCACGGACGCGCCTTCGCCGGTTGTGCCGAGCACAAAAACTCCTTCAACGCCGCCTGCGAGCAGCGAATCCACCAGCCGGTCAACCGCCGCAAAATCCAATTCGCCCGCCGGCGTAATGGGCGTGACCATAGGCACGACCACGCCATGAAATTTTATCCCGTTTTTCATTCAATAAGTTGCCTCGTAAATTTTTACCGCGTCAGTTTCCGTGACCGGACGCAGATTATTTTTCAATAATCGCTGAACTTGAATTGCCGCTTTTGCCATTGTAGGAATTGCTTCGCGCGAAATTTTTAATTCGGAAAGTTTTTGCGGCACGCCGCAATCGCGCGAAAGTTGAGAAATTTTTTCAATTCCCAAATCGGCGGTTTTTGAAAGCGAACCGTTGCGTTCAATTCCGGCGGCGACGGCAACTTCCGCGTAACGTTCCGGCGCGGACGACAAATTAAATTTCAAAACTTCCGGCAGCAAAATGGCGTTGGAAATTCCGTGCGCGACATGAAATTTTCCGCCGAGCGGATATGAGAGCGCGTGAACTGCCGCCGTGTTGACCGGGCCGAGGCAAAGTCCGCCGTAAAAACTGCCGAGCGCGAGCGCGGCGCGGGCTTCGAGATTTTTTCCATCGCGAACGGCGCGCAAAAGATTTTCGGAAATCAATTTGATGCCGCGCAAAGCAAAATTGTCCGTGATGGGATGCGCGAATTTATTCGCGTAGGCTTCAATGCAATGCGTGAGCGCGTCGAGTCCGGTCGCGGCGGTAATTGCCGACGGAACGGAAATTGTGAGCAGTGGGTCAATGAACGCCGCGTCGGGAACAAGATGCGGACTGACGACACCTTTTTTCAATTCATCCGCTTCGTCCAGCAAAACGGCGATCGGCGAAACTTCGCTGCCAGTTCCCGCCGTCGTCGGCAAACAAACCAAAAATAATTCGCGCGATTGCAAAAGATTGACGCCAAAAGCTTCCGAAATTTTTTGCGGACTTTGCGCGAGCGCGGCGATCAATTTGGCGATGTCCAGCGCGCTGCCGCCGCCGATGCCGAGAACCGAATCAATTTTTGCGTCGCGCGCATTTTGCAAAACGGATTCAAAAAATTCCAGCGCCGGTTCAGCCGGAACAAATTGAGTTTCGACAATCTCGCAATTTATTTTTTTGAAAGCGTTCACTAAAAATTCAATTTGCGGACGAACAGATTTGCTCGTGACGAGCAGAATCCGTTTTGAGCCTTGTTGCGCGAATAGTTCAACGCAATTCTGCGCGCAGCCGTTGCCAAAAACGACGCGCGGCGGTTGGAGTAAAATAATCGGGTTCATTTTACGTTGCCGAAATAAAATTTAAATCGTCAGACATTTCATTTTCGGCTTTCAAAGTTTTCCGTTTTTCGAGCCAGCCCCAAAGCGTCCATTCTTTTTTCAAATTTGTTTCCGGCGGAAAAAGGAAGCTCGCAAAATAGCCGACGATGAGGACGATGAGATGGCCGATGACGCCAATCATCACGCTCGGCCAAACATAATTGTAATTGCCGAAATCAATCGTTGCGTTTTTGCCGCTCGTCAAAATCGCCCACGCGGTGAAAATCAAATTGGCGATGATGCCGATCCAAAGTCCTTGCCGATTTGCGCGGCGCGAAAAAAATGCGAGCAAAAACATTCCGGCCAGTCCGCCGGAAACAATCGCTGTGGCCGCGTAATAAAGTTTCAGCGCGCCTTCGCCTTTGCCCGCGATGAACATCGCGATGCCGACGGCAACCGCGCCGCAAATGGCAACGATAATTTTTCCGGCGAATAATCTTTGCCGGTCGGTCGCGTTCGGAAAAATTTTGCGATAATAATCTTCGACGGCGACGGCGGAGAGACAGTTCAAATCCGAAGACATCGTGGACATCGCGGCGGAATAAAGCGCGGCCATGAAAATTCCCGCGAGACCGGCGGGAATTTTTGTCGTCAGAAAAAATGGAAAGACTTCGTCGGAAATAATTTTGCCGTTCGCATCGTGAAGTTGCGCCGGCAAAATTTCGCCGGACAACTGGTAATACGCCCACAACAAAGTTCCCACGAGCATGAACGCCGTCCACGCTGGCACGCACAAAATCGCGCCCATCGCCACGCCTTTGAGCGCGGCGCGGTCGGACTTCGCGACAAGATAACGCTGCACGAGCGTCTGGTCGGCGGAGTATTTTTGCAGATACCAAAACGCGCCGTAGATGAGCATGACCCAGAAATTTCCGTTTTGCGCGAGATTGAAATCAAAACTGCCGAGACTAAATTTATTTTTTTCCGACGCGAGATGAAATGCCGCGCGCGCGCCGCCGGGCATGATGGAAATCAAAACGCCGATGATCACCAGCACGCCCGCGAGTTTTACAATTCCCTGCAACACTTCCGTCCAGATCACGGCTTCGAGTCCGCCGAACAGCGTGTAAATAATTGTCACAAATCCTGCGCCGAGAATGACGTGATATTTGTCCCAGCCCGTCATGCCGCAAACCGCGACCGTGACCGTGAACAGCACAAAACCCATTTTTGAAAAATGTCCGGCGGCGAATGCCAGCGCGGAATACGCGCGCGCGCCGTAGCCGAAACGTTTTTCAAAATACTCATACGCGCTCATGCCGACCGCGTGACGGAAAAATGAAATTAAAACTGTCCCGCCGACGATCAAAACGCCGACGGCCATAAAGCCGGGCACGAGCTGGTTCCAATCGCCCTTGAACGCCGCGCCGGGATACGCGATGAACGTGATGCTGCTGATGATCGTCGCAAAAACGGAAAGTCCCATCGCCCACCACGGAATTTTCCGTTCCGCGACAAAATAAGTTTCCGTGGATTTTTGACGCCGCGCGAATCGCAACCCGATGATCGCCACCGCGACAAAATAAATCGCAATGACGATCAAATCCAATGGGCGCAGGGAGTTCATGAATTATTTTCCGCCGGCTTTCGGTAAAACCCGACTTCCTGCGAAAGTTCCGTTGGCAAAGTTAGCGGTTGAAATTAATTTGCCGTTTTCGTCCCACTGAAAACACGGACCGTTGGCGACCAATCCAAAAAAACTGCGGTTCAAATCGCGCGCGGTTGGTTTTGTGTTCCAGTTGGATTCCAATTTCCTTTTTCCGTTCGGCCAGAATTGCGTCCACGTCGCGGTGTTGTTTTCCAAATTGTGCTGCCAAGTCCAAATCTTTCTTTCGTTTGGCGCCCAAAAAATTTCTTCGCCGGTTTTGCGTCCATTCACCCAATTGACCTGATATTCTTTTCGAGGATTTTCATAGTTGCGATTACTGTAATAATCCGTTTCAAGTCCATCCAATAAATAACGTCCATTTGGACAAATTCGCGCGCTCCAAGTCGCGCGCGCAGTTTCAAATTTTTTAATAATGCCGTCGGAATTTTCCGGCGCAATGTCCCCGGCGTCGGAAAAAATCCACGCCTCGTTCAATTCGTAATGCAAACACGGCTGCGTTTCAGTCGTCAAAATGTGAATGACACCGTTCGGCGCCTGCCGCGCGGTGACGTAGCCGAGCGTGCCGTTCGTGCCGCGTTCGTGATTCGGCAATTGCACGGGCAAAGTTTTGATGCGCCACGAAGTTCCGTTGTTAGTCGAAATGGCAACGAACGCGCCGTTGCCAAAATTCCAATTGGTCGGCGGCGGACGTATCAACTTGTGCAAATACGCGTCGCTGACAAAAAATAAATTTCCATCCGCGAGCCGGATCAGGCTGGGCCGCTGTCCGCTGCCGAGCGGCGGAAACGGTGACGGAATGCTTTGACTCCAAGTCACGCCGCAATTGGTGGAAAAATTTTCCGGCGACCAGCCGTTGGTGCTCGCATTTTTTCCGCCGATGGAAAGCAAATCGCCTTTGTCGTCGAGCGGGACAATCACCGAATGCCGCCCGCCGGTGCGGCCAGCCATTTGCTGCCAATGGATTCCGTTGTCATCGCTGCGCCACAGAAAACTTTTCGCGCCGTCACCGTCCATCGCGAAATAAATTGAATTCAGAGACGAAAGAAGCGGCGCTGGCCCATCGCGAAACGCACTGGTGATCGGCTGCGCGGTGAAATTGGTCGCGGGCGAATTTAATTGTGGCAGCGAAAGTTTCCACGTCGCGCCGTTGTCGGTCGAAGTCGCCATTTTGAAAGGGATAAAATCGGAAAGTCCGCGTCCGCCGCCGAAAAATCGAATGGTTCCATTGTCGTTCCACAGCAAGCCCGACTGGTCATTGTAGCCCTCCGTCTTGAAAAAAAGTTCGGGCATATCCCATTCCACCGAGCCGTAACGCAGTCGCGCCTGCACAAATGAAGTGGAAGGATCGGCCTCGGCTTTGCCCGGCGGCGTGCTGAAATAAACCGCCAGTGCGTCGCCGTTCGGCAAAATTTCAAAGCCCGGCGAATGATTATGCGTGAAAACTTCAGGATCAATTCCCGTCAGCGCGGCAAAATTATTTGTCAGATTTTCCGGTGGAATTGGCATCGCAAAACGAACGGTGAAATAAGGAATTTTTGGATTCGGCCCTTGCAGCGCAAGCGCGGAACTTTGCTTCACCGACGATTGATTGAACGGAAATGGATTTGCCACGCCGTCACAAATCAAATTGGTCGCGCCCATCGTGAAACCGGTGGCGTTGACGTGAATCGTTTTGATTTCCTGATTGATTTGTCCGCGCGCGCCCGGACAAAGCGCGGTCATCGCCGCAAACAAGATTGCGACGCGCGTTTTCAACGACAATTTTTCAATCACGGACATGCTTTTGCGGGCGAACGTTTAGCTTACGCGGAAGTAGCATAATCCGTCATCTGAAATCCGCCAAATGATTTGCTGAAATTGACAACCGCGCCGCCGGCCTCAAAAACTGCTTGCATCTGCGCGCGAGGAAACGATTCTTGTTTTCACAGATTTCCCGATTTGACCAAAAGTTTATGAAAAGCGTCACTGACAAAACGCCGAGCCTCGGCGTCATTTACGGCAACCGCGATTTTTTCCCCGACCTGCTCGTCACTGAAGCGCGCGCGGATCTCGCCAAAGTTTTTGGAAAGTTCGGGATCAAAGCGATCCAACTCGGCGAAAATGATTCCAAGCTCGGCGGCGTCGAAACGCACAACGATGCGCGCAAATGCGCGGAGCTTTTCAAAAAGCACGCTGGCGAAATTGACGGCGTGCTGGTCTGCCTGCCGAATTTCGGCGATGAAAAAGGCGTCGCCGACACGCTCAAAATGTCGAAGCTCAACGTGCCGGTTTTGATTCAAGGTTATCCCGACGATTTGAAGCGCCTTGATGTCGCGCGCCGGCGTGATGCGTTCTGTGGAAAAATTTCCGTCAGCAATAATCTGGTTCAAGCTGGCATCAAATTTTCGCTAACGAACAAGCACGTTTGCCATCCGTCTTCCGACAGCTTCGCGCTCGACCTCCAAAAATTTCTCGGCGTCTGCCGCGTGGTGAATGGCGTTCGCGGCGTGCGGCTCGGCGCGGTTGGCGCGCGGCCCGGCGCGTTTAACACGGTTCGTTATTCGGAAAAAATTCTCGAACGCCACGGCGTCAGTGTCACGACGGTTGACCTTTCGGAAATTCTCGGCAAAGCCACGAAGATGGATGCGAATGCCGCCGCCGTTAAAAATAAATTGGCGGAAATCATCGGTTACGCGCCCGCGCCCGGCGTGCCGTCGGAAAAATTATTGCAGATGGCCAAGATGGGCGTGACGCTCACCGATTGGATGGATGCCAACGCGCTCGACGCCACCGCGATCCAGTGCTGGACGAGCGTGCAGGAAAATTACGGCTGCAACGTCTGCACGCTGATGAGCATGATGAGCGAGAAGTTCATGCCCAGCGCCTGCGAAGTGGACGTGACCGGCGTGCTCACGATGTATGCGATGCAACTCGCCGGCGGCACGCCCGCCGCGCTCGTGGACTGGAACAACAACTACGCGGACGACGACGAAAAGTGCGTCCTCTTCCATTGCGGCAACTGGGCGAAATCGTTTTTGCCCGACATTAAAATTTCCACCGCGCCGATTCTCGGCAGCATCATCGGCGTGGAAAACACATACGGCGCGCTCGATGGTCGCACGCCCGCCGGGCGGTTGACTTTTGGCCGCATCACCACCGCCGATCCCGAAGGCCACATCCGCACCTATGTCGGCGAAGGCGAACTCACGAACGACCCGCTCGACACGTTCGGCAACCGCGCCGTCGCCCGCGTGCCGAAGTTGCAGAAGCTCATGCGCCATGTCTGCCGCGAAGGTTTCGAGCATCACGTCGTGATGACCGTTTCGCACAGCGCGGATATTCTGGCCGAGGCGTTCGGAAATTATTTTGGGTGGGAAGTGCATCATCACGAATGAAAAATTCCAGATTCCAAGTTATGATTCGTGGTGCGATTTGTATTTGCGTCGCCGCAATTGCATTGGTTTTGCTTTCCGGCTGTGTCGGCACAAAATACCTTTACAGTCCAGTGGAACAAATGGTGACTCTTCAAAGCCACAACCATCTTTTGGAAATCGGCCCGTGCGGTGTGCCGTGGAATTTTGACGATCAAATCAACATTCTTTTGCCCGACAATTCTTACAAATGCGATGCCTCACAATTGCAAGCATATCAAAACGGAAAACTCAAGATTGATTCAGGATTTGTTATTTTGGATCGCACGAACAAAACCATCACGATTGATCTGATGTTTGAAGGCTACGAACACGCCGAGCGCGTTCCCGTCAAATGCAAATACAATGGCGTTCACAAATACGTCGAGCACGAGCCTCAAGCGAACGAAGTCACGCGCCAATGGCTGCAAGATTTTTATCGAACCAATGGAACGGCTTTTTATGAGCCTTAAAAAAATGAATTCCTATCGCGGTGGAATGTTATTGGCCGTGCTGCTCCTGGCGCTTTGCGGCAACGGATGTTGCGTCGGCACAGTTACGAAGGTGCGAAACAATACCGGCAAAGAAATTTCACTCTCAGTCATCAATGCAGGTCAAATTCCAGCCCTGCCGGTGACAATTCCGGCAGGCTCGTCACGCATTTGCAGCGGGGTCATGATGGACACTTCATGGGTTGTTTCCGATGGCAAATCGAAATTTGTCTTCAACGATGTTTCGCCGATTGGAACAATGCGCGGCAAGTCGCGGACGGAATCGCGTTTCACGAGCATGTTTCCATGCAACCGCATTACGCAACACGTCGAGGTTGAGACGAACATGGCCATCTACGCGGTCGGAGGCGTTGGACAGGAAATTCCTCAACCGCCCGGTTTTGCGATTCAATGCACAAGCACGAATTCAGCCACTAATTTTAAGGAACAACCATGGATTGCCTTCGCTTCGAGCCGTCATGCCGGCGATTTGCTGCTGCTGAAGAAAAAACTCCAATCCGAACATATACATTGCTCGGACGGGAAAAGCCAACGGTTCACGGATTCATTGCTCGTTGACTCTAAAGATTTCATGCGCGCAAGAACTGTTGCCATTACAATTATCACTGCGAACTCTCTTACCGTGAATCTTGAAGTGGATGCGAATTCCAACGGCTACGAGTTGTGGGAAAATGGAAAAAAGATTGGCGAAAACTATTTTTAATGACTGACCGCGAACTTCAACACAAATCCGTCCACCTGCGCAAGAACACGCTCAAAGCGATTTACGAAGCGGGCGCAGGCCACACCGGCGGCAGCCTGTCGTGCCTCGACATCTTGAACGTGCTTTACAATCGCATCCTCAACGTGTCGCCGGAAAAATTTTCCGCGCCGAACCGCGACCGTTACGTCCAGAGCAAAGGCCATTCGGTCGAGGCGCTTTACGCGGTGCTGGCGGATCGCGGATTTTTTCCCGAGGCGGATTTGAAAACGATCTGCCACTACCAATCCCATTTCGTCGGCCATCCGACGCGGCACATTCCCGGCATCGAGATGAACACCGGCGCGCTCGGCCACGGCCTGCCGATTTCCGTGGGCATGGCGATCGCGGCGAAGATGGATAGTGGCACAGGCTTCCAGCCTGTGAGTTCCGAAAAAGCATCAACCCACAGGCAAGATGCCTGTGCCACTACTGCATTCCGCGTCTTTACGTTGCTCGGCGATGGCGAAGTGGCCGAAGGCTCGAACTGGGAAGCCGCGATGTCCGCCGCGCACTACAAGCTCGATAATCTTACCGCGATCATTGACCACAACACGCTGCAAATTTCCGGTCACACGCGCGATGTGATGAGCAACGAGCCGATTGACGAAAAATTCCGCGCGTTCGGCTGGTCGGTGAAAATCGTCAACGGCCACAACTTCGCCGAGCTGACCAACGCCTTGGGCAAACCCGCTGAAATCGGCAAACCTACGTGTGTCATTGCAAATACCGTGAAAGGTCGCGGCGTAAGCTTCATGGAAGATGTAGCCAAGTGGCATCACGGCGTGCCGAGCGAGGCGGAATTGAAACAGGCGCTGGGCGAACTCGACGCGGCGGAAAAACTTTTACAGAAGGAAACAAAGTGAACAAAGGATCAAACTCAAATCAAGTTTTGGTTCGCGTGACTTCGTTTTCTTCGTTGCCTTTTGTTAAAAAATGAGCGCGCCCGCACCTTCCATGTATTCGCCCGCCGCGAAAGCGATGGCGGAAAAGCTCGGCCTGAAAATGGGCCGCGCCAACCTCGATGAATTCGCCGCGACGCTGATGGAACTGGCGAAGGCAAATCCAAATATCGTCGCCGTCACGAGCGATTCACGCGGCTCGGGAAAACTTGGTCCGTTCGCGCAGGCGTTGCCGAAGCAACTCGTCGAAGTCGGCATCGCCGAACAAAACCTTGTCGGCATCACGGCGGGTTTGGCAGCGTGCGGCAAAAAATCTTTCGGCGTTTCGCCCGCGTGTTTTCTCACGGCGCGTTCGCTGGAGCAGATCAAGAACGACGTTTGTTACTCGGACGTTCCCGCGACGCTCATCGGCATCAGTTCCGGCGTGAGCTACGGCGCGCTCGGCACGACGCATCATTCGCTGCATGACCTTGCCGTGCTGCGTGCGATCAACAATATTTCGATCATCGTTCCGTCCGATAATTTTGAGACGCGCGAAGCCATCCGTTTTGCAGCTACGGCAAAAAACCCAGTGTTCGTCCGCATTGGCAAAGCGGCGATGTTCAATTTGCACAAACCGGAAACGAAATTTGAAATCGGCAAAGCCATTCAATTGCGCGAAGGAAATGACATCGCCTTCATCGCCACTGGCGAAACGGTCATTCACGCATTGCTCGCCGCCGGAGAACTCGCCGAACGCGGATTGAACTGCCGCGTCATTTCGATGCACACGGTCAAACCGCTCGACACGGAAATCATTTTGAAAGCCGGACGTAAGTGCCGCGCCGTCGTCACGGTCGAAGAACATTCGGTTCACGGCGGACTTGGCGAAGCGTGCGCTTCCACCTTGCTGCAAGCAGGCATAAATGTTCCATTCAAAATCGTCGGCATTCCCGATGAAGACACCGTTACCGGCGCACAGGCGGATATTTTCCGGCACTACGGAATTTCGATGGAAGGCTTCAGTGAAACTGCGATGAAACTTTTGAAATGAGTTTGATTCTCGCCATTGACCAAAGCACGTCCGCGACGAAGGCGGTTCTCTTCGACGCGCGCGGAAAAGTTTTGGACAAGGCGTCGCGCGCCCATCGCCAGATTTATCCGCAGCCCGGTTGGGTGGAACATGACGCAGAAGAAATCTGGAAAAATATCGTCGCTGTCATCCGCGAAATCGCCAAACGGAATCCTAAAAAAATTTCCAAGCTCGCCGGATTGAGCATTGCCAACCAGCGCGAAACCATCGTCGTGTTTGATCGCGCGACGGGGAGGCCGCTGCACAACGCCATCGTCTGGCAATGCCGACGCGGCGTGGCCATCTGCGAGAAGTTCAAGCAATACGGCCACGTCCCGATGATCCGCCGCAAGACGGGCCTCATGGTAGACACTTATTTTTCCGCTTCCAAACTCAAGTGGCTCATCGCCGCCAAACCCGAAATTGCGGCGAAATTGAAAAATGGCGAGGCCGTCATCGGCACGATTGACACATTTCTGATCCACCGGCTCACGCACGGAAAGGTTTTCGCGACCGACTTCACCAACGCCAGCCGCACAATGTTGTTCGACATTGGCAAATTGCGCTGGGACGAATCGCTTTGCAAACTGTTCAACGTGCCGACGCGCGCCTTGCCCGAACTCCGCGAAAACGCCGCGCAGTTTGGCGTGACGGATGCGGGCGGAATTTTGCCGGAGCAAATTCCCATCGTCGGCGTCATGGGCGACTCGCAGGCGTCGCTGTTCGCACAAAAATGTTTTTTGCCGGGAATGGTGAAGGCGACCTTCGGCACGGGCACGAGCATCTTGCTGAACATCGGCGGACAGCCGCGCATCTCAAAACGCGGCGCGGTCACGGCGCTCGCGTGGGTCTGGCATGGCAAGCCCACTTACGCGTTCGAGGGCATCATCAATTTTTCCGCCGCGACCATTGAGTGGGTGAAGAACCAGCTTGGTTTGATTCAAAGCGCCGGCGAAGTTGAAAAAATTGCGACGGGCATCAAGGAAAATGGTGGCGTGTATCTCGTGCCGGCGTTCGCCGGATTGAGCGCGCCGTGGTGGTCGCCGGACGCGCGGGCGGCGATTCTTGGCATGACAGGTTTTACCAAAAAGGAACACATCATCCGCGCCGCGCAGGAAGCCATCGCGTATCAAATCCGCGACGTGTTGGACATGATGCGCGCGGATTCAAAAATCAAATTGCACAGCCTCCATGCTGACGGCGGGCCGACGCGGAACAAATTCCTCATGCAGTTCACCGCCGACATCACGGGAATGGAATTGAAAGTATCCGACGTGCCGGAATCGTCCGCCTGGGGCGCGGCGATGAATGGATTGCTCGGGCTGGGCATTTACAAGTCGCTGGATGAACTGGCGAAACTGCCGCGCGAGCAAAAATATTTTCGTCCGCAAATGAAAGCTGAACTGGTGAAAAAGAATTACGACGGTTGGAGAGAGGCTGTGAAACGAGTGTTGTAGCGGCGGCCTATGACCGCCGTTGAAAACTAAACCGCGACGCTCACAGAGCGCCGCTACAAACGCAGAACAAACTATGAAAACCAAATGGCTCAAACTGGCGCTTGCCGTTTTAATGGCAACGGCGGCGATTCTGTTCACGCAAACTTCCTTCGCGCAATCCGCGCCGAAGGAAAAAATCGCCGTCGTCGTCTCGACGCTCAATAATCCGTGGTTCGTCGTGCTCGGCGAAACGGCCAAGGCGCGCGCGATTGAACTCGGCTACGATGCGACAATTTTTGATTCGCAGAACGACACCGCGAAGGAAGCCGCGAATTTTGAAAACATCATCGCCAGCGGCTACAAGGCGATCCTATTCAATCCGACCGATGCGAACGGTTCGATTGCCAATGTTGAAAAGGCGAAGGCGGCGGGCATTCCGGTTTTTTGCATTGACCGTGAGATCAATTCCACGAACGCCGCGACGTGCCAGATGCTTTCGGACAGTTACGCCGGCTGCGTGAAGCTCGGCCAGTATTTTGTGAAGACCGTCGGCAAGGATGGCGAATATGCGGAGCTGCTTGGCATCGTCGGCGACAATAATACTTGGAATCGCTCGAAAGGTTTTCACAGCGTCGTGGATCGTTTTCCCGGATTGAAAATGGTCGCGCAACAGAGCGGCGAGTTCGACCGCGCGAAAGGTCTCGAAGTGATGGAATCCATTTTGCAGGCGCATCCCGACATCAAGGCCGTTTTCTGCGGCAACGATTCGATGGCGATGGGCGCGTATCAGGCGCTCGTCGCGGCGGGCAAAGACAAACAGGTGAAAGTTTTTGGTTTCGACGGCGCGGACGACGTGGTGAAATCCATCGCCGAGGGAAAAATTGTCGCGACCGGAATGCAATTTCCAAAAACGATGGCGCGCAAATCCGCCGAGTTCGCCGACGAATACATCAAGGGCAAGCACGATTTCCCGCAGAAAGTTCCCGTGCCGGTCGAACTCGTCACGCAGGAAAACGTCGGCAAATACGGCGATTACGGAAAAAAGCAGTAAATCATTCCGTCGCCTTCGTCCCATGAGTCGCATCGCCGCCTCGCTTGTAGCAATCGTAATAATCGCCGTTGTTTGCTGGCTGTTTCCGCTGTTCTACGTTGTGCCGCTGAAAACGGCGACGGCGGAAAAAACGGCGGCGACATTCAACGCGACGCAATTCGCGGAAAACTTTTGGACAAATCAATTGCTCGTGTCGCTCGACAAAGCCGTGCCAGCGGAAAAACTTTTGCCCGCAATCCAATCCGACGCGGCGGCGGCGAAAAAGAAATTCTCGCGCAGTGTTGGCTTAAGTGAGAATTATTTTTATTTTCTGCGTGGCGAGGGAAAAATCATTTTCGTTTCAGACGATGAAATTTCTCTGGCCATCACAGAAAATTCGACGAACGCTGAAATTGTTTTGGAAACGGGATTGGTTTTCGGTGACGCGGTGCGCGACGGCACGGGATTGCTGAACGCGAACGACTATGCAAATTCGCAGGACTTCAACGACATTTCCGCCGCGCTGAATCACATTGTCGAGACGCGCGTGCTGCCGAAGCTGCGCGAGCAGGCGAAGGTCGGCGCGAAAATTTCTTTTGTTGGCTGCGCGGAAGTGGATGATGAACCCACCGATTTGAAGCCCTTAAAAGTGATTCCGATCCAGACCGAGATTCAATGAACGCGAACGCCAAAGAACTTTTCAAGAAGCTGCAGCCGCTCATCGCGCTCGCGGTGATGGTCATCGCGCTCACGCTGCTCTCGAATAATTTTCTCACGTTCGCGAACCAGCGGAACATCCTGCTGCAAATCTCCGTCAACCTCTGCCTCTCCATCGGCATGACGCTCATCATTCTCACTGGCGGCATTGATTTGTCCGTCGGCGCGATCCTCGCTTTTGCGGGCGCGTTCGCGGCGGGACTCTTGAAAAACGGACTCGCGCTGAAAATGTTCGGCGTCGTGCTGCAATTCACACCGTTCGGCGCGATTGTCGCGGGAATTTTAATTGGTCTCGCGTTGGGATTATTCAACGGCATCGCCATCACGAAATTCAAACTCCCGCCGTTCGTCGCCACTTTGGGAATGTTGAGCATCGCGCGCGGGCTCACGATGCTTTGGACGGGCGGATTTCCCATCACCGATCTCGGCCCGAAATTTGGATTCATCGGCGCGGGATTTTTTCTCGACGTTCCGATGGCCGTGTGGATTTCCGCCGCGCTCGTCGTGATTTTCTACATCGTGTCCAAGCGCACTTTGCTTGGCCGTTACATTTACGCCGTGGGCGGCAGCGAAAAGGCGGCGGCATTTTCCGGCGTGAACGTGAGCCGCGTTAAAATCTGGGTTTATGTTTTAGGCGGCGCGCTGGCGGCGGTCGCCGGGCTGATTGTCACCGCGCGACTGGACGCCGCCGATCCCAAGGCCGGCCTCGGCTATGAATTGGATTCCATCGCGGCGGTCGTCATCGGCGGCACATCGTTGAGCGGCGGACGCGGCTCGATCCTCGGCACGGTTTTGGGTTGTCTGATTATCGGAGTATTGAACAACGGACTTTTTCTGCTCGACGTTTCACCCTTCTGGCAGCAAGTCGTGAAAGGTTTTGTGATTCTTGCGGCAGTCGCGGCGGATAAAATGGGTTCGCACAGGGAATAATTAAATCAATGGCCGCCCGCAATTGACTCACATCATGTCCGCCGCGAGCACGCGGATGGTTTCTTCCAAAGTCGTCTGTCCGGTGAGCGCGCGGTGCAGTCCGTTTTGCCACAAAGTTTTCATGCCTTGCTGCACGGCGATTTCCTCGAGCGCGGAGGTCGGCAATTTTTTCAGCACGGCTTCGCGGAACGGTTCGCCCACGATCAATAATTCGCTCACGGGCAGCCGGCCGCTGTAGCCGGTGTGCAAACATTGTTCGCAGCCCGCGCCCTTGCGGAATTGCGCGTGTTCCAGATGCGTTTCCGGCACGACTTTCAACTGGCTCGGCTCCGGTTCGTAAGGCTGCGCGCAATTCGGGCAGACGCGGCGCATGAGGCGCAATCCCATCACGCCGAGAATGCTCGACGCGAGCATGAACGGCTCGATCTCCATGTTGATAAGCCGCGTGAATGCGCCCGCCGACACGCCGGAATGAATCGTGCTGATGACAAGATGCCCGGTCAATCCGGCTTGAACCGCAATGGCCGCCGTTTCGGAATCGCGGATTTCACCGACCATGATGACTTCCGGATCCTGCCGCATGATGCTGCGGAGCGCGACGGCGTAAGTAAATTCCGCCGCCGGCTTGATCTGCGTCTGGCTGACCATCGGCAGGCTGAATTCCACCGGGTCTTCCACCGTGCTGATGCTCACCGCCGCGCCTTCGCGCTGGATGATGTGGCAAAGCGCCGAATACATCGCGCTCGTCTTGCCGGAACCCGTCGGCCCGGTGAACAAAAGCAATCCGCTCGTGCGCTTGAGAACGCGCTTCAATCCGTCGAGCGTCGCGTCTTCAAAGCCGAGCGTGGCCAGATCAAACCGCTTGTCGCGCGGATCGAAAAGCCGGATGACAATTTTCTCTCCGCGCGTCGTTGGAAAAATGGAAATCCGCAACTGGACATTTTCCAATTCCGGGCCGCCGATGGCGACGCCGTCCTGCGGCGTTCCGGCCTGATAAGTCACGAGGTTGGCCATGACCTTGAAACGCGCGGAAATTTTTTCCAGCAGGTCGGGCGGAAGATGCGCGACCTCGGCCAGCACGCCGTTGACGCGCGCGCGCACTGCGATGGAATTTTCCCACGGCTCGATGTGCAGGTCGCTCGCGCCGAGCCGGATGGCGTCCTGCACGAGGCAGTTGACCAGCACGATGACCTCAACGCCCTGCGTCGCGGCAGATTCCGACTGGAGATAATTTGCGGTGTAACTCATCGGCTTGCGGCTGGAACGTTAACCCGCGAATGTCGCCGGACACAATCTTGAATTCAAAACTTTTCAGACAGGATTACCAGAATTTACAGGATTCAACTGCCGGAAAATTCCGCATAATTCTGTTAATCCTGCTAAATTCTTCACCGGAAATTCAAGGCGCGGTAACACGACAGGTCAGTCGAAATTTTCCCGAAGCCGCCGGCAATAAAACTTTCATGGCCTCGGTTTTGATTTCGGCGGAAGATTTCAGCAACGCTTCAAGCTGCGAAGTCACACGCTGCAATTCTTCGCTTGTTGGAGGAACTGCGTCCGGCACGAAACGCAAAACGCAATCGCCATTTTCATTCTGACGCAATTCGTAATGTGTGATGCCATTTGTTTCAGCGAAGCATTGATCCACTTCCCAAGTCGTTACGCGCTGCCCGTCTTTCGACTTCAATGCGTCGCGGGCGCGTCCGTGAACTGTGAAATGATTTTCGTAAGGCGCGGCGTGCAATTCCACGAGATCGCCGATGCGATAGCGCAGCAAAGGCATATAATCATTGGTCAAAGTCGTGACGACGAGTTCGCCCACGCCGCGCGCGTCGGCGTCCACGATTTCCAGAAATGCCGTGTCGCAGCTCGGTTTCATTTCGCCGCGCTCATTTTCCATGAGCAAATGGCCGGTCTCCGTCGAGCCGTAAAGATTGAAAATCGGCACGCCGAAAACACGCGCCAGAATTTTGCGATGCACGACGCTGACAAATTCGTAGCTGCACAAAATAAATTTCAGCGACGCAAATTTGAGTCCGTGCTGCTCGCAGTAAAGCGCGAAGCGCGCACCGTGAACCGGATCAACGTCAAGAAATTGCGGCGACCAATCGGAAATTTCCGCAGCCATGTGCAGCAATTCCGCGTCGCCGATCAAAAACGGAATGCGCGCGAGATTCACAAACAGCGCGTTTCCAAACGTGCGCTGTTCGCGCGACATCCAGACCGTCGGGCAAGTCAGGCCGTTGCACGCGGGCGAAGTGATCGTGGCGCGGCGCGCGTTGGGAAATTCATCAAGAACTTTTTCGACAAAACTGTTCAGCCGTAACGCGCGTTCTTCCTGCGCGTTCCACCAGCCGCGACCGAAGATCACCGGCAATCGTTCCGACGAAGTGCCGGACGTGTGTTCCAGTTCGATCAGGTTTTTTTCCAGCAGCATTTCGATGGTTTGCCCGTCGGGAAGAAAATTTTTCGGGAAATTATTCCGCATCTCCGGCTTCGCGATCAACGGCAGCCGCTGGAAACAATCGAAGTCCGCGCGCTTGCAATCGGCCCGCACGAACGAATCGCGGTAGAGCGGCACTTCGCGCCAGCGTGGAAGCAATTCTTCAAGTTGCGCGAGTGAACTCGTTTCGCGGATGATTTCCGGTGTCGCCAGCATGATTGAAATATACACGGAACCGGCGGAATGCAAAATCAGACGCCGGAACGCCTTCGCTTTTTTACTCGCCGCCTTCCATGTGAAAATACATCGTTTGCAGCGCGATTTTTCCCGGTCCGGTGAAACGGTTCCAGACAAGTTGTCCGGCACTGGCGAACAAGCCCGTCGAAAGTTTCTGGAACATCGTCTGCATCTGCACCGTGCGCTCCTTGTAAATCCAACCGCCCGGCTCGATGTCAATCTGCTCGCCATGCGCGAGCGTGACTTCAAAAACATTTCCAAAACCATGCAGCCATAAAATGCCTTCGCGCGCCGGACACGAAAATGTGTCAATGAAAAATCCCGTGCCGCCGAGCAGCATATTCGCCGCGCCTTTGACGCGCGAGAACCTGTATTCCACATTGTCCGTCGCGGCGAGCCATTGATGTTCGCGCACGTCCACGCTCTCGCCGGGTTTCAAATGCAGTCCAAACACATGGCCCGCGCCGTCGCGGCTGAACGCGATGCGCCCCGGCCCGTTCGCGCCAGTCAGCATAAACGGCATTCCCGCGAGCATCCGCTTGAAGCCGCCTTTCATCGGATGCAACGCAATCATCACCGCCGGGTCTTTCCAGAGCAAAATGTGATGTTCGAAATAAACGCCAGTGTTGCTCAATTCCAGATGCAACGCCGGCACCAGTTCGCCCTGGATGTGATAAGTGACACCGCCGAAGGTTTCGTTCTGCACGTTCGTGGTCAATTGGACGGGGACAGCCATGATTTTGATTTGGTTGAGGGTTGAAGTGCGGAAGAATTTGAACGCGGGCCTGCCGCGCCGTCAAGATTATACCAAATGAAATTCAACCCGCTCATTTTGCGCGGGAAATTTTCGCCGCTGAAATCCACGGGCGGCAGTGGAGCAGGCATCTTGCCTGCCCGGTTCCGCCAGAAACCTCCCTTGATTCTCAACGGTAATTTGGCAGGCAGGATGCCTGCCCCACTGCTTTTGCCCGCCGCTTCCTTCAACTGCATAATTCCACAATGTTTCTGTTTTCCAGCCAGGTCAATTATTTTTCCATTTGCCGCCAGCCGCAGCCGAGCGCCTTGATCAGGTTGATGGAAGCCGTCAGGCGGGCGCCGTCCAGTTGCACGGCGGCGCGTTCCTGGTTCAACGCGTCGGTTTGCGCCGTGGCCACGTCGAGATAAGTCACGAGTCCGGCCTTGTAGCGGTTGTTTGAGATTTCCAGCGTGCGGCGCGCGAAAACGACGGCTTCATTTTCCGCGTTCCATTCGTCGGCCAGCAAATGTTGCGCGGCAAGTTCATCTTCAACTTCGCCAAACGCGCTCAAAACGGTCTGGCGATAATCGGCGACGGTTTCAGTGTAAGCGGCGCGCGCGAAAGCCAGGTTCGCACGATTCAAACCGCCGGTGAACAATGGCAGTTGAATGGACGGCCCGACCGACCAAAAACGGCTCGGCCAGTCAAACCATGAACTTGCGTCAAGAGATTGAAAACCGGCGAGGCCGTTGATGCGAACGGTCGGAAAAAACGCGGCCTTGGCCACGCCGATGTCCGCGTTGGCGGCGGCCATGCGGCGTTCGGCGGCGGCGATGTCGGGACGATGTTCGAGCAATTCGCTCGGCAAACTGGGCGGAATGTTCGGAGCCGTCGCGGAAGTTTCTGAATTCGTCGCGATGAAAAAATCAACCGGTGACTGGCCGCAAATAATTGCGAGCGCATGGAGCGTTTGCACGCGGCTTAATTGAATGTCCGGCAACTGCGCTTCGGCGGCGTGAAGTTGCGTCGCCGCCTGCGAGACATCAAGGTCAGAGGCAATTCCGCCGCGCCGGCGATTTTGCGTGAGTTCCAGCGAACGGCGATAATCTTCAATCGTGTTGGCGATCAAAGTGTATTCGTCGTCCAAAGTCCGCAGTGAAAAATAATCGTCCGCGACTTCGGCGGCGACGTCCAGTTTCGCCGATTCCAAATCGTCCGTGCTGGCGACAAATCGCGCGTGCGCGGCCTGTGATTGCCGTCGCACGCGTCCCCACAAATCAATTTCCCAGCCGAGATAAAGCGGCGCAGTGAACGTGTCGTAAGTGTATGGCGCGCCGGCGGGTTGGCCATTTTGAGGTTCGTTCACACTCGTGCGCTGGCGATTGATGTCGCCGTTCGGCGTGCCGCCCGCAGAAAGTTGCGGATAAAATTTCGAGCGCGCGGCGGCGGCAAGATCGCGCGCCTGCTCAAATCGCGCGGCGGCGGCAACGAGATTTTGGTTGTTCGTCAGCGCAAGCGTTTCCAGCCGGTTCAATTCCGAATCGCTGAACAATTGCCACCACTCGCCGCGCGGCAAATTCGCGGACGGCTCGGCGATTTTCCAAATGGTTGCGTTCGTCGGATTGTTGTCGCTGAATGTTTTCGGCAGCGGCTGGTTTGTCAGCGCGGCGGGGCGATGATAATCCGGGCCGACGGCGCAACCCGCAACAGCAATCAACAGAAGACAACAAAGAAAGCGGAGAACTTTGTTCCCTTCGTTTGCTTCTGTGAAAATTCTTTTCGTTCGCGCAGTTTTCATTTTGCCGCCGAATTGGTTTCCGCCGGTTGCGCGATTTGCACCGCCATGCCGTCGGCGATGGAATCCGGCGGATTGTCAATGACGCGGTCGTTCACATTCAAACCGGCAAGCACTTCGACGGTGTTGCCGAAATCGCGTCCGAGCGTGACGGAAATCAATTTCACTTTGTTGTCAGCGCCGACGGTGGCGACCTGCATTCCCTGCGAACGGAAAATCAGCACGTTGTCAGAAATCGTCAGCACGTTTGGCGCGGGGCTTTCGTTGAACCGGACTTGCGCGTAACTGCCGGCGAGAATTTCGCCGCGCGGATTGGGCACTTGCAACTCAACTTGCAGCGTGCGCGTGGCCGGGTCAACCGCCCCGGCGGTGCGCGTGACGGTCGCTTCAAATTCGCGGCCCTGCGCTTCCTGAAATATCAGCGTGGCTTTCTGGCCGGGCGCGATGGCCTGGACATATTGCTGCGGCACCTGGACGTAGACGCGCAGCGGATCGGTTTGCGCCATGCGGAACAATTCCGGCCCGCTGTCGGCGGAAATAAGCTGGCCGATGTCCGTGTTGCGCAACGTGACTGTTCCGGCGAACGGCGCGGTGACACGATCAAAACTTTTCAAGTCTTCGAGGCGTTTGACGTTTGCCTGCGCCGCTTCGACGTTTGCTTGCGCCAAAAGATAATCAGATTTTTTTTCAGCGGTTTCCTGTTCGCTCACGCTGGCGGTTTTGAGCAAATCCGTCCAGCGGTCGGCGGTGACTTTGGCCAGATCGAGCGAGGCTTTGGCCTGATCCAACTCGGCTTTGGCCTGCGCGAGTTGTTCGCCCAATTCCGGCGTTTCAATTTCCGCGAGCACCTGGCCGTTCGTAACGTGGTCGCCAATGTCGGCAAACCAATCTTTCAAATAGCCGCTGGCGCGCGCGTGAATCGAAGCCTGCACGAACGCCTGAACGTCGGCGGGCAGCGGCGTGCCGAAATCCGGCTTGGACGGCGTCGGTGAAATGACGTTCACGGTCAAAACGGAATCGGTTTTCGTTTCCGCCAAAAGTTTTCGGTGCGCCCGCCAGCGCGGCACGAAACCGATGATCAGGCCGATGATGATGAGGACGACGACAATTTCCGCGACGCGGCGCAAACGAACCGGCGGCGGCGCGGATGACGATGAAGGTGTAGTTGAGTTCATTTTGTTAAAAATGGATTGGCTGGCTGCGGCTTGTGATGCCGGTGCATGAAGCTGAAAACGACCGGGACAAAAAACAGCGTGGCAATCGTGGCGAACACAAGTCCGCCGATGACGGCACGACCGAGCGGCGCATTTTGTTCGCCGCCTTCGCCGAGGCCGAGGCTCATCGGTGCCATGCCGATGATCATGGCGAGCGCGGTCATCAAAACAGGGCGGATGCGGCTGATGCCAGATTCCATTGCGGCGGCAACCGAATCGAGTCCATTATGAAGATTTTCGCGCGCGAATGAAACGACGAGCACGGAATTGGCCGTGGCCACGCCCATGCTCATGATTGCGCCCATCAGCGCCGGAACACTCAACGTCGTCTGCGTCAAAAACAATCCCCACACGACGCCGGCCAGCGCGCCGGGCAGCGCCGTGATGATGATGAACGGGTCGAGCCAGCTCTGGAAATTCACCACGAGCAAAAAGTAAATCAAAACGATCGCCATGACCAAGCCGAGTCCGAGGCCGATATAACTTGAGCGCATGGTTTCAGCCTGGCCGCGCACGATGATGTCGCTGCCGCGCGGCAAATTTTTTTTGATTTTTGCGACGAGCGGCTGGATGCCGCTCAAAACGCCGCCGAGGTCGCGGCCGTCCACGCCGCCGTAAATGTCAATGACCGGCGCGATGTTGTAATGCGAAACCACCGGCGGAATTTCAATCCGCTTGATGCTGGCGACATTGGCGAGAATTTGGTCGCCGGACTGGCCGGCGCTGACCGGCAGGGCATTCAGTTGCTCCACGGAATTCACCGCGTATTCCGGCGCGCGGACATTGATGAGATATTGCACGCCGACAGCGGGATTGAGCCAGTAGGCCGGCTGCACCTGGCTGCTGCCGCTCAAGCCAAGCAAAACGGAACCGGCCACGTTTTGCACGGTCAATCCCATTTCGGCGGCTTTGGTGCGGTCAACGGAAATGCTGAACTGCGGCAAATTATCCGGCTGCTGCACGCGCACGTCCACCGCGCCGGGAACTTTTTTGATTTGCTCGGCCAACTGCACGGCGAGTTCGCGGTTTTTGACCTGGTCGCGCCCGACAATCTGCACGTCGAACGGCGCGGGCAGGCTGAAATTGAGCGTCTGGCTCACGATGTCCGCCGGCAGGAAATAAAACATCACGCCGGGAAATTCGCGTCCCAATTGCGCGCGCAATTTGCGGACGTAATTTTCCGTCGGCGCGTGTCCGGGCTTGAGCGAAACCAAAATGTCCGCGTCGCCCGCGCCGATCACGCCGCTGGTGTTGTAGCTCAAATTGATCGAGGAATTCGGAATGCCGATGTTGTCAAGAACGCCGCCGAGTTCGTTCGCCGGAACTGTTTTGTGAATGACGCTGTTGACTTCGCCGGCGAGCCGCTCGGTTTCTTCAATGCGCGTTCCCGTCGGCGCGCGCAGATGCAGCAAAAATTGTCCCGTGTCCACCGCCGGGAAAAAATTTCTGCCGAGGACTTCCGCGAGCAGCCACGAACCAACGCAAAACGCGAGAAAAAGCGGCGCGAAAATTTTGCGATGCTCGAAACAGCTTGCCAGCAGTGCGCGATAGCCGTTGCGAAAACGGTCGAAGCCATTTTCAAAATGACGCTGGAAACGGACGAACGGCAAAATCCAGAACGGCGCTTTTGATTCGTCAATGTGTTCGCCGTGCAATTTGACGTTGCGATAAAGCCACATCACCAATGTTGGCACGAGCGTTCGCGAAATGATGTAACTGGCCAGAATCGCAAACACGACGGCTTCCGCCAGCGGCACGAACAAATAGCGCGCGACGCCCGTGAGAAAAAACATCGGCACGAACACGATGCAAATGCACAGCGCGGAAACGAACGCGGGCAAAACAATTTCCTGCGAACCTTTGAGGATGGATTCTTCCAGCGGCTGGCCCGAAGCCATGTGACGATGGATATTTTCAATGGTGACGGTCGCGTCATCCACCAAAATGCCGACTGCCAGCGCCAAACCGCCGAGCGTCATTAAATTGATGGTTTCGCCGAGCGCGCTCAACGCGGCGATGGAACAAAGCACGGCCAGCGGGATTGAAAGCGCGATGATGAACGTGCTGCGCCACGAACCGAGAAACAATAAAATCATCGCTGCCGTCAACGCGGCGGCAATGACGCCTTCCTTGACGACGCCGCTGATGGCGGCGCGCACGAAAAGCGATTGATCGGCAAATTCTTTGACTTGTAAATCCGGCGGTTGCGACGCCATGACGTGCGGCAGCACGGCTTTGACGCCTTTCACCACGTCAAGCGTCGAGGCGTTGCCGGCTTTCATGATCGTCAGCAACGCGCCGCGCACGCCGTCCTGTCGCACGGCATTTTGCTGCGGCGTGTAGCCGTCGTGAACCTGCGCGACATCGCTCAAATAAATCGTCGCGCCGTTGACGACTTTGATCGGCAGATGATTCAAGTCATCAATCAATTTCGCGTTGGCGTCCACGGCCACCGAGTATTCCGTCTGGCCGATTTTCGCCGTGCCGCTGGGCAGCACGAGGTTCTGCGCGTTGATGGCGGCGATGACATCCTGCGCCTGAATGTTTTTGGCCTTGAGCGCGGGCAGGCTCAAATCCACCGCGATGACGCGTTGTTTGCCGCCGTAAGGCGCCGGAATCATCGCGCCGGGCACGGAGATGAGGCCGACGCGAACTTGGTTGAGCGTCGCGTCATATAATTCCTGTTCCGACATTTTCGGGCTGCTGAAACTGTATTGCAAAATCGGAACCGTCGAGGCGCTGTATTGGATGATCAACGGCGGCGTGATGCCCGGCGGCATCTGCTTCAAAACCGTTTGCGCGGTCGCCGTGATTTGCGCCACGGCGGAATCCACGGAAGCGTTCGGCTGGAGAAAAACCTTGACGACGCCGATGCCGTTGTAGGAAGTGGACTCGATGTGCTCGATGTTGTTGACCGTCACGGTCAGCGAACGTTCGTGAACATAAACAATGCGCTGCTCCACCTGTTTGGCGTCGAGGCCGGTGTATTGCCAGATGATGCTGACGACGGGAATGTTGATGGCCGGAAAAATGTCCGTCGGCATCCGCAGCAGAATGAATGGCGTCAATATGGCCAGCAGCAGCGCGGCCACCACAAACGTGTAAGGCCGGCGCAGAGCTAGAAGAACAATCCACATAGGAACGTCTTGAATCCTTGGTTAAAATGCCGGGATCGCCCGGCAAACCGCGCCGGAATTATTATTCCTCAATTTGGCATATTTGATGACAACCAATTCTTCCGGCATGAAATGATCGGCAACCGGAATCTTCCATGAAGAATTAGTCTTCATTGCGTTTGTCAATGGTCGAGGCTGGTTCAACAGCGTTTCTTGTGAAACATAATTTATTTTCATCATATTAAATCCATTTTGGATTTTAAGTAAATAACTGTTTAGTCAAAAATGCGCGCTTGATTTCAATCCAAATTCCAGTTTTTGTAAAATACTTTTTAAGCTGCAAGCTCCCTGGCTCCGATCGTGTTCATGACCATTGGTTCCAAATCCTGAAGCAGTTCGAGTTCGTTGCGAACTTTGGCCTGGAGCAACAAGCCCAGCACCGACGAATAGACGCGCCTGGCTCCCGCCTGCGGATTGTCAATGGACACGAGTCCCTGGCGCTTGGCATCCGTCAGCGCGCTTTCGACATATCGAATGTTGCGGTCCATGAGTTCCTGGGCTTTGACGCGGATTTTTTCATCCTGCGTCGCCAGTTCGGTTCCGAGGCTGGCATAAGGGCAGCCGCAGACGTGGCCGTATTTTTCAGCCTTTTGCTTTTGGCGGTTGCAAATGTGCCTGCACCAGCGTTCCAGCCGTTCCAATGGCGGAATTTGCGGGGAAAAAATCTTGTCCAATTCCGGCTGCTTCTCCCGCCAATGTTCCTCGTAAGCCGCAACCGCCAGATCGGATTTGGAGGGGAAAAAATGATAAAAACTGCCTTTGTTGACGCGGGCGCGCGCGCAAATGTGATCCACGCTCACAGAGCCGTAACTCTGATTCCAAATCAAATCAAAAGCCACTTGCAGCAGTTTTTCTTTGGCCTCGCTGGGTCTTCCCATAAATAATCAGTTCAACTGCGCGTCGAGTTTGTTTGCCAGTGCTTTCTTTGAAGTCAGCCCGGTGATTCGATCAACAACCCGGCCATTTTTGAAAACCAGCAAAGTTGGAATGCTTGAAATGTTAAATCGCGCGGCGGTTTCAGGATTTTCATCCACGTTCAATTTCACCACTTTGATCCGGCCGGCATATTCGACCGCCAACTCGTGAATCAAAGGCACGATCATCCTGCATGGCCCGCACCATGCGGCCCACAAATCCACCAAAACCGGCTGCCGAACCGCCAGCACTTCGCCGCCGAAGGATTGGTCGGTGACCGTCAACTCATTCTCAACCCCTGGAATTTCTACATTCGCATTCATGGCTGTTTTTTGTCCAAGCAAAGCCAATGTATGGAAATTGACTGAATAGTCAAATATATTTTGTAAGACGTCCGGCATTCAATGACTGCGAGTATTGGCTCCAACACGGTGCTTGGCGCATTGGACATTTACACAACGCACCGATTTACGCCGCTTTTATTTTTACTTTTGTGCCCTTGATTTCCGCGCGGTTGAGTTTTGCAAGAATGGCGTTGGCGTGTTCGCTGGAAACATCCACAAACGAATGCCGCTCGCGCACATCCACCTTGCCGACGACTTTTCCGGGCAAGCCCGTCTCGCCCGCGATGGAATTCACGATGTCAATCGGCACGACGCCCATTTCTTCGCCGACGTTGATGTGCAGGCGCGTCTGGTCGGCGGGAGTTTTGCGCTCGGGTTTAATTTTACTTTTTTTGGACGCGGATTCTGACGGCGCAATTTTTGCGTAAAACGGTGCTGGTTTTGATTTGATCAATTCCGGCGCGAGCGTTTCAGGTTTTACCGATGCGAGAATTTCCGCGTCGGAAAAAGTTTTTGGTTCGGCAGATTCACTGGTCGGGCGCGTCACTCCGTGCACGCCGCTCGCGGGTTTTTCCACGACGGCGGGCAGAGGACTGCCCGCCCTACCTTCAAGAGCCTTTGCAACGGGCGCTGCGATTGTCGCGGGCGCAGCGTGGAAAGTTTTTACGATTCGCTTCGGCGGCGGCGGAATGATTGTTTTCGGAACGCGAGGAACTGCCGTGTTGGCGGCTGGCGTCACGAATGTGCGCGGTGGCTGGCGTTGTTCACGTGTGTCGCGGTAAGGTGCGCGTTCGCGGCGGTCCTCATCGCGAAAAGGTGCATTGCGCGCGGGACGATCTTCAAAACGGTTGCCGCGATTGTCGCGGCCTTCGTTTCGGTCGCGGAAACTTGGGCGTTCCGGGCGTTCAAAAGAAATTTCCTCGGGCGGCGCGAGTTTCGCGGGCGCGACGTCGCCGCCTTGCAGATGATGGATGAGCGCGGAGGCGATGTCGGTGGAATTAAAACCCTCTTCGAGCAGGCGCTCGATGAGGTGATCTTGTTTTTTGTATTCGCCGCTCGTCAGCGTGGCGCGGAGTTTGTCGAGGAACAGGCTCGCGCGGACTTCGTGAACTTCGTCCACGGTCGGAATTTTCGCGCGTTGAATCCGCGTGTTGGTGTAGCGTTCGATGTTGCGGATTTGAAACAGTTCACGGCCTGACGCAAATGAAATGGCGCGGCCGGTTCTTCCGGCGCGGCCGGTTCTTCCGATGCGGTGAACGTAATCTTCGCCGTCATAAGGCAAATCGTAATTGAAAACGACTTGAATATCGTCCACGTCAATGCCGCGCGCGGCGATGTCCGTGGCGACGAGAAATTCCAGACCGGATTTGCGGAATTTTCCCATCACGCGGTCGCGTTGCGCCTGTGTCATGTCGCCATGCAGGCGGTCGGCCATGTAGCCTTGCGCTTCGAGATGATCCACGAGGTCGTCCACCATGCGCTTGGTGTTGCAAAAAATAATTCCAAGTTTGAGATCGTAAATGTCAATCAGCCGCGTGAGCAAATCCACTTTGTAGCGGCGATCCACTTCGTAATAGCATTGCTCGACGGTCGGGACGGTCATCGCCTTCTGGTCAATCTTCACGTTCTGCGGATTGCGCGAATATTTTTCGATCAAATCGCGGATTGGTTTTGGCATCGTGGCGGAAAAGAAAACGGTCTGCCGCTCTTTTGGCGCGTCTTTCAAAATGGTTTCGATGTCCTCGCGGAAACCCATGTTGAGCATCACGTCGGCTTCGTCGAGGATGACCATCTTGATTTGCGCGAGGCGGATCGTGCCGCGCCGCATATGGTCCATCACGCGCCCCGGCGTGCCGATGACGATTTGCGCGCCTTGTTTCAGACCCCAAAACTGGCGCTCGTAAGATTGCCCGCCGTAAATCGGAAGCGAGGCGATGCCGCGCTTGAAAAGCGTGAGCTTGTGAAATTCCTCGGCCACCTGCACGGCGAGTTCGCGTGTCGGGCAAAGAATCAGAACTTGAACGGCTTTCAGATTCGGATCGGTTTTTTCAATGGCCGGAATCGCGAATGCCGCCGTCTTGCCGGAACCGGTCTGCGACTGGCCGACGACGTCGCGTCCGCTCATCAAAACGGGAATGGCCTCGGCCTGGATCGGCGCGGCTTTTTCAAAGCCGAGTTTATCAATAGCCTTGAGGATTTCAGTGGACAGGCCGAGTTCGGAAAATAATTTTGTGGACATAAAATGTCTTTCGACTTTTGCACTCTAGCGGAGTTTGGGATGAAACGAGAGCTATTTCTGCGGCGCGATTGACGGAATTACAATTCGCCGATTTTCTGCTTGACATACATATAAAGTCTATGTATGGTGTCTCTATGATTCGCAAAGAACTCGTTGCCGCTTCGGCTGAACCGTTGATTTTGTCGCTGCTTTCCAAGGGCGAGAGCTACGGTTACGCCATCATTCAAGAAGTCAAAGCTCGCTCCGACGGCAAGCTGAACTGGACGGACGGAATGCTTTATCCGGTTTTGCACCGCATGGAACATCGCGGCTTGATCAAATCGTGCTGGGCGGAAAGCGAGACGGGACGGAAACGGAAATATTACTCGCTCAAAAAAGACGGTAAAACCGCGATGGCCAAACATCACGAACAATGGTCGCTCGTGCATTCCGTTTTGGCCGGATTAAAAAAGGAACAATATGTTTGACCTCGAACAATCAATCGCAGAATGGCGGAGACAAATGCTCGCCGCCGGAATCAGAACGCCCGTGCCGCTGGAAGAATTGGAAATTCATCTGCGCGAAGAAATTGAGCGGCAGGTGAAATCGGGACAAAATGAGCAACAAGCTTTTGAAATCGCCGCTCGACAAATTGGTCATGCTGATGAACTCCAAAACGAGTTCGGGAAAAATTGCTGGGCGAAACGCACTGCCAAATGGAGCTTGCTTTGGACAGGCTGCGTCGGACTGACTATCACGCTGATTCTAAATTTGCTGGGGCGGTTTGTCTTTCACAGAAATTCTTCCATTTATTTCTCCAGCGATTGGTGGGCAGGTTGGTTTCCGAATTACATTATATGGACAATTTTTATTATTGCCGGTTTGGTTGTTGGTTTTAGTAATAGAAAAATACGGTTTAGATTGAAATTGCAGTTCAAAACAACCAAACATTAAACTGACCGCGCCGCCAGAAACTTTTTCAATTCCTCCGCCGCCTTGCCGCCGAAACCCGGCACGGCGGCTAATTGTTCCAACGTCGCCGTCCGCAACCGCTGCACCGAGCCGAATTTTTTCAGCAACGCCGATTTGCGCCGCGCGCCGATGCCGGGAAATTCGTCGAGCACGCTTTCGGAAATCCGCTTGAGCCGCAGTTGCGCGTTGTAGGAATTCGCCACGCGATGCGATTCGTCGCGGATGCGCTGCAACAATTTCACCGCCGGATGATCGAGTCCGAGCCGCAACGGTTCGCTTTTGCCCGGCAGATAAATCTCTTCAAATTCCTTCGCCAGACCGATGATGGGAATTTTTTCGAGTCCCAGTTTTTTCAATTCCGCGACCGCCATGCTCAATTGTCCTTTGCCGCCGTCAATCAAGATCAAATCAGGTAACGTAGGACAGGCGTCGCGCCTGTCTCCATTTGCACTTGAATTTTCTCTTGAAATTTGAGACAGGCGCGACGCCTGTCCTACGCTTTTGACAGGAATTCCGCGCCGCACTTTCCGGCTCGTTTCGCCCACCAATTTTTGAAGTTCCTGCGGAATGGCCTCGCCGCCTTCGTCTTTGGACTTGGTGGCCGTCTGCAAAGACCTTTGGACTTTGGACTCGCTCAAAACCCGCGTGTAACGCCGCCGCACGACTTCCGCCATGCTGGCAAAATCATCCTGGCCTTCGACGGTTTTAATTTTGAAGCGCCGATAATTCGCGCGGTCCGGCCGGCCGTTTTTGAAACTCACGAGCGACGCGACGGCAAAAGTTCCGCTGATGTTTGAAATGTCGAAACCCTCAATCCGCAATGGCGGTGAGGGCAAATCGAGAATGTTCGCGAGTTCTACCAGATCATTTTGCGGCTGGATATTTCCCGGCAATGAATATGGAATGCGCGCAAACTTTTCCGTTTTTTTCCAAGTGTCTTTGAGGTCGCGAACCAAGTCGCGCAGGCTCGCGGCTTTTTCAAAATCCTGATTCTTCGCCGCCCTTTTCATTTCACCTTCGAGCTGTTCCTGCATTTCGCGGCACTGGCCTTCGAGAAAACTGCACGCGGCCTTGACCTGTTCGAGATATTGCTCGCGCGAAACATTTTCAACGCATGGCGCGGTGCAGTATTTCAGATGCGCGTAAAGGCAATGCTTGTAATCAGCCGGGCCAGGCGTGAACACGCGGCAACCGCGCAGATTGAATTGCCGTTGCGCGAGCGTGACGACGTTGCGAGCCGCCGTCGCGTTGACGAACGGACCGAAATATTTTGCGCCGTCGTCTTTTTTGAATCGCGCAAAAGAAAAATTCGGAATCGGATCGTTTAGATTCACTTTCAACATCAAAAATCTTTTGTCGTCGCGGAAGCTGATGTTGTAGCGCGGCTTGAATTCCTTGATGAGTTTGCTTTCGAGCAGGAGCGCCTCGGGTTCGCTGCGGACGACGTGGAAATCGAAATCGTGGATCGCCTCGACGAGCGCGTTGAATTTCAAATCCCACGCCGAGCGGCGCGCGCTCTGAAAATACTGCGCGACGCGCTTGCGCAAATTGCGCGCCTTGCCAACATAAATGACCGTGCCAAACCGGTCGCGCATCAAATAAATGCCCGGCTTGTGCGGCAACGCGCTGATTTTTTTGCGGATGGAATCGCTGGCTGGCACGGAAACAATTTACAACGGAAGTCAATTTTCGGCGACGAAGAATTATTTTGCCACAGAGACGCAGAGACACAGAGGAATTTTATTCGTTAAACTGTTAAATCGGGTAGCGCGCGGAAATTTCCGATTCAACAATTCAACAATTCAACAATTCACGATTTTTTCTTCATGTGCCTATGCACGAAGAAATAATAAAGTGCGCCCAGAAAAATCATCGCGCCGCCGAGCCAGAGCGCGACGTGATGCAATTCACCGTGCATCAATTTTTCATCCTGACCCGCTTTCACGCCGACGTAGCACAGCACCGCGCACCAGATCGTCGAGCCGAGCAGCGTGAAGATGGAAAATTTCAGGTAATCCATCCGCGCGATGCCGGCGGGAATGCCGACGAGTTGCCGCGCGCCCGGCAGCAGCCGCGCGATGAACACGCCCATCGCGCCGTAATGCGACATCCAGCGCTCGGCCTTCTCCAGTTTTTCCGGCGGAAACAAAACCAGTTTTCCATAACGCAAAATAATTGGACGACCGGCCATCCGCGCCAGCCAATACATGATCGTCGCGCCGAGCCACGAGCCGAACGCGCCCGCGATGACGATGCCCGCGAATCCCAGCGGAATCTGTCCCGCGTCCGCGAGATGCGCGGCGGGCGGGATGATGACCTCGCTCGGCAGCGGCAGGAAGGAACTTTCCATCGTCATCAGCAGCATGATGACCGGATAACCGGCGGTCTTGAGCGCGGCGAGATACCACGCGATGAGCGGCTGGAAAAATTGTTTTAACATCGCGCCGTGTTATAACGCAAAGAGGCG
Source organism: Verrucomicrobiia bacterium (assembly GCA_036490295.1). GTDB lineage: Bacteria > Verrucomicrobiota > Verrucomicrobiia > Limisphaerales > UBA11358 > UBA11358. The sequence continues at coordinate 11,457 of DASXED010000053.1, read as the reverse complement.
GAATTGACAGAATTTTTCAGAATTAAAATCCAGCGACTTCCAACCATGTTGATCTTGCATTTGGCCGCACGCAGCCAAAATTGCGGAAAAGTTTTGCAGGCATCAGGCGATGCAAACTTGAAACAGCCAGATGCGTTCCAACCGTCAACCAACTCTTGTGATCTTTTTTCCGATGCCAGTTTCCAAAATTTTTACTTGCGCGACTGGCGGCAAAGGCTTATTAACAAGGCACTATTTGAATTGCCCGTCACGGCAATCTGCTTGATGCTAAAAATTAAAGTCATGTCACAACCGACGAGGGTTTCTTGAGCCGCCCTTTTTCTCCACGCAATTCCTCGCCCGCCTCGTTTGTCCGCGTCAACGGCAAAATCCGCGCCCGCGAGGTCCGCGTCATCGCAGTGGACGGCCAGCAGCTCGGCGTCATTCCGCTCACCGAGGCGCTGAACCTCGCGCGCCAGCACGCCGTGGACCTGGTTGAAATCGCCGCGACCGCCGTTCCGCCTGTCTGCCGGCTCGTTGATTTTGGAAAATACCGTTACGAAATGGCGAAGAAGGAAAAAGAAACCAAGAAACATAACCACGCCTCAATCGTCAAGGAAGTGCAATTAAGCCCGCGCATTGACCCGCACGACCTCGGCATCAAATTGACTCACGCGATAGATTTTCTTTGCGAGGACATGAAGGTGAAGATCGCGCTGAAATTCCGGGGACGCGAAATGGCGCACACCGAGGTCGGCTTTGCCGTCATCAACAAATTCCTTGCCGACATCGCGCCTTTCGGCCATCCCGATTTCCCGCCGAAGCTCATCGGGCGCGGCATCAACGTCATGATCAGCCCGCTGCCGCGAAACAAGCGCGCCAAGAATCCAAATCAGAAAGAAAACGACGGCACGCCGGAAAAAGATCATCACGAAAACAATTTCGCGCCGAAACCGTCGAAAATAAAAGTGCCTGTTTCCGCCGAACCGCAATCCAACGGCCTCAACGACGCTTTCTCAAAGCTCGAAGTGAAATAAATTTGTAGGAGACGACGTAAGGAGTCTCTAATTTTCTCTTTTTGATTTGAGTCTCGTCACCTCGACTCCTACGCAGGCATTTTCCACCCGCGCACCAGTTCAGGAAACTGGCAATCATCGCAGACCGCGTTCGAGTTCCCGCAAAAATCCCGCACGATTTGCATCAAACCCTGCTGCGCAGCCGCGTTTGTCAAAACGCGCGCGTTCGCAGTTCCCAGCAAACGCTGCCGCGCCAGTTTCAAAACTGAATTATCCTCGGCGGCAGGCCACGCAAAAAATCGTCGTTCCACTTCGCGCCGGATTTTTTCATTGCCGCCTTCCTTTGCGCGAATCCAAAGCCACGGCAAAATCACGTTCACGGCAAAATCCGTCACGCGCGCTTCGCCAAGCAGCGGCTGCGGTTTTTTCATCCGCGCTGATTTGAACGTCCAGTGCCACGACCAGAATTCATCGCTCTCGACTTGAAAAATTTCGAGGAGCGAATCCAAAAGTCTTTTGTCGGAAATTTCCGCCGCGCTCCAACTCTCAATTTTTGAAATGAAATTTTTATCCGCAAGCCAGTGCGATGCCAGCGCGAGCCGCCGTTGCGGATGATTTGCAGGGCGCAAACCATGAAATTTCCAAATCGCGCGCGGTAAAATGGAATCGGAAAATGTGTCGCGCTCGCGCCACCAGAAATCCCAGACGCGGCGCAAATAATTGTCCGTGCTTTTTTGCGCGCGCGTCAATTCGTCCGGCAAAAGTCCGCTGACGCCGAGCAGCCGTGCCTGCAATGCGAGCAGTGGCACGGGCGTCTCGCCCGTGTGTTTTTGGTTTCCATCACACGGGCGGGACGCCCGTGCCACTATTGTCTCCGCCAGATTTTGCATCGGCCAGGCGTTGTGTTTGTAGCCGAGCGCGCGGAACAGGTTTTCCCAGAGCGCCTGCTCCCAGCCGGCATTTTTTGCGCGGGCGAGAAATTGTTCCGCCTTGAATTGAAAACGGACGCGCGCGGCTTGCCGCAAAAGTTCCGCCAATTTCATCTCGTCCAACTCACGCAACGGCGCGCAGCATTTGCCGCGAAGATTTTCCGGCAGCGAGCGCAGCGATTCATTTTCGAGCGACAAACTCAATTCCGCCAGCGTCGCGTCCAACGCATTTTTCAAAGGCAAAATCGCCGGAAAACTTTGGGCATTGGACTTTAGACTTTGGACTTCTTCATCCCAGACGACGTGAAGCAGAACATTCTGGAAATTTTTATTTTTGTCGTGGCCGTGCGCGCGCCAGCCGCCCGCGCGCAAATCAATTTCCACGTCACCGGAGCGTGGACTTTCGCTTCCAACTTGCAAAACTGCATTTTGAAAATCCGGCCCGCCTTCGACACTTGCAAATCCGGGGTGTAAAACGCGAATGGATTTTCCATCGGCAGTTTTCAACTCGCCGCGTTTGAGCCGTTGGTGCTGCCAGATTGCTTGCAGCAGGCGTTCGGTCGGAAAATGTTCGTCGCGCAAATAGTTTGCGGCGGCGGATTGCGGACGCCATTGCGAGTAAAAGTTTTCCGTTTGCAGGATCAAGTTGAAATGATTGTAGGAGTCGAGGTGACGAGACTCAAATTGAAAGTCAGAGACTCCTTGCGCCGTCTCCTACGATTACAAATTTTGAACGCAACAAACGGCGGTTTTGGCTGTTAAATGAAATGAGCGGTTGCCCGCAGGGTGATTTTTCAGCTACACTTCGAGCGGTTTTAGCGGTTGAAAAGCGATGATTGAAGTCTCCAATTTGACGAAGCGTTACGCGGGCCGCACGGCGGTCGGCGGCATTTCGTTTTCAGTTGCGCGCGGCGAAATCGTCGGCCTGCTCGGGCCGAACGGCGCGGGCAAAAGCACGACGATGCGGATTCTCTCATGCTTCATGCCGGCGACGAGCGGCACGGTGCGCGTGGCGGGCTTCGATGTTTTTCACCAGTCGGACGAAGTGCGTCGCCGGATCGGTTTCATGCCGGAAAATAATCCACTTTATCCCGAAATGCGCGTGCGCGAGTATTTGAAATTCCGCGCGCGGCTCAAGGGACTCGGCTGGAAAAAATCCCGGTTGCGAGTGAACACGGTGATGGAGCAATGTGGATTGACGGACGTGCGCCTACGCATCATCGGGCAATTGTCGAAGGGTTATCGCCAGCGCGTCGGGCTGGCCGACGCGCTCGTGCATGAGCCGGAATTGATCATTTTGGACGAGCCGACGATCGGCCTCGACCCGAACCAGATTCGCTCGGTGCGGCAATTGATCAAAAGTCTCGCGGGCAGGCACACGGTCTTGATTTCGACGCACATTCTGCCGGAGGCGGAAATGATGTGCAGCCGGATGCTCATCATGTATGACGGAAAAATCCTGGCGGCGGACACGCCGGAAAATTTGCAGAAGCACATGGCCGGCGGCAGCCAGGTCATCGCGGAAATCGCCGCGCCGGCGGACGCGTTGCGCGAAACCCTGTCGCAGACGATGGGCGTGCAGCAATTTGACGTGTCGCCGGGCGAAGGCGAATTCCAGCGCTGCGCGCTGACGCCGTATGACGGATATGATTTGCGCCCGGCAATTTTCAAACTGGCGCGCGAGCGCGGCTGGGTGCTGCGGGAACTGACGCGCAGCCGTCATTCGCTGGAGGACATTTACGTCCAAGTGACAAAGCCGAACGAGGATGAAGAAGCCTGATGAGAATTTTCTGGACATTGACGCGGCGCGAACTGGCGGCGTTTTTCTTTTCCGTGACGGGCTACGTCATCATCGCGGCGATCACACTATTGCTGGGATTAAGTTTTGTCGTGTTGATTGTTGGCGTCGGCAGCGCGCCTTTCACCGCGCCGGTGACGGAAATGTTTTACAGCACGTTTTACTTCTGGCTGATCCTGCTGCTGGCCACGCCGGTGATCACGATGCGGTTGTTCGCGCTGGAAAAAGCAACGGGCACGTTTGAAACTTTGATGACGACTTCGGTGGGCGATTTGCAGGTGGTCACGGCGAAATTCACGGCGGCAATTATTTTTTACATGGTCGCGTGGCTGCCGTTGCTGGCGTGTGTGTTCATTGTGCGGCATTTCACGAACCAGGCGGGCGCGCTGGACGCGGGCACGGTGGGCGGAATGTATCTGGGGATTTTTCTCATCGGCTGCGTGTTTTTGTCGCTGGGTTGCCTGGCTTCGGCGGTTTCGCGCAGCCAGATGACGGCGGCGATGATCAGTTTCGTGCTGGGAATCAGTTTATTTTCGCTGGCTTATCTGGCGAAGGCAACGCAGTCAAAGCTCGTGGCGGCGCACTGGCAGGTTCAGGCGCTGTCGTATTTCAATATGTTTGACCAGATGGAAGATTTTGCGCGCGGCGCGGTGGACACGCGCGCGGTGGTTTTTTACGCGACCGCGACTTTTTTCTTCCTGTTCCTGACGTTGCGCGTAGTGGAAAGCCGCCGCTGGAAATAAAATGGCCGTCAAATCCCAACCCAGTTTCTCGCCGGGACGCCGCTGGAAAATCGGCTTCGACGTGCTCGTGCGCACGGCGTTGGTGCTGGCGGTCATGGTGATGCTGAACTATCTCGGCGCGCAATTTTTTCACCGTTTCTATTTAAGTTCGCTGACGAACATCGGGCTGTCATCGCGCACGCTGGCGGTTTTGAATTCGCTGACGAACCAGATGACGGTGACGCTTTATTACGACACGCACGACCAGGATAATTTTTATCCGACCCTGCTCGCGCTGGCGAAAGAATACAACGCGGCGAACAAAAACATTTCCGTCCGCGCCGTGGATTATGTCACCGATCCAGGCGAAGCGGAAAAAGTGAAGGAACAATACAACCTGCCCGGCGAGGCCGACAGCCCGAACGCGCCGCCAAACAAGGACCTGATCATCTTCGCGTGCAGCGACCGGCATGATGTTGTCTCCGGCGAGGCAATCGTGAGGTTTCAGACGGTGCAAATGAACCCGAGCGACCCTGATTTTGACCCGAAGCAAAGAGAATTGCAGTTCCGCAAAAAACCGGTCACGTTCAACGGCGAACTCATGTTCACTTCCAAACTGCTCGCGCTCGCCCACGCGCAGCCGTTCAAGGCCTGTTTTTTGCAAGGCCACGGCGAATCGTCGCTCGCCGACACCGGCGACAACGGTTTTTCAAAATTCGGCCTGACGCTCGCGCAGAATGACATTGTCGTCAACAATCTCGAATTGCTCGGCGACACCGAAGTGCCGCCGGATTGCAACCTGCTCATCATCGCCGCGCCGACCAAACCGCTGGCCGAATCCGAACTGCAAAAAATTGACAAGTATCTCGCGCAAGGCGGGCGGCTGTTCGTGCTGTTCAATTACGCTTCCATCGAACAACCGACCGGCCTCGAACCGATTTTGCAAAAGTGGGGCGTCAATGTTTTGCCGACTTATGTGAAAGACCCGCAAAATTCCATCGGCGGCCAGGTCGTGGTCGTCCGCAAATTCAATCCAAAAACTTTTGTCAATCCTCTCACGCAACTCGCGTTGGAAATGGTTTTGCCCCGGCCAGTCGTCAAAGTGGACTGGGCAAATCCGCCCGCGAACGCGCCGCAAGTGGACGCGCTCGTTTTGTCCAGCGAAGCCTCGACGCTCGACGGCGATCCCGCCGCCGCGCCGCGCAGTTATCCGCTGATCGCGGCGGTGGATCAAAAACCCGTCGCGGGCGTGGCCGCTCCGCTGGGCGACACGCGCATCGTCGTCGCCGGCGATTCGCTTTTTCTCGACAACCAGCTCATCGAGGCCGCCGCCGACCGCGATTTTCTCAACTACGCGGTCAACTGGCTGCTCGACCGCCAGGAATTATTGACAGGCATCAGCCCGCATCCCGTCACGGAATTCCGCCTGCTGCTCACGCAAAAACAAGGGCAGCAACTTGACTGGCTTTTGCTCGGCGCGCTGCCCGGCGCGGTTTTGCTGCTCGGCGGGATTGTCTGGCTCGTGCGGAGAAAATAAACAATGAACTCCAGAAGCACATGGTTTTGGTTTGTCGTCGCGGCAATTCTGTTCGCGTTCATTTTTGTTTCTCAACATTACTTCCACCCGGCCGCCGCCGGCGTGGGAAAAATCTTCCCCGGCCTGCAACCGCAGGCCGTCACCAGCGTCCAGGTCATCCCGTCCGGCGCATCGGAAATCCGCGCCGACCGCACGAACAATGAATGGCTGCTCACCGAACCCGTTTTATATCCGGCGCAGCCCGCCGCCATCGAGGCGCTTTTGACCGCGCTCCAGGCACTTGCGCCTGACTTGCGCATCAACGCCGCCGAACTGCGGCAAAATCCAAATTCTGACGCTGAATTTGGATTTGAAAATCCGCAAACGACGCTCGTCATTGAATCCGGCGGCGGGCACTGGCAGTTGAAAGTCGGCAATAAAACCGCGCCGGGCAACCAGGTTTATTTGCGCGTCGTCGGCGTGGACGGCGCATTTGTCGTTGACGCCGGCTGGCTCAAATTCATTCCGCAATCGGCCAACGACTGGCGCAACACCGCGCTCGTGGATGCCGGGCAAAATGATTTCGATTCCATCGTGCTGACCAACGGCGCGAAGGTCATCGAGTTGCACCGCGACGCGACGAACCGGCTCTGGCGCATGACCCGCCCGTTGCAGGCGCGCGCCAACAATGATCTCATCACCGCCGCGCTGCAACAATTGCAGGCTGCGCGCGTCACACAATTTGTCACCGACGACTCGAACGCGGATTTGACCGCCTTCGGATTGCAGCCGGCGGATTTGGATTTGTGGCTCGCGCGCGGAACCAATTTTGCCGCCGCCGTTCACATCGGCAAAAGCCCGACGAACGATGCGGCGCAGGTTTATGCCCGGCGCGAAGGCTGGAACGCGATTGTGACGACCGCCAAAGAGCCGCTGTCGCCGTGGTATGACCCGTTCAACGGTTTTCGCGATCCGTATCTGCTCGAATTGACCGCGCCCGTCGCCGAAATCGAAGTGCGCGGCACGAACAATTTCGATTACATCCTGCGGCGGCAGGGAACGAACAACTGGCAGGTTGCCGGCGAAAAATTTCCCGTGGACGCCGACAGCGTGCAGTCGTTCCTCAAAGTCCTCGCCGGTTTGCGCATCGCCGACTTTGTCCAGGATGTCGCGCCGGACTGGCCGGCTTACGGGCTTGCGACGCCGCAACGCCAGATCATTTTGCGTTCGACGGCGGGCGACACCAACAGCGCCATCGTCCAGTTGTCCTTCGGTTCGGCGCAGACCAACGAGGTTTTTGTCCGCCGCGCGGACGAGGATTTTGTCTATGCCATCACCCCGGAAGATTTCAACGTGTTGAGCCTGTTGTCCAAGGAAAGCTGGAATTTCCGCGAACGGCAAATCTGGAACTTCACCGAAAACGACGTGGCGCAAATCACCGTTCATCAGGACGGCAAAACCCGGCAAATCATACACAACGGCCCAAACAAATGGTCGCTCGCGCCCGGCTCGCAGGGCATCATTGACAGCCGCGAAATGGAGCAGACCGCGCACTGGCTCGGCCAGCTTGCCGCCGTCTATTGGATCGGGCGCAACGTGACTGATCCGTCTCAATTCGGGCGCAAGTCAGGCGACATTTCCTTCACGGTCGAACTCAAGGACGGTGAAAAATTTTCCGTGGACATGGGCGCGCAAATCTCCGACCAAAGCGCGCTGGCCGCCACGACGCTGGACGGCGAACGCTGGGCGTTTGTTTTTCCGCCGGGGCCTTATATGTTCGTTTTGAGTTATCTCACCATTCCGGCGAATGTTCCGCAAGCTTCCGGCGGATGAAAAAACCCTGGAGCGGGTCAATTTGAAATTAGCAAAAATTTTCAGGTTCCCTGTAAAACTTTGGCAATGGCTTTGCGCACTTCGCATTCAAGTTCACTGGGCCAATTGCATTTTTGGCAAGCTGCAATGTTTTCATGCGATTCGCAACGATTCTTATCAGATTATTCTGTTTTTGCTCATTAAATTGCTGGCATAGGTTAAGCTGCTTTGATTTCAAGAAAATGAACTTTGTCCGAAAAGGATAAAACAAAGAGAAAGGCAATATATGAAATCAACCAACAAGCTCGCGCTCATCGCAGTTGCAGGCGCAATGTTAATCGCCAACACCTCGCTGGCGGCTTCACGAACAGACAACCGCATTAATAATGAAATTTTTAATGCACTGTTGTCCAATGATTCGTTAGCAATGAGTCCGACAGGCGTGGCGGTCGCCACGTCCAAAGATTCGGTAATCATGAGAACGCTGGGCGCGGTCAGTGCCACGACCAAAAACGGAGTCGTTACACTCAAGGGACAGGTGTTGACTCCCGAGGACAAACAGCAATTATACGATGCAATAGCTGCATTGCCCGGAGTGCAACACGTGGATGATAGCCAAGTATCAACTGGGATTGTATTTATGCCAGCCCCAGCCATGACCGATCAAACGGGCGGACAATAAAATGCCTGTGGTTTGCGAATAAAACATAAACGCCCGGCAAAAACCGCCGGGCGTTTGTTTTTTTTGTCCCCAACTCTCAACCATCAACGCCCGAGTTTTTATTTCAACGAAGCCATGTCAATCACGAAGCGGTATTTCACGTCCGCCTTGACCACGCGGTCGTATGCTTCGTTAACTTTCTGAATCGGGATCAATTCGATGTCCGACGTGATGCCGTGCCTGCCGCAAAAATCCAGCATCTCCTGCGTCTCCTTGATGCCGCCGATCAGCGAGCCGGTGAATTTCTTCCGGCCAAAAATCAGGCTGGAAACTTCCACCTCCAGCGGATGCGCCGGAACGCCGACCTGCGCCAGCGTCGCGTCGCGCTTCAACAATTTCAGATAGGCGTTGATGTCATGCTTCGCGGCAACCGTGTCGAGGATGAAATCAAAGCTGTTCGCATGCTTCGCCATTTCCTTTTCATTTTTGGAAAGAACGACTTCATGCGCGCCCAGCCGTTTCGCATCTTTCTTTTTGCCCGGCGACGTGGTGAAGACGACGACGTGCGCGCCAAAGGCGTTTGCCAGTTTCACGCCCATGTGACCAAGGCCGCCCAGACCGACGACGCCGACTTTCTGTCCTTTGCTGACATTATGATGACGCAACGGTGAATAGGTCGTGATGCCCGCGCACAGCAAAGGCGCAGTCGCGGCCAAATCCAGATTCTTCGGCACGCGCAGCACGAAATCTTCGTCCACCACGACGCTTTCGGAATAACCGCCATAAGTTTTGCCGCCGCCTTTTTTATCCGGCGCATTGTAGGTGAACGTCGCGCCCTTTTCACAAAATTGTTCGAGATGGTCATGGCAGCTTGCGCACTTGCGGCAGGAATCCACCATGCAGCCGACGCCGACCAGATCGCCGGGCTTGAATTTTTTCACCGCCGAACCGACCTGCGTCACTTGCCCGACAATTTCGTGACCCGGCACGCAGGGATAAGTCGTCGCGCCCCATTCGTTGCGGACGATGTGGACATCCGTGTGGCAGATGCCGCAAAAAAGAATTTCGATCTGCACGTCGTGTTTTCCCGGCGAGCGGCGTTGGATGGAAAAAGGCGCGAGCGGCGATTTGGCGCTGCGAGCAGCGTAAGCTTTGGTTTTAGTCATAATGCAACTTCTAACACAGGTGGCCGGCAATTTCCAATAATCTCCGCGAAGCCGACAGCTTGCGGCGGATGAAGAAGATGCGTTCGGCATTGGGCGCGCTCAATTTGCGGCTGATGATGTCGCGCCGCAGGATGTCGCGGTCTCAATGCTCGGCTGGAAACTCGCGGGATTTGCGCCCGATGTCGTTCTTGAGTTCGTCGGGCGGGTGATGGCCGTGCGCTATCACCTCACCAAGGCCGTGCGCCTTTGAGTTTCTTTTTTTCGCGCGGATTTTCCTCGCGCAAATTCCCGGCTCGCACTTTCATGCTAAACGGCGGCTCGATTTCTTCTGACAATGGTGGTGTGGCGAGCGGCGAAGGTGTTGATTCTGATTCTACAGGTATCGCATCCAACGTCGCGCCAATCACCGCGAGCAATTCACTTCGCCCCTGCGCCGTCGTTGCGGAACACCGGTAAATCTCCGGCAACTTCTCGAACCATCCCGCGATGCGCGCCGTGAACGCCGAGATGTTCGCCTCCGCTTCTTCCGGCGTGCCGCGATCCGTCTTGGTGAAGACGAGCACGAACGGCACGGAATTGCGCGTGAGCCATTCCACGAACTCCAGGTCAATCTCCTGCGGCGCCAGCCCGGAATCGAGCAGCGCGAAGACGCAGCAGAGATTCGGGCGATGCTTCAGGTAACGCGCCACCGCCTTGTTGAATCGCGCGCTCTCCTGCTTCGCGCCGGCGGCGAAGCCGTAGCCCGGCAGATCCACCAGCCGCCACGTCTTGCTCATCGTGAAAAAATTGATGAGCTTCGTGAACCCCGGCGTCGTCGAGACGCGCGCCAAAATCCCCTTGCCCGCGAGCATGTTCAGCAGCGACGACTTGCCGACGTTCGAGCGCCCGATGAAGGCGAACTCCGGCAACGACTCATCCGGGCACGAATCCAGGTCCGGCGCGCTGCGATCAAAGATGGCGGATGAAATGTTCACGATGGAAAACCAATAGTCCACTGTCGCAGTAAATCCGCCCCGGCGATACAACCAATTTTAAAGCGTGAATGGGCGTATTACACGGGGTCGGATTAAAACGTGTGACTACTTTATCGCGAGGCGATTTCTTCAATACGTTTTTGCAGGAAAATCTCGAATGATGGATGCGCAACAATTTCAGTAAGTTCGCCTCGGTGTGCGAATCTATGTTTCAAAATAGTAAAAAGGTCTCCCTTCTTACCATCTCGCACATATCCACCATTTGCAGCCCCAATCACGCCATTAATAGACATTACCTGGAATTTAGCTTCATCCTTGTCAGGAAAAAAATCTTCTACGATTTGCCGTAACAAATCCGTAGCACTTCCTTGAACAGCTAGGGTTTTTGGAGCTTTTAGTTTTTTGGCGAAACGCCACCAGATTATTTTTGAAGAACCTGACTTGAATGTGGCTGAATCTTCAGCAAGTTGATCTAAATGTTTTTTAATCAAAATGCTTTCTTCTCTGGGCAAGTGCGTCCGAGTTCCAGCCGTGTCTTGCACGCGTCGAATAATATTGTCTGAATCAATCTCAACAAATGCAAACCCTTCGGGCAAAAGTTGCACCAATCGGATGCTTGCTGCTTGGTAAGACACGTTTGCGCCTTTGACTGCATCAACCAGTTGTTGGATAGATTGGGTGGACTGGATAAGGTTCACGACCCAAGCTGTAGGCATCAAAAGTTCGGCAGCAAACCGATTTGCTTCGGATTCAACTTCTCTAACTAATCCGTCAACCAGCCTTGCTTCTGCACCAACGCGACAAAAGTGTGTCCCGTTATGCCAAGGTATCAATATATGACCAAGTTCGTGACCAAGCGTGAAAACTCGGCGCGAAACCGGAAG
>DASXED010000185.1:0-5519 GCA_036490295.1 Verrucomicrobiia bacterium | reverse complement strand
TTCGGTCAGAAGATTTTCCGTAATTTCCCACGAGCCGCCGAGTCCTTCGAGCAGGAAAATGGTTTCGGGAAATTCATTTTGGACGCGCGCGATAATGTATTGCCAGGCGGCGACGGGAATTTTGTAGCCGGCGTCGCAGCGGAAACCGTCGGTGCCGCGACGACACCAGATCAAAAGCGCGTCGGCAATTTTGTCCCAGAGCAAAACGGAATCCTGTTTCAATTCGACCAAATCCTCCCAGACCGTTCCCCACGCGCCGGGACTTTCAAATTCGCCGTCGGATTTTTTCAGGAAAAATTCAGGGGAATTTTCCTGCAAGACGGAACCCCAGCCGGTGTGGTTGATGACGATGTCGAGAAAAACGCGCGCGCCGAGCGAATGCGCGGTGTAGGTGAGTTCGCAAAATTGGTCAACGCCGGTCGTGCGCTTGTCAAATTCGACGAGCGCGGGATCAATCGCGGTCAAATCGAGCGCGGCGTAAGGACTGCCGAAACGTCCGAAGCGCGCGTAAGTCGTCGGCACGGGATGAATCGGCAGCAAATGCAAAATGCGACAGCCAAGTTTTTGGACGATGTGCGGCAATTGTTTTTTCAAATCGCGCAATGTTCCCGACGGCGGAATGACGGTGTAATTTTTTTTAGTGGGACGGGTATCTTGCCCGTCAGACAGGCTGGAAGCCTGTTCCACTAATTTGATTTGCGCTTCAATTTTCTCATCGGCAGTTGACGCGAGATTTTTCGTCGCGCCGAATAATCGCGTGAAGGCGCAGTAAATTGTATTTGCGGTGCGGGCGAAATTTGGATGGACGGAAATTCCAACGTCTGCGCCATCCGGCCAGTGCTGCCATTTTTTTTCGTCGAGCAGATAGGCTTTGGCCTTGAAGTAGCCGGCTTCGGCGAGCGGCAGTTCAATTTGCCAGATGTCGTCGCTTTTTTGCATCGGCAAATCGCGCCAGGATGCGCCGGCGGCTGCGGCTCCGCCCGCGTGCGCGGAAATGATTTCGCGCCGCAGTTCGGCGGCGCGGCCTAAATTCGTCCGCAGAAACGCGCGCAGATTTTGGCCGCCAGAATTTTCAGCGCGAATTGCAAAACGGATTTTGTCGCCGACGAAGCGCAGGAGGCGTTCGCCGGGCGCGGGCGTCATGGCTGGAATGGATTGTTCCACGGGAATTTTTTACCATGAAGCGCGCGGCCGTTAAACTCAAAACATTTTTGAAGGTTTCGCGCGGCATTTTTTTACGGCGCTTTGGATTGCCATTGCGGCGGTAATGAAGATTGCGTTGCGGCGGATGAAAGCATAAATTGGCCGGAGATTTTTATGGCAACGGCGGCGCTAAACGCGGGCGAAGAAGCTCAATTGCAACAGACGATTGAGATGTTCGAGGTCATTGTGCAGTCGCAGCCGCAGGATTGCCAGTCTTTGGAAATCCTCAAGGAGGCCTACACGAAACTCGGGCGCGAGCCGGACGTGATCAGGACATCCAAACGCATCGCCGAGGCTTACACGCAGATGGGCCAGCTTTCGTCGGCGATCCTGGAATATGAAACGGTGTTGCAGCGCCGTCCGAACGACACGGAAGTGCAGATGGCGCTCAAGCAAATTGAGGAGAAGGCCAGCAACGCGACGGCCCAATCCGCAGCCGAGCCGTCGGCGCTGGCGCAGCAGACCGACACGCAAAGGATCCGCAAAAGGACGCGGCTGGCGGGGACCGAGGAAATTGACGACGGGCGCAAGACGATGCACAGGATTTTTGTTGACAGCAAGCTGATCAACGCGGGCGATTTTGACTTGTGCTGGCGCGCGGCGGACTTGACGGTCGCGCCGACGGACGTGGTTGAGCCGTTCATTTACACGCTCAATGAAAAGGGACTTTTTTTCCTGGAAAAGTCGCTCAAGCTGCTGGCCGACAAATCGCGCATGGCGTATTTTCCGCTGGAACGATATGACGTGGACATTGACCTGACGCGCGGTTTTCCGGCGGACGTGTGCCGGCGCTGGTGCGTGATGCCGTTTGACCGGATGAGCAAGGCCATTTTGGTGGCGACGGTGAATCCTTTCAACCAGCAGGCGGCGAAGGAACTCGCCGAGGCCACCACGCACCGGCTGCTGTGGTATCTGGTTCCGCCGGCTGAATTGATGCAATCCATCCGCAAAGCGTTCCGATAAAACCATGGCCAAAGTCAAATCATTCGGAGAACGCATCGCCGACGCGCTCGTCGAGGACGGCCTGTTGAGCGCGGGGCAGGTTGAGGAATTGCTCGACCAGCAAAAAAAACAGGGCGCGCGCCTCGTCAAACTCATCATCGAAAAATCCTACGTCAGCGAGCATGACTTGGCCGTCTGCATAGGCCGCGTGCTCAGCGTGCCGCCGGTCAACCTCGCGCGCATGAACATTCCCGATGAAATCGTCGAACTGCTCCCGCGCGACACCGAGTATAACCACAAGATTCTCCCCGTTTCGCGGCTGGAAAATAAATTGTTTCTGGCGATGGCCGATCCGTTGAACGTCCTCGCCCTCGACGACGTCAAGCGTCTCACCAAGCTGGAAATCGTCCCGCTCATCGCGTCTGAAAAAGCCATCACCGACAAGCTTACCGCCCTGGATGCCGCCAAGGGCGGTTCGATGGAAGACATCATTCAGGACGCCCAGAAGCAACAGGAAGCCGATGCGGAAGCAGACTCCGTGGAAACGGTCCGCGAATCGCTCGAAGAGGTCAACCTCGACAAACTCGCCGCCTCCAGCGAAGAGGCGCCCGTCATCAAACTCGCCAATCTCATCATCGTCCAGGCGATCAAAGACCGCGCCAGCGACATTCACCTTGAGCCGTTTGAAAAAAATATGCGCCTGCGCTATCGCGTGGACGGCGAACTTCTCGACGCCACGCCGCCGCCCAAGCAAATGCAGCTGGCAATCGCTTCCCGCCTCAAAATCATGTCAAGCCTCGACATCGCCGAACGGCGTTTGCCGCAGGACGGACGAATGCGCGTGCGCGTCGGCGGCAAGGATTACGACCTGCGCGTTTCTGTTTTGCCCACGGTTCACGGCGAGAAAATCGTGCTGCGCGTCCTCGACAAAACCAATCTCTCCGCGAGCATTGACAAACTCGGACTCGATGCCGACACGTTCAAATCTTTCAAAACCGCCATTGACGCGCCGCACGGACTGATTCTCGTTACCGGCCCGACCGGTTCTGGAAAAACCACGACGCTCTATTCCGCGCTCAACGAACTCAACAATCCCATCTTCAACATCGTCACGGTTGAAGACCCGGTGGAATTTCAAATCCCCGGCATCAACCAGGTGCCGACCAAAAAAGACATCGGCCTCACGTTCGCCAGCGCGCTGCGCTCCATTTTGCGGCAGGACCCGGACATCATCATGATCGGCGAAATCCGCGACACCGAGACCGCCGAAATCGCCATCGAAGCCGCGCTCACCGGCCACCAGGTTCTCTCCACGATGCACTGCAACGACGCGCCGGGCGCGATCGCGCGCCTCGACGACATGGGTATCGCGCCGTTCCTGATTTCGTCTTCCGTGATTTTGTCCTGCGCGCAACGCCTCATGCGCCGCATTTGTTCGCATTGCAAGGAGCCCGTGACGTATCCGGCGAAAATGTTTGAAGACCTCGGCATTGACCCGGCGACTTTTCAGGGCGTGCAACTTTATCGCGGGCGCGGCTGCGACCGTTGCAAAGGTTCCGGTTATGCCGGACGGTTGGCCATCATTGAGGCCATGACCATCACCGATCAAATCCGCAAGCTCATCATCGCCCGCGCCAGCACGCGCGAAATGGGCAAGGTCGCCATCAATCAGGGAATGCGCACGCTCCGCATGGTCGGCCTCGAACGCGCCCGCGATGGAATTTCCACGCTCGAACAGGTGCTTCTGCTGACTTCAATGCATTGACGCGAGGCGCGTTTAGAATTTCTGCTGCGGAACGACGAAAGGCTGCGGCGTCTTCGACAGCCACGGCGCGGGCTTTGGCGCCCAGGGCGGCGGCGCGGCGGGCTTCAGATTGTTTTGCGCGCCGAGCGCCGTCAAACCCGACGCCGTGCCAATCCCGCTGCTCAACGGCGTGTAAGAAACACTGGCCGCAGTCGCCGGTGTCTGGCCAAAGCCATCATTTGGGAATGTCTGCCGCAGAGAATATGGCGAAGTTGTGTCGCCGGACGAAGGCGTCGTCATTGTGGGCGTGTGGCTTGGTTCGAGCAATTGCTTGAAACGATCCGCCGCCGCCTGTTGCGCCGGATCGGACACCGGCGGCTGCTGCGAAGAGCCAAACAATTTTGACCAGCCCGAATCATCACTTTGCCCGCCCAGAATGCCGTTTTCCGGCGCAATGACGGGCGGCTGGTTCAAAATTTGCCCCGAGTTTCCCAACCTGCTGCTCACGGGATTGAACGCATCCGCTTCGTTTTGATCGCGCGCCTTGTAATCGTAGCCCTTGCTGCCGCTGGTTTGCGCCTGATCCTGTCTTTGGTAATAACGATCCACCGCCGTTGGATTTTTTTTCTGGCCGGCGGCGTCGCGCCCGGAAACTTGGAGGATTTTTTCCGGCGTATCCACGCCGAGAATTTCTTCGGGAGTCATCAACGCCCAATTGCTGCGGTCGTCCAGCAATTTTTTCAGCCGCTCGCCTTGGGCGGGCGAGGCCGCTGGCGCGAACGATTGCGGCGTCGCGGGTATGTCTTCCGAATTAAAGGACGGCGGCGCCCGAAGCTCATTCGGCAAATCCGGCAAATCCGTCGTCTTGGCGGAAAGCGAAGAAGCATCCGATGAACCATCGCTGTTCGCAGGCGATGAAAAAGAAATGGACTGCCCCGCCTGCGCCTGCGCGGACGACACCGCCGCCATTGCGCCGACCAAAAGCAGGAAACATTTCAAATTTGAAAAACGTGAACCCATTTGAATTCTAGGCTGCCACTCTAGCGCACGCGGCGTTCCGAGTCAAAGCTCAATTTGAAATCCGCCATTCATGGTTTTCGTCACTGCCGCTCATATTTGCCTTGGTCAACTTTTTTGAGCACGGTGAACCCTGCGTTTTTTGCGCGCGCGGTTTCATTTCCCTTCAGCGAGTTGAACGTGGAAAAGATTTTCCGCACCGGCTTTTTGCACGCCGGACAATTCGTGAGCGGCTTGGCCGAGAGTGGACGGTTCAAGGTGAATTTCCCGCCGCAGACCTTGCAGTCGCCTTCGCACAGTTCGTATTCGTAAAGTGGCATAAATAAATTTCAAATTCTGAAGGTCGAATTGAAAATTATCATATTTGGATTCGATTGTGACTGCCAGCCTAGCATTAAGACTTAATGGCGTTGAATAAAGCGTTGCAACAATCCAGTAAATAATGTTCTAAACTTTCTAGTTGCTTCTCCTTTGAGGGTTCGTTGTTTATTTCTGTAAATCGTTCTTCTCGCATCCTTAACTGAACCATCCCGTCTTCACGTCTATTTACCTTCTCACAATATTGAGGTGGTGTGAATTGGTTAATAATTTTAGGAAAATGCACGTTATCGCC
>DASXED010000175.1:0-19107 GCA_036490295.1 Verrucomicrobiia bacterium | reverse complement strand
GTTCCGTGGCCTCAACCGTGTCACGCTCCGCCTCCACCTCAAAGAATGTGAGTTCCGTTTTAACCATCGTCGTGATAATCTGTATCGGTTGCTCTTAAATGAGTTCAAAAACAACCCGCTTAACTAGTCTTGAACCAATTTCTTTTATACGAACTGAAACGCGGACTGTCAACGAGAAGACCGAACGACGGTTGGACGTGGTGCTTGGGTTTTCGCCTTCGCCGAAAGAAATTGTCGCCCGTGTTTGGAGAGTGATAAAAACTTTTTTCCTCTGGTTATTTTAACCGCAAGTTTTCTTATTCCGTTCTTTATTTTAATTTTTGCAGCAAATGTGAAGAACGTGTCAGCAAGAAAGAACAACTGCAATTTGATTGGCCGAAGGTTTCCGCGCTTTCATTGTGCCATGATAGATTCCGTTTCCGACAGTGCCGGCGCGGCGGCAGATTTGAAAAAGGCGCGCCGCCAAAAATCGGCTCGCGCGGACGCCCGCCCGACGATTGACCGCCTACCGCCTCATGCTTTGGACATGGAACAAGGCGTTCTTGGCTGCCAATTGCTTTCGCCAAACGAATGCGTCGGCGAAGTCATCGAAAAATTGAAAGGCATCGGTGTCGAGTCGCATTACGATTTGCGGCATCAGACAATTCAATCCGAATTGTTTGAGATGTATGACAATCGAATTCCAATTGACGTCATCACGTTGCAGCAGCGGCTCAAGGACAAACAATTGCTCGAACAGGTCGGCGGCATCGCGTATCTCGCGCAGCTTCAGGATTCGGTTCCGAGCGCGGCGAACCTTTCTTATTATCTGGAAATCGTCCGCGAAAAATTTCTGCTGCGGAAAATGATCCAGACCTGCACGGAAGTCGTCGGCAGAGTTTATGACTATGAAGGCGAAGTGGACGCGCTCATGGATGAAGTTGAGCGCGACGTTTTGAGAATTTCCGAATCGCGCGTGCAAGGCAGCGTGATGACGACGAAGGATTTGGTCGGCAAAGCCATCGGGACGATTGAAAATTATTTCAGCCGCAAAGGCGTGTTGAACGGCTTGGGCACGGGCTTCCCGGATTTGGACCGGATGACGGACGGTTTGCACGGCAGTGAAATGATCGTCATCGCGGCGCGGCCTTCGATGGGCAAAACGTCGCTGGCGATGAACATTGTCGAACACGTTGTGCTGGAGCAAAAATTGCCGGCGGCGGTTTTCAGCCTGGAAATGAGCGCGGAGTCGCTGGTGTTGCGCATGATGTGTTCGATTGCGCGCGTGAATTTGCGGAGCATCCGCGAAGGTTTTATGAGCGAGTCGGATTTTCCAAAATTGACGGGCGCGGCGGGACGGCTGGCGAATGCGCCGTTGTTTATTGACGATTCTGCGGGGCTTTCGATTTTGCAATTGCGGGCGCGGGCGCGGCGGTTGCACCAGCAGCACGGCGTGAAACTTTTTGTGGTTGATTATTTGCAGCTATTGCATTCTACTGCGCGGCGTTCGCAGGAAAATCGCCAGCAGGAAATCGCCGACATTTCCAGCGGCATCAAGGCATTGGCGAAGGAATTGAAAGTGCCGGTGCTGGTGTTGAGCCAGTTGAACCGCGAACTGGAAAAAGATAAAAGCCGCAAGCCGCGCCTGTCGGACTTGCGCGAGTCGGGCGCGATTGAACAGGACGCCGACGTGGTCGGTCTGTTATACAAACCAAATTCAGGCGATGACGAAGACGGTGCGGTGGCAGAAGAAGCGGATGGTTTGCCGGTCAATTTGTTGATCGCCAAGCAGCGCAACGGACCGACGGGCGACATCAATTTAACGTTCCTGAAAAATTATACGCGATTTGAAAGCGCAGCAAAAGTCAGCGATGAAGACGTGCCGGAAGGCCGATAGACGATGAAATTATTTTTTCGCCTTTTCGGAATCTGGCTGTTGTTCGGCTGCGCGCAACTCGCATGGTCGCAGGTTGCCGGCCCGAAAATTGACCGCGTGGACGTCAAATACGTCGGCCCCGCGTCGGTCAGCGAGCAATTCATCCGCGCCAACATCCGCGTCAAGGCGGGCGACATTTATCATCCGAACCTCACGCAGGACGACGTTCACTCGCTCTACGGCACGGGACAGTTTTACAACGTCCGCGTCGCAGTGGATCAGGCCGATGACGGCGGCGTGGCGCTGACTTACATCGTGCAGGTCAGGCCGCGGCTGACGGACATCAAGATCGTGGGGAATGAAAAGTTGAGCAGCTCCAAGCTCCGCAAAAAAATCACGGTGAAGACCGGCGAACCGCTGGACGAGGAAAAACTCTTCACCGACGCGCAGGACATGGTGACACTTTACCAGAAATACGGCTATCCGGACACGCGGGTGAAATATGAATTGGACATTGACGAGGCCGCCGGTCGCGGCAGCGTCACCTTTCAGGTCACTGAAAGTCCGAAAACCAAGATCACGCAGATTGAATTCATCGGCGCGGCGGCGTTTCCGCAGAAGGAACTGCGCAAGCAGCTCAAGACGGCGGAGCACTGGGCGTTTTCGTGGCTGACGGGCAGCGGCGTTTTCAAGCAGGACGAATTTGACGACGACAAGAACAAGCTGGTCGAATTCTACCGCGAGCACGGCTATCTTGACTTTGAAATCAAGGACGTGAAATTTTCGCACCCGGAGCCGAACACGATGGTGATCCAGTTTTACGTTTATGAAGGACGGCAATACAAGGTCGGCTCGGTCAAATTCACCGGCAACAAAATTTTCAACGACGCGCAAATCAAGGCCGGACTGCAAGGCGTCCATGACTTTCAGCGCTCCAAGGACAAAATGGGGGCGCACGGGCTGGCGATGGACGTGGGCGACGTTTTCACGCCCGACGGCATGGGCAAGGACACGCAGGCCATCGAGGATTTTTACGGCAGCAAAGGCTACATTGACGTGGTGCAAGGCTCCGCGCTGCGCGTCATCCGCGTTCCCAACGTGGACACGGGCACGATGGATTTGGAATTTCAGATTAACGAGGGGCAGAAATCCTACGTCGAAAAAATTGACATTCGCGGCAACATCAAGACGAAGGACAAGGTCATCCGCCGCGAACTGGCGATTTCCCCCGGCGAAACCTTCGACATGGTGCGCGTCAAAATCAGCAAGCAGCGCCTCGAAGGCTTGCAGTATTTTGACAAGGTGGATTTGGAGCCGGAGCCTACCGACCCGCCGATCAACGGGCGGAAAAACCTGGTGGTGGACGTGGAGGAGCAAAACACCGGCAAGTTCACGCTCGGCGCAGGGGTTGATTCGGATGAGGGGCTTGTCGGCTTCGCGGAAATAACGCAGGGCAACTTTGACTTGTTCCATCCGCCGACGTTCACGGGCGGCGGCCAGAAGATGCGCCTGTTCGTGCAGCTTGGAACAGAGCAGCAGGATTATGAACTGGAGTTCACCCAGCCGTGGCTTTTCAACCGCAAACTTTCATTC
This sequence comes from Verrucomicrobiia bacterium, assembly GCA_036490295.1. Classification (GTDB taxonomy): domain Bacteria; phylum Verrucomicrobiota; class Verrucomicrobiia; order Limisphaerales; family UBA11358; genus UBA11358. The sequence goes on along the minus strand of DASXED010000175.1, from coordinate 15,659 downwards.
GACGTTGACCTTTACCGGCGCGAAATGGATTTTGAAAGCCCCAACGACATTTTCGACGAGTTCCGCACCGGCGCGCGCTTGAGCCTGACGCGCGCCCTCTGGAGCGATTTCCTCATCGGCAGCGTCAGTTACACGATTGAAGACGTGGGCATTGATCTGAACAGCGGTTTTCACGATATTGAGCCGGGCTTGGGCGGACCGCCAGGGCTTGGCGGCATAATACCGGGAGCGCCTGTTCCGGCGAACGTGCCGCAAGCCATTTTGGATCAAACCGGCGATCATCTGTTCCATCGCTTTGGCGCGACGCTCGCCTACGACACGCGCAACAGCAACCAATTGCCCAACGGCGGCCAGCGAACGGAACTGGACACCGAATTGAGCACCGGCGACCAGACGTTTTACAAGGTGGATGTCAAAACTGCGTGGTATTTTCGCGGGATTTTCAAAGGTGATGTGATTGAGGCCGTCGGGCGCGTGGGCGTTGCGGACAGCCTGGGCGGCGGCGACGTGCCGTTTTATGACCGATATTATCTTGGCGGACTTTATTCACTGCGCGGCTTCAAGTATCGCAACGTCGCGCCGCGCGAGCCGGGCTTCACCGGCGTGGACGAGCCGATTGGCGGCGACAGCTACTGGTTTGGATCGCTGGAATACAGCATTCCGATCATTGAAAAGGCATCCGGCGTGGACCTGCGTTTTGCGCTCTTTTACGATGTCGGCAACGTCGGCGCGCAACCCTATTCATTTTCAGGAAATTTCGACGACAACTGGGGCGTGGGTTTCCGCTTGAACATTCCCCGGCTCGGCCCGCTGCGGCTTGACTACGGCATCCCGATTCATCACGATGCCAACAATGGGAGTTCCGGCCAGTTTCAATTTGGCGTCGGCTACACGCGTGAATTTTAAGATGAACCGTCCCGCAAAAAATAATTTTGGAAAACCGATCCTCGCCGGATTGCTGGCGTTGAATCTTCTGGCCGCTTCCGCGCAGCCGGCGGCTCCCATCGCCAATGCTCCGTTTTACTTCGAGGAAAATCGCGGCCAGGCGGATGCTCCGGCGCAATTCATCGCGCGCGGCCGCAATTACCGGTTTTTGATTTCGCCCGCCGGGGCGCGGATGATCCTGCAAAAATCCGGCCCGGCTCGCGCGGTGGAAATGCAATTCACCGGCGCAAACCCGCAGCCGCGAATTTCCGGCGACGGCGAATTGCCCGGCAAAATCAATTACCTCACCGGCGGCGATTCCGCGAAATGGCAAACCGGCGTCCCGGCCTTCGCCAAAGTGCGCGTTGCGGAAATTTATCCCGGCGTCAATTTGCTTTACTACGGCAACCAGCGGCGGCTCGAATACGATTTCACGATTGCGCCGGAGGCAAATCCGAACGCCATTGCCATTCACTTCGGCGGCGCGGACAAAATCTCCGTCAACGAAAAAGGGGAATTGGTTTTGGCGCTGGGCAATGACGAAATCCGCCAGCCCGCGCCGCTCATTTATCAAATGGCCAGCGGCGGACGGAAAGAAATCAGCGGCGGCTATAAAATTTTAGACGCGCACAACGTCGCTTTCGCCGTCGGAAATTACGACCGCTCGCTGCCGCTGGTCATTGACCCGGTTTTGAGCTGTTCGACTTATTTCGGCGGCGATGACATTGACACCGCTTCGGCCGTGGCCGTGGATACAAACGGATTCATTTATGTCGCGGGCGAAACACTGTCCCCGCAATTGGCCACAGCCGGCGCGTTTCAAACCAATTTTGCCGGCGGCGCCGAGAACGGCGACGCTTTTGTGGCAAAATTCAGCAACGACGGCTCCAATCTGGTTTATTGCACTTACCTCGGCGGAAACCAGGATGATTTCGCCTCCAGTCTGGCGCTGGACAACGCGGGCGACGTTTTCGTGACCGGCTACACGGATTCAACCAATTTCCCGACGAGCAACGCCCTTTTCCCGAAAATCATGGGACACGCCTATCCGAAAGGCTACTACGGCGGCAATGCCTTTGTCGCGGAATTGAACCCCGCCGGGTCGCAATTGGTTTATTCAACTTACCTCGGCGGCAGTGGCTTTGTTAACGCCGCAGGCGTCGCTGGCGGCGTGGACGAAGGAACTGGCATCGCGGTGGATTCGGCGGGCAATGCCTATGTCACCGGTTATACCACCTCCACAAATTTTCCCGCCACCAATTCGCTGGCCGGGCAGTTGTCCGGCACAAACAATGTCTTCAACCATCTGTCCGGCAGTTACAATGCGTTCCTTGCCAAGATCGGGCCGGGCGGTTCGCCGTTGGTTTATTCAACTTACTTCGGCGGCAGCTCGATTGACGTGGCCGAGGGTATCGCCGTTGACGGCGCAGGCTCCGTTTATTTGGCCGGCTTCACCGACTCGGCCAATTTTCCGACGACCACCAACGCGGCGCAGCCGTTGTTGGGAAACACGACCAATGTGGTTGCGACCTACGACGCCTTTGTCGCAAAATTCGCGCCGTCCACCACCAATCTGACTTTGGTCTATTCCACTTTTATTGGCGGAACCAACGACGATCTTGGCTATGGCGTCGCGGCGGATGCGCTTGGCAACGCTTATGTGACCGGTGCGACGGAATCGCCGGATTTTCCAGACACCGCCACAAACTTGGTCAACGGGCTTACCAATAATTCAAGCGGTGTCATTGTCACCACAAACGCTTTTTTGGTGAAAATCAATCCGAACGGGACGAACCTCGTTTATTCCGCCGTTTTTGGCGGCAATGTCGGGGATGTCGCGCAAGGCGTGGCTGTGGATTCTTTGGGTGAGGCGTTCGTCACGGGCTTCACTGTTTCGACCAATTTTCCGGCGGTGAATGCTTTTGGTTTGCTTGCCGCGACCAATTCCGGCGGAAGCGACGTGTTTGCTGCGGCCTTGAACACAAACGGCACCGCGTTTCTTTATTCCGCTTATCTCGGCGGCTTGGACGACGATTCCGGTTACGGCGTTGCCGTTGACCCGCTGGGCAACGCTTATGTCGTCGGCCAGACCGCGTCCGCTTATTTTCCAACGCTCGGTGCTTTTCAAACCAATCTCGACGGCGCGAGTGACGCATTTGTCGCTAAAATCGTTTTGACGGTGCTGCCGCCGCAAATCACGACCCAACCAACGAACCAGTTGGTGGAGACAGGATATTCGGCGACTTTTGATGTAGCCGCAACCGGAACGCCGCCGTTGAGTTACCAATGGCAATTAAACGGGACAAATTTGGCGAACGGAGCGAGCGTCAGCGGCGTGACCAATGCGACGTTGACCATTGACGGCGCACAGACGAACGACAGCGGAAATTATTCGGTCATCGTCACGAATTACGGCGGCGCTGTGACCAGCGACACCGTTACGCTGGCGGTCACGAGCGTTCCATTTTTCACATTGCAGCCGGTGAGCCAAACCGTCGGAGTGGGTTCGACCGTGACGTTCGCCATGGATGGCGACACGGCTTGGGATATAGACACGGAAAACTTTTTCCCTTACTGGCTGCAATGGGTTAAAGACGGCACGAATCTGGTGAATGGAACAAATGCCAGTGGTTCGATTGTCAGCGGCGCGACCAACACGACATTGGCCATCCAAAATGCGCAAATCAGCGATAGCGGAACTTATTGGTGCGTGTTCACGAACGATTGGGGTTCGGCCATCAGTTCCAACGCGACGCTCACCGTTTTGCTTGCGCCGAGTTTTACGAGCATCACGCCCCAAGACACGAACGGCGATTTTATTTTGAGCGGTGTCGGTGGCACGAACGACGGGATCTATTTCGTGCTGGCCTCGACCAATCTTGTGACACCGCTGGCGCTATGGACGCCCATTGCGACCAACCAATTCGGCGATCAGGGCCAGTTTATTTTCACCAACACCGCGCTCTCCAACACGCCGCAACTGTTTTACATCCTGCAAATGCAATTGCCATGATTTGTCAGGCCACAAGGTATGAACCAATGAATTTTCAGTTGGCTTCGCCGGTAAAATCTGCTTTCATAATGGCATGAGAAATTTTTTACGAACGGTTTTTGCGACAATTTTGTTGCTGGCTTTTTCAAATGTTCCGGCGCTGGCGCAGGGCAAGATTGGCACCGTGGATTTGCGGAAGCTTTTCGACGGTTATTACAAAACCAAACTGGCCCAGGCCAACATTCAGGAAAAAGCCGCCCAACTTGACAAGGACGACAAGGGGATGCGCGACGAGCAGCAAAAGGCCAGCAAGGAGTATCAGGATCTTTTGGCGCAGGCGAACGATCAGGCCATTTCCGCCGACGAACGGGACAAACGAAAACAGGCCGCCGCCGACAAGCTCAAGCAAATGCAGGATGGCCAGGCCACCATTGACCAATATGAGCGGCAGGCGCAGGCGACGCTGTCCGACCAGCGCCAGCGGATGCGCACGGACATCCTCAAGGAAATTGACGCCGTCATCACTGCAAAGGCCAAGGCCTCCGGCTGCACGCTCGTCATTGACACCGCTGCGGAAACCATCAACCAGACGCCGACCGTTATTTACAGCAGCGGCGAAAATGATCTGACCGCCGATGTTCTCGCCCAGCTCAACGCCGGTGCGCCGATTGATCTGACCAAGCCGGCGGCATCGGCGACCGAACCGCCGCCGCTGGCCAATCCGTGATTGCCCGCGCGCGCCTGGACTGAATCTGGTCAAGAAAGCTGGACGAAAATCGCGCTTGCCTCGGCCTGCGCCTTCACATATAGTGCGCGCCCTTTTGCAATTGAAATAATAAAATTTATGCGACGTCCCAAAGGCATCAAAACGAAAAAGTCCGTGGCCAAGCGGTTCAAGATCACCGGCACCGGCAAAGTCATGCGCTCACACGCCGGCAAACGCCATTTGCTGCAAGGCAAAAATTCCAAGCACCGCCGCCGCCTCGGAAAATCCGCCGTTGTGGACGCGACCGACACCTACCGCATCCTGCAAAATTTGCCGTTCAGCCACTGACGATTCACGATTTAACAATTTAACGAACCATGCGAGTTACAAATTCACCAGCCTCCCGCAAACGTCGCGGAAGAATGCTCACCGCCGCCAAGGGCTTCCGCCTCAAGCGCTCCAAACTTTACCGCTACGCCAGCGACGCCGTTGACCATGGCCGTCAATACGCCTACCGCGATCGTCGCGTCAAGAAGCGCACCTTCCGTTATCTCTGGCAAATCCGCATTAATGCCGCGGCACGCGCCGCCGGTCTGACCTACAGCCGTTTTATGGAAGGCCTGAAAGCTGCGAAAGTCGGTCTCGACCGCAAGGTTCTCGCCGACATCGCCGCGCAAGATTCCGCCGCGTTTACAGAATTGGTGAACGTCGCCAAGGCCGCGTTGAAAAACAAACCCGCCGCCACGCTCGCGAAGGCGTAAAAAGTTTTCAGCAAAGAATCTCAACGGGCGGCCTGAAAAGGTTCGCCCGTTTTGCTTTTGTGCAAAAAGAATTCTGTAAATTTTGTTAATTCTGTCTCACTCTTTGGGAAAGCTATGTCATTGCTGACCGAAATCGAACCACTGAAACAAACCGCGCTCACGGAACTCAAAGCCGCGCCCGACCTCGCCGCGCTCGAACAAGCCAAAGGCGCGTGGATCGGGCCGAACGGCAAATTCACCGCGCTGATGAAACAGCTCGGCACGCTCTCGAAGGAAGAAAAACCCGCCGCTGGAAAATTAATTAACGCCGCCAAGGTCGAACTCGAAGCCGCGCTTACGTCGCGCCGCGAAGAATTGGAACTCAAAGCCGCGCTCCCAAAAGAGCCGACTGATTTCACGCTGCCCGGACGACGACGCGCACTCGGCAAATTGCATCCGCTCACGCAAGTCACAGATGACATCGTTCGCGCGTTCCGCAAGATTGGTTTTGCCGTGGCCGACGGGCCGGAAATCGAGGACGAGTATCATTGCTTCGACGCGCTCAACACGCCCGCCGACCATCCCGCGCGCGATTCACAGGACACATTTTATTTAGCGGGACAGGCTTCCAGCCTTTCTCCAAAATTAAAAACAGAAGCAAACGAAGTGAACAAAGAGTCTTCGTTGCCTTCGTTATCTTCTGTAAAACAATTTTTGCTCCGCACGCACACCAGTTCCGTCCAAATCCGCGTGATGGAAAAACAGCCGCCGCCCGTGCGCATCATCGTCCCCGGCCGTGTCTATCGCCGCGACAACGCCGACGCCACGCACAACCCGACGTTTCACCAGATCGAAGGACTTTACGTGGACAAAAACGTCACCGTCGGCGACCTCAAGGGCACGGTCGAATTCGTCTTTCGCGAACTCATGGGCAGCGACGTGAAGATCCGTTTCCGTCCGCATTATTTCAGCTACACCGAGCCGAGCTACGAGATTGATTTCACCAACGCGCTCGTGAAAAAGATGGGCAAGGACTGGCTGGAGATCGCCGGCTGCGGCATGGTGCATCCGCAAGTGTTCGAGAACGTCGGCTACGATCCCGAAGTCTGGACCGGCTGGGCGTTCGGCTTCGGCATCGAACGCATCGCCATGCTCCGCTACGGCATCAACGACATCCGCCTCTTCTACGAAAACGACGTGCGGTTTTTGAAACAGTTTTAATTCCGCGTGGTTGACATAAGGCATCGAACATACTACCATCATACAAAAATAGGAACGATATGGAAACCGTCATACTATCGCCAAAATTCCAAGTGGTCATCCCGCAACGAATTCGTGAATCGCTGCATCTCAAGGCTGGCCAGAAAATGCAGTTGATCAACTTTGAAGGCCAGGTTGTCATGGTGCCGTTGCGCTCCATCAAGGAAATGCGCGGCGCGTTCAAGGGCATGAGCACGGACTTTGAAAGGGAAGCGGACCGCCTGTGAACGTCGTGGATTCATCTGGCTGGATTGAGTTTCTCGGCGGCGGCGCAAACGCGGAATTTTTCGCCAAAGCTGTCAGCGATACCGCGCATTTGGTCGTGCCAACAATCTCCGTGTTTGAAGTCTGCCGCTGGATGCGGCGCGAACTTGGCGAACGTCGCGCGTTGGATGCGATGGCCTTGATGCAACAAGGCAGCATCGTAGAATTGGATGCGACGCTGGCCATGAGCGCCGCGCGTTTGAGCCTGGAACTGAAGCTGCCGATGGCCGATTCCATTATTCTGGCCACCGCCCGCGCGAACAACGCCACCTTGTGGACGCAGGACGACGATTTTGAAGGACTCGACGACGTGAAATACATCGCCAAAAAGAAAACGGCGAAATAAATTTGCGAAAACGACTCTTGAACAATTTCATTTTATGAGCCAGAACCAAATTCCAACTTACGATCGGTTGATGAATCCGCTGCTTAAAGCACTGCGAGAGCTTGGCGGTTCTGGTTCAACAGATGAAATCTATCAACGCGTGGCAGAAATTCTAAAATTGCCAGAAGATGTCTTGAGCGTTTTGCATGACCCAGAAACAAGCAATCAAACCGAAGTGCAATATCGTTTGGCTTGGGCGCGAACTTATCTTAAAAAATTTGGCTTTCTTGAAAGTCCGCAGCGTGGACTTTGGTTTCTGGCGAAAAAGGCTGAAACAGTTTCGGAAGTGGACACAAAACAGGTTCAACGTTTTGTTCGTGAACTTAGCCGCAAAGAAAAAGTTACAAAGCCGTCAACCAAACCAAGCGACGAAAGTGACGCCGAATCTGAAAAGCCCGAAGAAGCAAAAGCTTGGCGCTCGAAACTACATACCATTTTGACGAAGATGCTGTCGCCGACTGCTTTTGAAAGATTGATTCAAAGAGTGCTTCGTGAATCTGGCTTCATCCAAGTTGAAGTTACAGGTCGAAGTGGTGACGGCGGCATTGATGGCAAGGGCATCGCTCGCATTCATGGATTCATGAGTTTTCACGTTGTGTTCCAATGCAAACGCTGGCAAGGCGTAGTTGGCTCAGCCGAAATCAGAGACTTTCGCGGAGCGATGGTTGGTCGCGCAGACAAAGGACTTTTCATCACGACGGGTTCATTTTCTCGCGACGCACTGAAAGAAGCTGTTCGCGACGGCGCACCGCCGATTGACTTGATTGACGGCGATCAGCTTGCCGAGAAGTTGAAAGAATTGAAATTAGGAGTTGTAACCGAGTTGATTGAAAATGTTTCGGTGAACGAAGATTGGTTCAAACAGATTTAATTTTTAGAAATGAAAGTCACCCTTAACTGGCTCAAACAATACATTGATTTCAACTGGTCGCCCGAGGAATTGACCGAGCGCCTCACCATGCTCGGCCTCGAAGTCGAGGGCGTGCAGAAAATCTCCGGCGCGTTCGACGGCATCGTCGTGGCGCAGGTCGTCTCGCGCGACAAGCATCCCAACGCCGACAAGCTCTCGCTCTGCCGCGTCAACGACGGCACGGGCGAACGCCAGATCGTCTGCGGCGCGCAGAATTTCAAGGCGGGCGACAAAGTGCCGCTCATCCTGCCCGGCGCGTCGTTGCCGCCCAAGGCCGGCGAGAAAGAACCGTTCACCATCAAGGTCGGAAAAATTCGCGGCGTGGAATCGCACGGAATGCTTTGCTCGCACGAGGAATTGGGAATCGATCCAGAAACCATCGGACTAAAAAAAGAAGACGGGCTTTTGATTTTGCGCGAGGACGCGAAAGTCGGCCAGCCGTTCGGCGAATATCTCGGACGCAGCGGCAGCGACGTGGTTTACGATTTGGAAGTCACGCCGAACCGTCCCGACTTGAACAGCGTCATCGGCATCGCGCGCGAAATCGCGGCGGTCACCGGCAACGAATTAAAAATTCCCACCATCCAATTTCTCAATACGGAGTCCGAACCGATCAACGGATTGGTCAGCGTGCAAAATGACGAGCCGGAATTGTGTCCGCGCTACACGGCGCGCATCGTCCGCAAAGTGCAAGTCGGACCAAGTCCCGACTGGTTGCGCAGCATTCTGGAAAAAGTCGGCCTTCGCAGCATCAACAACGTCGTGGACATCACGAACTACGTCATGCTGGAAAGCGGCCAGCCCTTGCACGCGTTCGATTATCATCTGCTCAATCGCACCGGCACGAATCCGCCGAAAATTATCATTCGCCGCGCGAACGAGAGCGAAAAATTCACAACGCTCGACGGCAAGGAACGCGTGTTGACAAATCGAATGCTGCTCATCGCCGACGAGACAAGACCCGTCGCGCTCGCAGGAATCATGGGCGGAAAAAATTCTGAAATTAACGCGAACACGACTGACGTTTTGATCGAGAGCGCGTATTTCAAGCCGCAAAACATCCGCGCCACTTCCAAAAAACTGGAGCTGCGCACGGATTCGTCCTATCGCTTCGAGCGCGGCGGCGACGTTGGCATTTGCGATTGGGCGAGCCGTCGCGCGGCGCAATTGATTTGCGACTTGGCGAGCGGCCAGGTTCTCGGCCACGCGATTGACAATTTTCCGCATCAAACTCCGGCCAAGCCAATCGCGTTGCATTTCGCGAAGACGAAAGACTTGCTTGGCATCGGCATCTCGCATTCCGAACAAGTTTTATTTCTCACCAAACTCGGACTGACCGTAACCGAGCAAACTCCCGGCATCTGCACTTTCAAAATCCCGACATGGCGCGTGGACTTAAAACGCGAGGTGGATTTGATCGAGGAAGTCGGACGGCTTTACGGCATCGAAAAAATTCCGGCCACGCCGCCGCGCGGCGCGCTCGGCGCGAATGCGTTTGACTCCGTTTATGATCAAATTGCCGAGGCGCGAATAATTTTAACCGGACTTGGCCTGAACGAAGCGCAAGGACAAACGCTGATTGCGAAATCAGAAGTCAGAAGCCAGAAGCCAGAAGAAATCGTGGCGCTGGCAAATCCGTTGAGTTCGGACATGGATGTCTTGCGTCCAAGTTTGCTGCCCGGCTTGATTCATTCGTTGCGGCACAATGTCAGCCGGAAAAATTACGACTTGGCGCTGTTTGAAATTGGCCGCGTTTTTATTTCACAAAATGGCACTCCCAAAGAAGAACGTCGCGTGGCGATTGCATTGACCGGCCAGCGCATGGCAACTTTTTGGAGCGGCGAAAATCGCGATGCAAAATTTGACGCATTCGATCTGAAAGGCTTGCTCGAAGAATTTATGGAAGAGTTCGGTTTGCGCGGAATCGTTTTTGCGCGGCGCGGCGAAAGCACGCCGTTGTTTTTGGAATCGGCCATGATTTCGCTCGGCGGAAAATTGCCGCTTGGCGAACTCGGACAATTATCCCCTACCCTCGCCAAAAAATACGATTTGCGCGACGTCGTTTTTCTCGCGGAGTTCAACCTAGACTTGCTGCTTGCGCGACGCAATCCGGCGAAGTCGTTCAAGCCGCTGCCGCAATTTCCATCCGTCCGCCGCGATGTCGCGATGCTCGTGCCGGAAGCGACGACGCACGAATCCGTTTTGCAAACGGTGAAACAAACCAAGCCTGCGAATCTGGAGAACGTGGAATTGTTCGACGTGTTTCGCGGGAAAAATGTTCCTCAAGGACAAAAAAGCCTGGCCTATGCGTTCACTTATCGTTCGCCGGAAAAAACATTGACGGACGCGGAGGTCAATACCGCGCATGAAAAAATTGTGGCGCTGTTTAAGCAGAGCCTCGGCGCGACAGTGCGGGAATAAGGCAGTCGCACCTGTGCAAAAAAGATTTGCCTGTGAGCGAAAATTGCATTTGAATCCGCCCATGAAAGCCAAATTCCTTTGTCTCGCGATTTTCATTTCTCTTGCAATTTTTTGGGTTCAAACAGCCACAGCCGACGATGCCGCCGCGCTTCCGACGAAGAACGCGCTCGTCATCCATGCCGACCAGCCGGGCGCGAAAATCAGCCGGAACATTTACGGGCAATTTTCCGAGCACCTCGGCCATTGCATTTACGACGGCATCTGGGTCGGCGAAAATTCCCCGATCCCCAACACGCGCGGCATCCGCAACGACGTCGTCGCCGCGCTGAAAAAAATCGAGGTTCCCGTCATCCGCTGGCCGGGCGGCTGTTTCGCCGACCAATATCATTGGGAAGACGGCGTCGGCCCGCGCGACCAGCGGCCAAAACGCATCAACACAACTTGGGGCGGCGTGGTGGAAGACAATCAATTCGGCACGCACGAGTTTCTGGATTTTTGCGATCAGATCGGCGCCGCGCCTTACATCAGCGGCAATGTCGGCAGCGGCACGGTTCAGGAACTGTCCGAGTGGATCGAATACATGACAGCCGCGACCAATTCCGTGATGAGCGATTTGCGCCGCAAAAACGGGCGCGACGAGCCGTGGAAAATCCCGTTCGTCGGCATCGGCAACGAAAGCTGGGGCTGCGGCGGCAACATGACGCCGGAATTTTACTCTGACAATTTTCGCCGTTACAACACGTTCGTGAAGGATTATCCAGGCAACAAAATTTACCGCGTCGCTTCCGGCTCGAACGGCGAGGACACGAATTGGACGGAAGTGTTGATGAAAAATGTCGGCGCGCGCATGAACGGATTGTCGCTGCATTATTACACGCTGCCGTCGGGCAACGACTGGAAGCACAAAGGCTCGGCGACGGAATTTTCGGAAGCCGAATGGTTCTCCACCTTGAAAAACGCGCAGCACATGGACGACCTCGTGACGCGCCACTCTGCAATCATGGACCGATACGACCCGCAGAAAAAAATCGGCCTCATCGTGGACGAATGGGGCGCGTGGTATGACGTCGAGCCGGGAACGAACCCCGGATTTCTTTTCCAGCAAAACACATTGCGCGACGCGCTCGTGGCCGGAATCACACTCAACATTTTCAACGAGCATTGCGACCGCGTGAAAATGGCCGCCATCGCCCAGCTCGCGAACGTCTTGCAGGCGATGGTTTTGACCGATGGCGCGAAAATGACCGTGACGCCGAGCTATTACGTCTTTGAAATGTTCGTGCCGCACCATGACGCCACGCTGCTGCCGAGCGAACTGCAAAGCGCGGATTACGAATTCAACTCGCAGAAAATCCCGGCGGTCAGCGCGTCCGCGTCAAAGGACAAATCGGGGAAAATTCACGTCACGCTGTGCAATTTGAATCCGAACCAGCCCGCAGAAGTCGCCGTGAATTTGCAGGGCGCGACGGCGCAAAAGATTTCCGGCCAGGTTTTGACCGCGCCGGAAATGAACGCGCACAACACCTTTGAAAATCCCGACGCGATCAAGCCTGCGGATTTTTCCGCGTTCAAAACCACCGCAGATGGATTCACCGTCACGCTGCCGTCGAAATCCGTCGTCGCGCTGGAAGTGGAATGATTTTCAAAAAAATAAAAGGCGCGAAGATTTTCTCTTCGCGCCTTTGCGTTTTGAATGACGAATGGACAAATGAATTATTTTTTCGCCGCCGATTGCGCTGCGTTCGACTTCTTCGTCAAGCCACTCGCCCGCTCACTCTTGCGGACGTAACCCATTGCTTCATACAGGTTGCTGTCGTCGCCGTAATTAGGATCGCCCACGACGCCCTTGATCACCATTTGATTTGTGTCCGACGTGACGCCGTCCGCGTCGTCGCGCGTGTCCATCGCGGCGGTCATTTGCGCGTTGAGGCCGTCAATCGCCGTGCGCGCGTCGAACGACGGCTGCACCTTCGTCTTGTATTGCGCCAGCGTCATGCCGCCGAAACTCGCGGCGGGCGCGAGCGTCGTCCAGGCATTGATGACGGTGTTTGTGTCTGCGGCTATGGTTTGCGGGTTGCTAGGCATAATGTTCCTGTCCTTTCAGGCGGCGAAGTTAGGTTGATCCCGAACGCAAGCCGCCGCCATAAACCTGCGCGCGGGATTACGGAGAATGTGAGAATTCCGAACGGTAATTTGTTCCCTCCTGCCGCGAACAAATGCGCTCCCGGCGGGAACGTGAATGTTCCCGCTAGGAACATGAAAGTTACCGCAGGGAACGTGCGTGTTCCTGCCAAGAACTTGAATGTTCTTAATCGGAACTCATGCGTTCCTGCTTTGAACGAAACCGTTCCGAATTGAAATTGCTGATTTTAGCCTGAAATCACTGAAAGCGTGTGAATTTCCACGGAAAACAGCAAACGATCCTTCTTTGTCGCAGGGCGACGATGGAAATTAGCCAGCTACGAAGTGGCTGGTAGCGATGAATGGTGACTTTTCGTGCCGGAAGGCACGATGGAATTGGCCGGATGTTTTCCGACGTCCCTTCAGGACATAATTTTATTTTGCGATGCACCAGACACGATGTGTCTGGCTAATTTCCGGTTGTCCCTTTGGGACGAAGGCGGCAAAGTCCGTAGGGCTGGCATATTTGTAGAAAATCGAAATTGAAAAATCCCAGGCTCCGTGGGAGCGAAACCATCAGAATTAACGCAAAGACGCCAAGACGCAATGAGCGCAAAGCAAAAAAATCCTTGCGGCTTCGCGCCTTTGCGCCTTTGCGTTGAAAATTTTCCTGCCGGATATGCCGCCCCGACGGGGCTTTGTTCCTCGCCCATCGGATGGGACTTGAGTCGCTTGGGAAGCGGCGAAAGGAATTTGCCAAAGGCGAAGGCTCGCAGAGCCGGGCGAGCGGGTGCGAGCGAGTCATTGGATGCCGAAGGCAGGTGAGGGATTTAGTTTTTTTGGATTGTGGTTCTACAATGATGCCGCGCCTACGGCGCTGCAATGGATTAATATTGCAGACTTCCCCCTTTTAATAACTTTAAACGCAACTCCGCCAGATATTTTGCTTCCCCTTTGGTAAAATGATTTTGAACAATAGCAATTCCGTCACGGCCAACAACTAATTGTATATCCTTGAATGGATACTCAAATGGGCGCCTGTCTAATTTGATAACCAGCTTCCAAGGATATAAGTAAAAAATCAAAAAGTTTAGCCCTAGAATTTTACATTTGTTTGGATGAAACATAATTCTTTCAAACTCTGGTGGCTTAAAAAGAAAAACAATTACGCCAATTTCAGGCTTTGGAATAGAAATATCTGATAGCAAATATTCGCGCAGACGTTTCTCGTATGGTCCAAGTTTAACCCACTCAAAAAACTGGTTTTTTGAAATCCCTGCTCGCCAAAGCAAAGACACGATGAATTGCAAAAACTTTTGCGTATCAATGTTTCCCATATTGTAAATGTATGCTTTCTTTAAACGAGGAAGGGGATAGATTTTGGATTCCTCAGGATTTTCTGGCAATACGGCGTAAGCATATTTATCAAGAATTCCAATTTGGCTATCGCATTCGGCACACAACAGGCCCTGTTCATGGATACCACTCTGACTCGCCAGTTTCCGGTGAGGGTTTTGTGGATCAATAAGCGCCAAATTTGGCGCACCACTGCGCATTCGATGGTAAAACTGGCGCGGGACTATGTGAGCTTTGCAGGACGCCTCACGTTCCCTGCATAAACGGCAGAGAGGGAAAACTCTGTTAGTTACATCCTTCACACTTTGAATTTCCTATTTTCCACTTCTTCATGCCAGCTTCCTTCCAATCTCCTCATCTAAAATATCGCGGACGGTGAAGGCTCGGATGATTTTGCCGGTGCGTTTGAAGAAATTGCCGATCTCCGTCATCGCGTCGCTGCTGTAATCAAACGAGACGATGAAGCCGATGTCGCAATCCTCGCGCATCATCATCGCTTCAAAGGAATCTATGTCGGGACGGCCGACCTTGTCTTTTTGTTTCACTTGAATCGGATACCAGCGTTCTTTCAATGCAAGTTCGCCTTCTTGTTTTTTGCGCGGCGTGGCGGCGGAACTTACGGGATAGATGCGGCCATCCACGCCCATGTCGCCGACTTGAACTTTGTTCGGAATGCCGCCAAGGGCGATGACGGCCCAGTTCTCAAATTCAAACGGCGGAATGGCGCGCAACTTTTCCTCACTCCACGGCAAATCGCGGACGACGAAGCCACGTCCAGCACGCCAGAGCGGTTCGCTTTCTGGTAGGCCGCAAACGTCACGCAGGCGTTTGGCCATGACGCGGCAGGCGGTCGGTGAAATATCAATGCCGATCCACTGGCGTTTCAAATTCTGCGCGGCGACGAGCGCCGTGCCGCAACCGCAAAACGCATCGAGGACAATATCATTTTCTTTGCTGCTCGATTTAATCATGCGTTCAAGTAGCGCCAATGGTTTTTGAGTTGGATAACCAAGCCGTTCAGTTGAACCACCGGCCAGCGGCGAAATATCTCCCCACCAACTTTGAAGAGCTACGCCGGGCAAATCATCCAGAAATACAATGCGGCAACGCTTTCTCGGAAATCCATCTTCACGCAACAGAATTCGTCCGTGACTATTTGGAACTTCAGTTTGAGGAGCATCCCACAATGCTTTCATGCCTTCGCGGTTTGTTCGCCAACGTGCAGTTGTTCCATGAAAATCGAACTCCTCCATTTTGTTTTGAGGGTCGAGCATATTCTCGCCTTTGAAGAAACGTCCTGATGGAAGCTCTGACCATTCAGCATCAATATATTCTTTTGTGTAAGCTGTGTATTGAGGATTCCATGTGTAGCCTTTATTTGAGCCGGTATAAAAAAAGATTGTGTCGTGAATGTTTCCGTATTTGTTCGGATCGTTGTGCGCGCTCGTTCTCTTCCAGACGATTTCGTTTTGGAAATTATTTTCGCCGAAAATCTGGTCGAGCATGACTTTGACGTAGTGGCTGGCGTGCCAGTCGCAGTGGTAATAAAAGCTGCCGGTCTTTTTGAGGACGCGGGCGAG
>DASXED010000142.1:0-2706 GCA_036490295.1 Verrucomicrobiia bacterium | reverse complement strand
CAGTTGCTTTTGCGAAAACGCCGCCGCGCCGATGAATTCAATCTTCTCAATCTTCACCTTCGGCGTCTCGACGATCTCGAACGTCACCGAGGCGCGCCCGGCATTTTCGTCAATGTTCTGGACATATCTTATCTGCGTGTCGGGATGGCCGTATTTTTCATAAAGCTTTTTCATCTCCTGCACGTCCGTGAACAATTTTTGTTCGTCCAGCGGCTCGCCGACTTTCACCGTGATTTTTTTCTTCAGCTTGGAATCTGAAAGTTTTTTATTGCCCTCCAGTTTGATTTCCGAAATGCGCGGACGCGCCTGCACGATGAACGTCAGATTCACGCCGCCGTCATCCGCCGGATCCACCGTCACGCGGATATTATAAAATTGTCCGGTGCCATAAAGCGAATGAACGTCATCCTGCGTGGAGTTGGGAAGATAAATGTCGCCGGCCTTGACGCGCAGATTGGCCCGGATGAATTGCTCGCTGACCGCCGCCGGACCGACGAACTTGATGTCCACCTTTTCAATTTTTGGACCCGCCGTCTGCGCCCGCGCGATGGCGCAGCCCAGCAACAGCCAGATTCCCAAAAGGCGAAAAATGAATTTCATCGGCTATTGGTTCGGCACATCTTCATCACTGACTTTGGCTGCGCTTTCAAATCGCGTGTAAGATTTTAAGAACGTTAAATTGACATCACCCGTCGGGCCGTTGCGCTGTTTGGCGATCAACAGATTCACCGGCAAACCATCCGGCTCCTCGCCCGCCATTCCATCTTCATCGTCGCCTGAACTTGGTTTGTATAACAGACCCACCACGTCCGCATCCTGTTCAATCGCGCCCGACTCGCGCAGATCGCTCAAGCGCGGCTTGCGGCTTTTGTCTTTCTCCAGCTCGCGGTTCAACTGGCTCAACACCAGCACCGGCACTTTCAATTCCTTCGCCAGCGCCTTGATGCCGCTGGAAATATCCGCGATCTCCTGCTGCCGGTTTTCCTGCGAGCGTCGCGCAGTAGAATGCAACAACTGCAAATAATCAACCACAAAAAGTTTCACGCCATGCTGTTGATGCAACCGCCGCGCCCGCGCCCGCAATTGCAAAATCGAAAGCCCCGCCGAATCGTCAATGAACAACGGCGCGTTCGCCAGCCGTCCCGCCGCGCTCGTCAATTTCGGAAAATCCGCCTCGCTCATAAATCCTTCGCGGATGCTTCGCAAATTCACGCGCGCAATCGAGCACATCATTCGCAACACCAGCGATTCCGCGCTCATTTCCAGACTGAAAACCGCCGCCGGAAGCTTTTGCTCCAGCACGACGCTCTCAACTATGTTCATCGCCAGCGACGTTTTTCCCATCGAAGGCCGCGCCGCGATCACGATCATTTCGCTGCCGTGCAAACCGTCCGTCATCCGGTCCAAATCCGGAAAGCCCGTGCCCAAGCCGTTCAACACGCCCTTGCGGCTGAAATAATTTTCAATCGTCCCGATGGCTTTGCCGACCAATTCCTTCGTCGTCATCACGCTGCTTTGCGCGCGCGATTCGGAAATCCGCAAAACATCGCGCTCAACTTCATCCATCAGCGCGTCCACCTCGCCTTCATAATCATAAACGCGTCCGACAACTCCCGTGCAGGTCGAAATCATTTTCCGCAACAGAAATTTTTCGCGGACAATTTCAAGATAATAAGAAAGATTCGCCGCGCTCGGCACTGCGTCTTGAAGTTGCGACAAATAAGCAATGCCACCGACCTGTTCGAGCAATTGCTTGTCTTTTAATTTTTGCTGAACCGTGATGACGTCAATCGGCTCGCGCGAATTGAACATTGCCGCCAGCATTTCGTAAATTGTCTGATGCCGCAGATCATAAAAAACTTCATGGCCATCATCTTTCAATTTTTCAATGCACTCGCCCACGCATTCGTTCGGCGAAAGCAGCGCGCAACCCAGCACGCCCATTTCCGCCTCCGGCGAATGTGGTGGCAAACGATCCACGGTGGGGCGGGCGTCCCCGCGAGCCGTGGATTTTTGGCGACGCGCTTTTTTCAAATCCGCCGCGCCGGAAACATCTGAAACTGAATCAATCATGGCGTAATGAAACTCCGTGGAAATTTTTGCTTCAAGACAAAGTTGTTTTTCTTGTTCCCAAAGTTATTCGCCACTTGGAATTTTCATTCTGAAAATTCTGTCAATTTTGTCTCCAACAATTTAACTTACGCTCGTCGCAAACATGAAACGTAAGAAGAGTTGGGACATTTGAAGTCGCAAGTTGCGACTTCAAGTTTAAGCCCATCAGCCGCAACGAATCCATGAATCGCAAACCATCATTGCTCGTCATTTTCCTGTCGGTCTTCATTGACCTCATCGGCTTCGGCATCGTGCTGCCGCTGCTGCCCGGTTTTGCCGAGGATAATTTCAGCGCCACGTTCAGCCAGAAAGGTCTGGTCATCGGCGGCATCATCGCGTCGTTTTCGCTCATGCAATTTCTCTTCGCGCCCGCGTGGGGAAAATTATCCGACCGCATCGGCCGTCGCCCGGTCATGCTCATCAGCAATCTCGGCGCGGCAGGTTCGTATGCGCTTTTCGCGTTTGCTTGCAGCATGAGCGGAACAACCGGATTGCTTTGGATTTTAATTTCACGAATCTTCGCCGGCATTTGCGGCGCAAATCTGTCCGTCGCGTCCGCCTACATCGCGGACATTTCGCCGCCGGAAAAACGTT
>DASXED010000136.1:0-14415 GCA_036490295.1 Verrucomicrobiia bacterium | reverse complement strand
CGCCGGACGCGAGGGCCGCAACTTCGCCTTTGCCCTCGACGACAAAAATCTTCCCATCCGAAAACGTCTGTTCCTCACCGCCACGCCGAGACATTACAATCCGCTCAACAAAAATAAAGACGGCGACGCGCAACTCGTCTTCTCAATGGACAACGCCGTGACTTACGGGCAGCAAATTTATCGCCTTCCGTTTAGCAAAGCTGCAAAACGAGGCATCATCTGTCGTTACAAGGTAGTCATCTCCGTCATCACCTCGCAGCAAGTTACAAATGAATTATTGAGTCATGGTGAAGTGCTGGTTAATGGCGACGCGATTCGCGCGCGGCAAGTTGCCAACCAGATTGCGCTCAAAGAAGCCGTTACAAAATATGGTGTGAACAAGATTTTCACGTTTCACAGCACGGTTGCTTCCGCCGCGTCATTCACCAGTTGCGGAAATGGGGGCGTTGCCATTCACTTGCCGGATTTCAAAACACTTCACGTCAACGGCAAAATGCCGACCGCAGCGCGTGAGCGTGAAATGCGGGACTTTCGGAATTGTAAGCGCGGTATCATTTCCAACGCACGCTGTTTGACCGAAGGTGTTGACGTGCCTGCCGTGGACATGGTGGCGTTTCTCGCTCCGCGTCGCAGCCGCGTGGACATCGTGCAAGCTACCGGGCGCGCAATGCGACTTGATCCGGCGAACAAGAAAACCACCGGCTATATTCTCGTGCCGCTTTATCTCGAACAGGCCACGAATGAATCCGTCGAACAAGCCGTGCTGCGTTCCGATTTCAGCGAAGTTTGGGAAGTGCTGCAATCGCTGCAAGAACAAGATGAAGTATTGTCTGAAATCATCCGCGATATGCGCATGGAGCGTGGGTGCATGAAGGGTTTTGATGACTCACGTTTCCGCGAACGTGTAGAAGTTCTGGGGACTCAGTTGACTTTGAACGATCTTCGGAAGGTCATCACAACAAAATGTATTGAAATCTTGGCCGACAATTGGGAAGAACGCTTCGGTGAACTTCAATCTTTCAAGATGCGATACGGTCACTGCAATGTTCCTTCCCGTTGCTCCGAAAACCCTCGTTTGGGACTTTGGATAACCAATCAACGGCAGAGAAATCGGATTGGTAAGTTAAGTGTGGAACGCGTGCGAAGGCTCGAAGAAATCGGTTTTGTTTGGACGCCATTTGACGCGGCATGGGAAGATAACTTCGCGCGGTTGGCCGCCTATAAACAGGAGCACGGACACTGTAATGTCCGTCGAAGTCGAAATGGTGACCAAGGGCTTGCGAGCTGGCTTCACCATCAAAGAAAGAATTGGAAGTTCGGTTCTCTGGACAAGGAGCAGCTTCGACGACTGAAGGAATTGGAGGTAGTTTGGAGTCCGTTTGATGCTGCTTGGGAGGAGATGTTTGCAGCACTCCTAAATTATAAGCAGATTCATGGGAACTGTAATGTTCCGCAAGGGTTGAAGAAAAATTCACGGTTGGCCTCTTGGGTGCATACTCAAAGAGGACTCAAAAACAGGGGGCAACTGGATAATGACCGCGTTCAACGATTGGAGAAAAAGGGTTTTGTTTGGGATCGTTCGGAGAGCGTTTGGGAAGAAATGTTCGAGTTGCTAAAGCGATACAAATCAGAACATGGAAATTGCAAAGTGCCAGCACGCTGGTCGGAAAATCCAGAGCTTGCAACTTGGGTCCATGAGCAGCGCAAACGATGTCGGCGTGGCAAGTTAAGTCAGGAACGGATAAATAAATTGGAGCAAATTGTTTTTTGGAACTCAAATCCAGTCATTGACAAGGAATGATCGATCAGGACACAAGAGCGAATTTTGACACAGTTTTGGTGACTGCGATTCATGTATCGCAGGCACTGGAAAAACTGCCAACAGACCGCGTCGGAGAGATAGCGAGCCACCTTGTTACGCAAAACGTTGTGACAGGTCTTTCGATTAGTTTGCTCATTCACCCATTGCAGCGCACGGGGATTCCAGGATTGCCCGCGACTTTCACAGTCACCGACTTGCCTTCTCTGTGCATCCTCACTCGCGGAGTTGTTGAGACGTATCTGACATTATTCTATCTCGCCATCCAACCGATAAGCATAGCCGAAAGAGAATTTCGTTTACTGTGGTGGGACTGGCATGAGGTCAACGAACGAATTTGGTCTTTGAGTCGGATTGGCTCAAAAGCAAAGGGGCTGGAGACTTTCCGTAAAAAGCGTAGTGAACTACGACCAAGTATTACAAAGCATCCTAACTATTCATGCCTGCCGGATAGACTGATGCAGGAGTTTGAACAAAAGCGGCCTCCGAGTGATGCTGTCTTAATGAAGAAGGCTGAAATTGCGGAGGCAGCCGGAATTCATCCCGATCAATTTCGGGTGCTTTACAAGAGCCTTTCGCAATACGCCCACGCACAGCCGGTTGCTGTATCAACTCTTTTGAGTTTATCTGCGACCAGCCCAGAAATAGAATTACATTTCGGTCTCGCAGCACGATATGCAACGTCCTACTTGCTCTTCAGCGTGCGTGATTTGATTAAAATATTTCCTCAAGGGCGCAATTTCACGGACGAAAAGTTTTGGAAGCTTGTTGCAATTTGGAGTGCTGTTCACAAAGCTGACCTTGCAAAAGTTCAGCGTTAAAGAATTTGCGTCCGAACCTTGCGGCTGCGAGATAAAATTTCCGCCACCCCTTCAGGGTGGAATTATTTTGTGGGACGATTTCCTAGGGTAGTTCGTTCCTCACAACCCCAGGCTAATTTCCGTAGCGCCTTCAGCGCATAAAAAACGGCCTCTCCCGCCGCGCGGGAAAGACCGCTTTGAACCTTGCGGTTTGCCACCATTGCCCGCCGTGGCTCACGGCTTACGGATGCGGTGTCGCGGGTGGTGGTGTTGGCGGAGTTCCCGAACCGCCGCCAGCGTCCACGATGAGGCGGGCGACTTGATATGCGCCGTAAAAGTCCGCGTTGCTGGTCTGATAGCGTTCCATCAGACGGTCAAGCTGGCGTTCGCAGATGCGGTCGCCTGCATCAATCTTGTCCGGCAATAAATCCGTCGCGGCCTTTGTTCCGGCCTTGGCTTGGCGCGGTGACGTGAGCAGGGTGTTGAACGCGCCGATTTTTGTGTTGAGGTCGGTGAGGTCGGCGGCGGCGAGCGTTCCGGCTGTGGTAAGCGCGGCGATGTTCGCATTGCCCGCGTTGTAAATGGCGGTGCAGTTCGTCAGGCAGTCGGCCTCGGTCTGGTGCAACAAATCGGGCGCGCTGAAATCCACCGCGTCAAAGATGTCATTCTTGCCCTGCGTTTCCGCCCATGCAGCCACCGCGCCACCGACAACGGCGGCGGCATTGCACATGGCCTGACGTGCGAGGCGTTTGTTTTCGGTGATGCCGGTGGTCGTGCCGGATTGTTTGAGTTCCTCGGCGCGAATCGCGGCAATGGCGGCGGCGAGTGCATCGTGCGCGCTGGCAAAGGCGACGACGGCCTGCCAGATGGTTTTGAAGCTGTCCAGAACGCCCAAAACGGCGACGAACATCTTCGTGTGAGCTTGCTGTTTTATGTTCATAGATTTTCTGTGGTTGCGCTTGTGTTGATTGAGGGAAAAATCTGTTTTCCCTTACATATGAATACGCAGCAAAAACCCGAATCTTTCAAAAAAAGTGAAAAAAGACGCGTTTTTTTGATTTTTAGGCCGTCCGGGAGGTTTTCAGTGGTCAAAACGGGGCAGTCAATGTCCGCCGGGAGAGTTGCTGCGTCCATCGGGCGATCGCCAGCGTTCGCCGGGAAGGTGACAGTGGCTAAAACGGAACATTCAACAGTCGTCGGGAGACTGACAACGGTCGTAGCACGACTTGCAATGTCTGCCGGGCGAGTGACAACATTCACCGGGAAACCGCCATTGCCAGTTTTGCGAGTGACAGTGTTCGTCGGGAAGTTGCAAGCGTTCGTCGGGGAGACGGCAAAAACGATTCGTCTGGCGGCAATTATTTTGCCACAACTTTTTGGCGGCGGATGATGCCCGCCAGTGCGCGCAACGAATCATTAACGGTTTGGGCGTTGGAAAAAAACTTGGCAACGTCCGGCTCCAAGACCACCACGTTCGTGCCGCGATGGTAGCGCCGGAAATGCTTGCCGCGCACGCCGGTTGAAAAATCATATTCCGGCTGCATTTCGTTGCCGGCTGATTTAGCTGATGGCTTTTTCATAATCTTTTCTTTCGCGGCGGCTGGCTGGCCGCGCGCTGATGATGCGGATATTATCGCCGCGTTCGGTGTGGACGACAACCAGAATTCTGCCCTGATGAGACTTGCCCAAATGATGAAGCGGTTCTCGGCTTGTGAGTGTTCCGGGTCGGGAATGGTCACGGAAACGGGATCGCCAAAAACCGTGGTCGCTTCCTGAAAGCTGACGGCGTGCTTGGCCAGATTGGCTCCGGCCTTGTTCGCGTCCCATTCAAACTAAGCATGGGGAATGTTGAACCGACCGCAGCCGTGGCTGCAAACAAAAAGATTAAAATTTCCCTGCGCGCTTGCGTTCGCTTCGGCGCAAATTAAACTCCGCGCCCGATGGTGAACCTGAACACGCTCAATCCGCAGCAACGCCTGGCCGCCGAGACCATCAACGGCCCGGTGCTCATCCTCGCGGGCGCGGGCACGGGCAAGACGCGCGTCATCACATTCCGCATCGCGCACATGGTCGCGCGCGGGATTGCGCCCGGCAACATTCTCGGCGTCACGTTCACGAACAAGGCCGCGCGCGAGATGCGGGAACGCGTGAGCAAATTGTTGCCGCGATCAGTCGAAAGTCGAAAGTCGAGAGACGAGAGCAACGGCGCTCGACCCTCGACCCTCGACTCTCGACCAACCATTTGCACATTCCATTCTTTGTGCGTTCGAATTCTCCGCCAGCACATCGAAAAGCTCGGCTACAAAAAGAATTTCGTCATCTACGACGAATCGGAGCAGTTGAGCGCGGTCAAAAAAATCCTGGCGAACATTTCCGCGAAAGGCGAAAAGACCGATCCCGGCGCGGTGCTGGCGATGTTGAGCAAGTTCAAAAATCTAGTGGGGCAGGCTTCCAGCCTGCCCGGTTCTTCTGAAAAAACGAAACTCACAGGCAAGATGCCTGTGCCACTATTCGGCGATGAAAATATTCGCGCGTTGGCCGAACACATCGCCAAACGTTACGAATCCGCGCTGCACGCCTGCAACGCCGTAGATTTCGACGATCTGATTTTGCTCACGTTGCGCCTGTTCCGTGAACATCCCGACGCGCTCGAAGCCTGCCGTGCGAAATATCGTTATGTCATGGTGGATGAATATCAGGACACGAACGCCGCGCAGTTTCAACTCGTCCACGCGCTGACGGTGGAGCATCGGAATCTGTGCGTCGTCGGCGATGACGACCAGAGCATTTACGGCTGGCGCGGCGCGGAGGTCGCCAACCTGCTCGACATGGAAAAACATTTTCCCGAGATCAAAGTCATCAAGCTGGAGCAAAATTATCGCAGCACGACGACAATCCTCAACGCCGCGAACGCCATCATCAAAAACAACGTGCGCCGCCGCGTGAAACAGCTTTGGTCGCAACGCGGCACGGGCGCGAAAATCCAGTTGCAGACTTACGACAACGACGAGGCCGAGGCGCGCGAAATCGTCGTGCAGATTGAATTTCTCCGGCTTACGCGCCGCGCGCCGTGGCAGGATTGCGCGATTTTGTTCCGCACGAATCAGCAATCTCGTCCGCTCGAAACGGAATTGCGCAAGGCGGGCGTGCGGTATCATTTGATCGGCGGGCAAAGTTTTTTCGACCGGCGCGAGGTGAAGGATTTTCTCGCCTACCTGAAAATGTTCATCAATCCACACGACGACATCAGCCTGCTGCGCATCGCGAACGTCCCCGCGCGCGGCTTGAGCGACGTGACGATGGAACGCCTGCTCGGCGCGAGCCACGAGCGCAAGTCGTCCGTCTTCAGCGCGATGAAAAATCCGCTGGTCACGACGACGTTTCAGGCGAACACGCGCAAGAGCATCGAGGCGTTCGTGGAATTTGTGGAGCGGACGCGGGCGGAACTTCAAAATGGTAGCAACAATTTACAATTTTGGGCCGACAAATTTCTCGACGAGATTGGCTACTTCAATGAACTACGTCGTTCAGAAAAAGATAAGGAAAATGGCGATGACCGCGTCCGCAATTTGAAAGAATTGATTGTCACGCTGGATGGCAATTCGCCGCCAAACGCGCCGTTGTCCGAGCGGCTGGAAAAATTTCTCGAAAACATCACGCTCGATTCGGAGGACGAAGACGACGAAGACAAAGGCGATGCCGTGACGCTCATCACCATGCACAGTTGCAAGGGACTGGAATTTCCGCACGTCTATATCGTCGGGCTGGAAGATGGCTTGCTCCCGCACTCGCGCTCGAAACTCGAAGGCACGCTGGACGAAGAACGCAGATTATTTTACGTCGCCGTCACGCGCGCGATGCTGACGCTGACGATTTCGCATTGCGGCGGGCGGAAGAAATACGGCCAGTTGCTACCGTGTCAGCCGTCGCCGTTCCTGAAAGAATTGCCGGAGGAACTTGTCGAACATTCGGACGAAAAATCCAAGCAACCAGTTTCCGACGCGACGGGCAAGGATTTCTTCGCCGCCATGCGCGAGGCGATTTCTTGAATTTCAATTACCCGCAAGCGCTTCTAGTTTTTTTAGTGAGAGCACATCGCCGCCGCGCAGAAAGAAGCGCGTGATCTGCTCGCGCAACTGGCGGTAAAGCGCCGGGTCGGTTTGCGCGAGCTGGACGGGCACGTCGCGCTGCGCGAAACGGACGAGCGCGGCCAGTTCCGCCCAGCGTTTCTGCCGGAGATAAACGTCCACTTGCGGCGGGTCGGACAGCAGGGCGCGGACGGTCAATTCTTCTTCGCGTGCATTCATGTTCAGGTTTTCAGGACTTCGAGATAGACAAGGTTTTCCTTGGCGCGTTCGCGGGCTTGTGGATTGAATCCGGCGATGATTTTCCGCACGCGCTGCAAATATCCGGGCGGTGACGGCTCACGAGAAACCGGATGTCGCCCAAATCCTTCGGCTCGGCACGGATGAGCTTGGCGGCAATCAAATTTTCCACCGGCGGGCGAAAAAGCTGCAACCGTCCGATGCGGTCAATCAGGACAGGTTCAAACTCGCCAAGCTGCGTGAGTCCCGGTTCGACGAGTTGCAAGTAGGGGCGTTTTGGATCAAGCGTCTGCTTCGGGTCGAAGAGCAGGCCGATTTTTTCGGCGGCGGTTTTCAATTCCAGTCGGTCGTAATCACTGGCCGGTTTCCAGATGTCGAGGTCGGCGGAAGTGCGCCCTTCCATGCCGCCGAACAGGCAGGCTGCCGAACCAATCAGGCAAAACCGGGCGGCTCTTTTTAATCCTCCCTCTCCTCGTTCGGCGAGGAGAGGGAGAATTATTTTGTGGGACGTTTTCCTAGGGTAGTTTTGCTCCCGTCTTCGCTTCGCTGGGCTACGACGCGGCAAGCACAACCCAAGGCTAATTTCCGTTACGCCTTCAGCGTATTTGAATCAGTGGAAATTCGTGGAATTCGTGTCAAAGTCTTTGCGGTGATTGACAGCGGCAAAAGGTTCTGCGGAAATGTCGCGCAATCCAGACTGGAAAATGAGCACCCGCAGTCAAAATGAAAAGAAGTTTGGCCGTTGGGAAGAATTGCCCGGCGGCGGACGGCGTTACCGGCTGGACGTGGCCGGTCGTCTGGGCTGGCAGGCGCGTTATTTGAAGGAAGTGGATGCGGATGAAACCACGTTGCGTTTCTGGCAGGAAATTTACGACGACCAAGGCAGGCTGGCGGAGACGCATGAAAAATTCCCTGTGGATAAAGGCCACAAGAAAGCGTAGGATGCACCCATGACGATCACGAAACAAACCGTCGCCGACAAAATCGCCGCGTATCTCCATCACGAGATGACGCTCGCGCAGTTGGTGGATTGGTCGGAGCGCGCGTTGATGGACGGCGAGCTTGCCGAACGCGATGCCAAGACGCTTTCGCCTGTCATCGCCCGCCTCGGTGTCGCCGATGTGCGCGCTTTCGGTCTTGCGTGGGACGATTGCGAGGAACTTCTCCATAAACTCGGTTTTTCTCCGCGCGTGGAAGTGGTGGCGGCGTAATTGACAGCGGCAAAAAATTCTGCGGAAATGTCGCGCAATCCAAACGCCATGACCGACAAAACCATTTCCACCGAATCGCTGCAACAGGAAGGCCGCACGTTCCCACCGTCGCCGGAAGTTTTGAAACGCGCGCTGCTCAACAAAAAGCAATTTGACGAATTGTATCAGCGCTCGATTCGCGAGCCGGAAAAAATCTGGCTCGAACAGGCGAATACTTTGGACTGGTTCAAAAAACCAACCGTCGCCGGAAAATATATCTGGGACACGGACGCACGAAAAATCCAGCACACGTTTTTCGAGGACGGCCAGCTCAACGTCACGGTCAACTGCCTCGACCGGCATCTCAAGACCAAGACGCGCGAAAAGGTGGCCATCATCTGGCAAGGCGACGGCGAAGATGAAGTCAAAAAAATTACTTACGGCGAATTGCACGCGGATGTTTGCAAATTTGCGAACGCATTGAAATCGCTCGGCGTCAAAAAGGGCGACCGCGTGGCGATTTATATGCCGATGATTCCTGAAGCCGCCGTCGCCATGCTCGGTTGTGCGCGGATTGGCGCGATTCATTCGGTCGTGTTCGGCGGGTTCAGCGCGGATTCGCTCTCCGACCGCATCAATGATTCGACGTGCAAAATTTTGATCACGGCGAACGTTTCATTGCGCGGCGGAAAAAGCATTCCGCTCAAACAAATCGCCGACACCGCGCTGCAAAAAACTTCGAGCATCGAAAAGGTTATCGTCGTCAAACGTAACGACGAGCCATGCAATTTCGTAAATGGACGCGATGTGTGGTTTGACGATTTGATGGCGAAAGCTTCCGCCGATTGCGCGCCGGAAAAAATGAACGCGGAAGATTTTCTGTTCATCCTTTACACAAGCGGTTCAACCGGCAAACCCAAAGGCGTCGTCCATAGCACGGCGGGTTACCTGCTTTGGAGCGCGCTGACGCATAAATACGTTTTCGATATTCACGACGATGATATTTATTTCTGCACCGCCGATGTCGGCTGGGTCACGGGTCATAGTTACGTTGTATATGGGCCGCTTTGCAACGGCGCGACAACATTGATGTTCGAGGGAATTCCAACTTTTCCCGACGCCGGACGTTTTTGGAAAATTGTCGAAAAATTTCGCGTCACCAGTTTTTACACCGCGCCGACGGCGATTCGCGCGCTCATCCGGCTCGGCGATGAATGGCCGAACAAACATGATTTAAGTTCGTTGCGCGTCCTCGGCACGGTCGGCGAACCGATCAATCCCGAAGCGTGGATGTGGTATTACAACGTCATCGGCAAAGGCCGTTGCCCGATCTCCGACACTTGGTGGCAGACCGAGACCGGCGGACATTTGATTACTCCTTTGCCCGGCGTGAACACGCTGAAACCCGGCAGCGCGGGCCGGCCATTTTTTGGAATTGAACCCGTTGTTCTCCGCGACGATGGCAGCGAATGCAAACCAAACGAAGGCGGAAAATTGTGCATCACGCAACCGTGGCCGGGAATCATGCGCACGACTTGGGGCGACCACGAGCGTTTCGTAAATACTTATTTCACGACTTTCAAGAATATGTATTTCACCGGCGACGGTTGCCGCGTGGATGCCGACGGCGATTACTGGCTGCTTGGCCGCGTGGACGATGTCGTAAATGTTTCCGGCCATCGCATCGGCACGGCGGAAGTTGAGAGCGCCCTCGTGAGCCACGCGAAAGTCGCCGAAGCCGCCGTCGCCCCTATGCCGCACGACATCAAAGGACAAGCACTTTATGCTTTTGTGACTTTGAAAGATGGAATCGCCGACAGCGAAGAATTGAAAAAAGAATTGGCGAATCACGTCCGCAAAGAAATCGGCGCGATCGCCGTGCCGGATAAAATCCAATTCGCGCCCGGCCTGCCAAAGACGCGTTCAGGAAAAATCATGCGCCGCATCCTGCGCAAAATCGCCGAGAACCAGACCGACCAGATCGGCGATGTTTCAACGCTGGCAGACCCCGCTGTCGTTGAAAGTTTAGTCAAAGGGAAACAGTAATTTGCCGTGACACGGTTTGAATTTTTGCCGGCAGGGATGCTGCAAAGTCACAATCTCACTCCTTCTTCGCCACTTTCAATTCGATGTGCAAGTCGCGCAGTTGCTTCGGCTCGACGGTGCTGGGCGAGTCGGTCATCAAGTCCGTGCCCTTCGCGGTTTTCGGAAACGCAATCACGTCGCGGATGCTCGGCGTGCCGCAGAGAATCGCAATCAGCCGGTCAAAACCAAGCGCGATGCCGCCGTGCGGCGGCGCGCCGTAACGAAACGCTTCGAGCATATAACCAAACCGCGCCTTGACCATGTCCGGCGGAATCGCGAGCAGTTCCTCGAAAATGGTTTTCTGAACGTCGGGCTGATGAATTCGGATCGAGCCACCACCAAGTTCCACGCCGTTCACCACGATGTCGTAATGCTGACCGCGAACTTTTTTCGGATCCGTCTTGAGCAACGGGATGTCTTCCGTGACCGGCGCGGTGAACGGATGATGGCTGGAATACCAGCGGTTCTGCTCGCGGTCAAAACCGAGGAGCGGAAATTCGATGACCCAGAGAAAATTGAATTGATGCGGATCAATCACGAGCTTCCCCTGCCCTTTCAAAACTTCGGCGCAATACAGACGGATTTTGCCGAGAATTTCGCACGCGGTCAGCCATTGATCGGCGGCGAACAAAATCAAATCGCCTTCTTCAATTTTTAATTTCGCGGTGAGCGCAGCTTTCTCTATGTCGTTAAAAAATTTTACGATGGGCGATTTCCATTCACCGTTTTCGACTTTGATGAACGCCAGACCTTTTGCGCCAAAACTTTTGGCGTATTCGGTCATCGTTTCGATCTGGCCTTGCGTCGCGCCAGCCATGCCTTTTGCGTTGAGCGCTTTTACAACTCCGCCGTTCGCAATCGCGCCGGAAAAAACTTTGAACGTGCTCGCCTTGAATTCTTCCGTGAAGTCCACGAGTTCCATGCCGAAGCGAGTGTCCGGTTTGTCAATGCCGTAGCGGTTCAGTGCTTCTTCAAATGAAATCCGTTTGAACGGCGTCGGCACGTCAATGTTCAGCGCCGTCTTCCAAACACGCTTGAGCAAACCTTCAATTAAATTGTAAATATCTTCGCGGTCAATGAAGCTCATCTCGATGTCCACCTGCGTGAATTCCGGCTGGCGGTCGGCGCGCAAATCTTCGTCACGATAGCAGCGCGCGAGCTGGAAATATTTCTCCACACCAGCGACCATCAAAATCTGTTTGAACTGCTGCGGCGATTGCGGCAGCGCGTAAAAAGTCCCCGGCTCGCGACGGTTCGGCACGAGAAATTCGCGCGCGCCTTCGGGCGTGGATTTGAACAGCGTCGGCGTTTCGACTTCGAGAAATCCCTGCTCGTCCATGTAACTGCGCGTGGCGATGGCGATCTTGGAACGCAGTTTCAAATTGCGCGCCATTTCGGGGCGGCGCAAATCGAGATAGCGATATTTGAGGCGCAATTCCTCGTTCACCTTATTGGCGATTTCGGGATCGTCCACGGGAAACGGCAGGACTTCCGCCATGTTCAATACTTCGAGCGCGGTGACGCCGACTTCGATTTCGCCGGTGGGAATTTTTGAATTGTTCGTGCCAGTGGGGCGTTGGCGGACTTTGCCGGTGATGCTGACGACGCACTCGCTGCGAAGCGACGCGGCGCGTTCAAAAATTTCCTTCGACAAATCGGACGGATCGAAAACGGTTTGCGTGCGGCCTTCGCGGTCGCGGATGTCAATGAAGATGAGGCCGCCGAGGTCGCGGCGGGAATGAACCCAGCCGGAGAGCGTGACGGTTTGACCGATGTGTGCCGGGCGCAGTTCGTTGCAATGGTGCGTGCGTTTCATGTAAAATAGAATCCAAGAGTCGGAATTCAGAATCCAGAATTCAAAGCGAACGCGGATTCTGGCGAAGAAAGCGGCGGATTTCAAAGGAATTATTCGGCGTTGTTGAAACAAAGGGACGCAAAAGTTTTGCGACGGTCACAGACCGCCGCTACAATGGACTGCATGAGCGCGTTCCCCGTCAGCCTCGAAAAAGAAAATCAACTCGCGCAACGCATGGCCTCGCTCGGCGTGCGCGAGGCGGACATCGAGGAATCCTTCGTCCGCTCCGGCGGCCACGGCGGGCAGAACGTCAACAAAACTTCCACTTGCGTCATGCTGCTGCATCGTCCGACCGGCGTGCAGGTCAAATGTCAGGAAACGCGCCAGCAGGGATTGAATCGTTTCATCGCGCGACGGCTGCTGCTTGACAAGATTGAAGCGGCGAAAAACGGATTCGTCGCCGCGCAACGCGCCGAGATTGAAAAAATCCGCCGCCAGAAACGCAAGCGTTCCCGCCACGCCAAAAATAAAATGCTCGCCGACAAATCCCATCACGCCGACAAGAAGGCAACGCGACGCCGGGTTGAAATATAATCTCCGATTGAATGCGCGTTGTCCGGGAAAATGCAGTAACGTATTCGATGATGAACATACTTATCGAAGACGCCGAGAAGCTGGAATATCTCACCAGCAGCAACCAGTGGACAAAAAACGCCGCCGAAGGAAAGGATTTCGGCGCGAAAGCAGCAGCCCTTGCCGTTGCAAAACAGGAGCCGATGGACAAATTCAACATCGTCGCCTACTTCGCCGTGACGAAACAACTCATCAACATGGATCACGGACGCGGCAAAGGCTTTCCTGAAACGAGCGCGGCTTAAGAAATTAATTTGATTGTAAAGCACGCCGCTTGACAAGCCGCGTCAAAGGCTCTAAATAGTCCGTATGACGACGCTAACAATCACCAAAGCCCGCGCAAATCTTTCCGAATTGCTTGAAAAAGCCAAACAAGGCGAAGACATCGGCATTGTGTCCGGCGACCAGATTGTGGCGTTGCGTCCCGTGACCGTGTCGTCCGATGATTATGCGTGGCGCGAATACAGCGCGACGCCGGCGGAACTGGCGCGGTTTGAGAAACGGATGGAACGGCAAATTTCAGCGGAGCGGAAGCGCGGAAAAATCAAACACTTTTCCGGCAATCTGGAAAAGGATTTGGCCGCTTGAAACCGCTGGATTTGAGCGAATCATTTCGCGCCAGCGTCCGGGATTATCCCAAAGGGACGCGCGGCAAAATTGGACGGGCGTTGCAATTTTTAGAACGGGATTTTGGCCATCCGCATCGTCATCAGGGTTTGGGCATCCGCAAGCTGACGGGGAATTATTTTGAAATCCGCGTTGGGCTGGACATCCGGCTGGTTTTCCAAAACCGCGCCGATTGCCTTTTGTTTCTGATGGCTGGCAATCACGACGAAGTGCAAAAGTTCCTGCGCGGATTATGAAAAGTTCAGTGAGTATTTGCTGCGAAAACATCCTTGAAATTGAGTCGCGCGAAGGACGCGAAGTTCTTTGACACGAATTTCACGGATTAACGCGAATTTACTGCGACTGAATTAAACGATAAAAGCCCTGATTGGCGGTAATTGGATTGGTGACTGTATTTTGAAGATTCACGATTGCCGGAACATTCGTCAGCGTTGACCATGAATTTGGGTCAGCGAGATTGGTTGTGGTTTGCAAATTAAAATTCTGCGCTGACAGCGGCCAAGACAACATCAAATTGCCGCCGCTCGTTTGTGCTTGCAACGAAGGGGGCGATGAAATGGAAAATGCAAGATTTTCCACCGTCAACTGCGCGTTAGTGGATGTGCCGCCAACGATGCCAATGAAAAATTCGTTCGTTTGACCCGCGAAAGTTGAAACATCAATCGAACCGCTGCTAAACGTGATGTTGGTTTGAATCACGTTCCCGGCGATCAATAAAACATTTGTGCCATTGAATGCTGCCGCGAGCGAATCACTTTGCCAGTCGCCTTGAATGATGTAATCAAACGACATCGAAACCGCATTCGTCGGAACGACCAATTGCATCCAAGCATACGCTGGGACATTCACGTTGTTGGTTGCATCATTTGCGCTCAATCCAAGCGGATGCACTTGGATTTGCGGTGTCGAATCATTTGCACTCGTAAAGAAAGATAAAATGAATGCGTCAAATGCTGGCAATGCTCCGACAATTTGTCCGTTCACCGAGCCGTTGGCAGTTACGAGTCCCGGAACTTGATTTCCAATCGAAGCGATAACTCCGCTGCGATATTCTTGAAACCGTGCGTTTAGCAGACTGGTTCCGTCTGTCCAATCTGACGCAGTCAAATTCAATTCCGAACCTGTGGAGTCTTGAACGTAA
>DASXED010000072.1:0-13009 GCA_036490295.1 Verrucomicrobiia bacterium | reverse complement strand
TTCTTCGCCGGAATTTGCGGTGCGAATTTTTTCAGCCGGAATTTTTATTTTAATTTGTTCTCCTGGCGCGCAATCAATCGAATTCAAAATGCCGGACTGAATCTCCGCGCCGCCGGTTTCACACTTTGCAAAGTGTGAAACCGACCAGCGAACTTCGTAATTGGTCAGATTCAAAAACGAATTTCGATTCGTAACTTTGATTTCAACTTTCCCCGGCTTCAAATTCACCGGCGTAATTGCAATCGGCTGATAAACTTTTTTCACTTCCCAGTATTTTGGAAAAATCTCGCGCTCCGCGTTCACGAGTCCCTTGATGCAAAACCCACCGTGGTTCGGCACGTCGCCGAAATCGCCGCCGAAGGCCGTGACAATTTTTCCGTCCGCCGTCCGCTGGTGCAAACCCTGGTCGCACCATTCCCAGATGAAACCGCCGAGCATCCGCGGATTGGAATAAATCTCATTCCAGTATTCCTGCAAGTTGCCGACGGCATTGCCCATCGCGTGTGAGTATTCGGTCGCGAGCACGGGACGATTGTCATTCGTGCGTTGCGCGATTTCCAAAAGTTTGTTCCAGCGCAGATTCCAGGGGTCGTCCGGCTTCGCGTAAGTTTCCGTCGTCAGGCGCGGATAAAATCGGCCAATGATATCAACGGTTTTCGGCGCATCGGTTTCCGTCTGCGCGCCTTCGTAATGCACCGGACGCGTCGGATCAAATTCATGCAGCCAGCCGGAAATCGCCGCGAAGTTCGGGCCGTAACCGGATTCATTTCCCATTGACCAAATAATTACGGACGGATGATTTTTGTCACGCTCGGCCATGCGTTGCGCGCGGTCGAGAAACGCGCCCGTCCAGCGCGGATCGTTCGCCAAAAATCCGCGCGTGCCGTGCGTGCAAATGTTCGCCTCGTCCAAAACGTAAATTCCATAGCGGTCGCACAAATCATACCAGCGCGGATCATCGGGATAATGGCTCGTGCGCACGGCGTTGATGTTCGCCTGCTTCATCAACGTGATGTCCTGAATCATGCGCGCCTCGGAAATCGCGTGGCCGGTGTCAGGATCAATCTCGTGCCGGTTCACGCCGCGCAACCGGATCGGCTGGCCGTTGATCAAAAAAATTCCGTCGCGAATTTCAATTTTCCGAAAACCAATTTTACAACTGTCGGCTTCAATGACGTTTCCGTTTTCATCGTTCAGCGTGAGAACAAGTGTGTAAAGATTTGGCGTTTCGGCAGTCCACTTTTTTGGATTTTTTATTTTGGCTTCGAGCCACGCGAACTTTGGTTCGCCGCGCTGCGGCGTCCGATCGTCCAGAATTTTCGCACTGAAATCAGGATTCAAAATTTCCACCGCGTCGTGGGTCATAATAGTAGTGGCACGGGCGTCTCGCCCGTAAGTTTCTGACGTTGCCAGCGACGTGTCGGTTTTGAAACTCACCGGCGGGACACCCGTGCCACTAAAAAGTTGCGCGCGCACCGTCCAGTTCGACAGCGATAAAATTTTTTCCGCCGCCAGTTCCGGTTTGATTTGCAGCGTCGCGTCGCGGTAATCGGAATCCAAATCCGTGCGCACGGAAAAATCCCGGATGCGCGCGGCGGCGGTCGAATAAAGATAAACGCCGCGAAAAATCCCGCTCATGCGCCACATGTCCTGATCTTCGAGATAGCTGCCGTCGCTCCAGCGAAAAACTTGCGCGGCAATTTGATTCGCGCCCGCGCGCAAAAAATCCGTGACATCAAATTCCGCCGGCGTGCGGCTGTCTTTGCTGAAGCCGACGCGCCCGCCGTTGACCCAGAGATAAAATGCGCTGTCCACGCCGTCGAAATGGATAAAGACGCGGCGGCCATCCCAGTTTTGCGGCAGCTCGAAAGTTTTTCGATACGAGCCGACCGGATCGCGCGCGGCAAATGCCGTCCAATTTGTCGGCGGTTCGTCGGTCACGCGCGGCGGATCAATTTTGAACGGATAACCGGAGCCGAGATAAATCGGCGTGCCGAAGCCGCGCATTTCCCAATTCGATGGAACAACGATGTTTGTCCACGTTGAATCGTCAAAGTTCGTTTCAAAGAAATTCGTCGGGCGTTCGTCTGGATTTCTGACCCAGTTGAATTTCCATTCGCCGTTCAGTGAAAAATAAAATGGCGAATTCGTGA
The DNA here is from genome assembly GCA_036490295.1 of Verrucomicrobiia bacterium. GTDB lineage: Bacteria > Verrucomicrobiota > Verrucomicrobiia > Limisphaerales > UBA11358 > UBA11358. The sequence goes on along the minus strand of DASXED010000072.1, from coordinate 10,856 downwards.
AATCACCGTTCAACGCCTGTTCAACAGTTGCGAACGGAACAAACGTGGCGCGCGGCGGCTCTGTGTTGATGTGCAGAACCTGTTCGTTTTCCCAATCCGGCGCGGCGGCGAACGCAATTGCCGGCGAATAAATTAACAGGAGGCAGCAGAGAAGACGAAGAACGGGATTCCGCAGTTCTGCTTCTTTGGTTTGCTCCTGTTTAATTTCCATGGGTGTTTCAAAAGTTTTACGCTTTTTGCCGCCAACAAGCAACCACGCCCGCAACGCCGGCATTTTTCAAAGTCTTTCGGCGGTTTTTGGATGACTCATCAGGCTTGGACGCGCTGCAAGAAAGCCGCACACTTGAATTTCAAAAGGTTTGCGGCGCTCTGCCGAGACGCCGCTACGATGGATAAATTGAATTCGTGTTGATTGGTGAAATTCGTGTCTGCATTTTGGCGCGGAGCGAAAACGCTTGAAAAATTATTTTGCCGGGAGCAAAGTCAAAATCGTGAAACAGGATGGGCCACAAAAACTGCGGCCTAATAATTGTTAGGCCATACACCAAACTAAAACACAAAAATATATGAAATTCGACATGCTTACAAAAACACTTCTCACCATTGCCGTCGCCATTTGTGGTGCATTGCTGCTATTGCATTCTGAATACCCTGCTTACGGTCAAACTATAGGTGCGAAAGTCGTGCAGTATAAAGTAGTGCCGCTGCCTGTGGATTGCTCGCAGCAAAAGATGCAAGATATACTAGACACGGCTGGAAAGGATGGCTGGAATCTTGTAATAAAAGATACCGTGGCAGGTGATGTTTTCGCTAACCAACCGGTTTTTATCTTCAAAAGATAGGCATAATACTTAGACAGGCTGCAAATTTCCTTCGCGACAAGCGCGCGAGCTTTTAATTTTCAAATTGGTCGAACGCGCGGCGAGTGCTAAAGTCAAATCGCCGATGACGAAAGAAAAATCCAGCCGTCCCGCGCCGCGCCGGAAACTGCCGCGCTCGTTCAAGGACTTGACGCCGGCGAAGCATTTCAACCCGCGCACTTTTTTCCAGGAGCTGATCTTGAAGGGCTGGTTCACGCCGCGCCACGGCCAGCCGCGCCGCCCGGTCTTTCCAAAATTGAAGCACGGCGAGGTCGCCATCACCTGGATCGGGCACGCGTCGTTTCTCATCCAGTTCACGGACTTGAACGTGCTGATTGACCCGAATTTTGCGAACTGGCTTTTTCTCCTGAAACGCATCAAGCGCGCCGGTTTGAAGATAAAAGATTTGCCGCCGATAGATTTGGTTTTGCTGACGCACGCGCACTTCGATCATTTTCACAAGCCGACGTTGCGAAAACTGCCGCATCCGAAAATCGGCGTGATGCCGCGCGGCGTCGGCGACCTCGCGCACAATCTCGGCTTCTCGCGCGTCATCGAGCTGGAGCATTGGGAAAGTTTTTCGCAGGGCGACTGGAAGGTGACGTTCACGCCGAGCAAACATTGGGGCGCGCGGACGTTGCGCGATCTGCATCGCGGCTATGGCGGATTTGTGCTGGAGCATCAAGGCCGGAAAATTTATCACGCGGGCGACAGCGCATATTTCCACGGCTTCAAGGAGATTGGCAGAAAGCTGGCGCCGGAAATCGCGCTGCTGCCGATCGGCGCGTATCACCCGGAAACTTTTCGCAAAGTTCACATGGGGCCGGACGAAGCAATCAAGGCGTTCAAGGAACTCGGCGCGAAATTTTTTGTGCCGATGCATTATGGCACATTCAAATTGTCGTTCGAGGATTTGGACGAACCGCCGCGCTGGCTTCTGGAAATTGCGGCGAAGGAAAATTTGACGAGGCAGATAAAAATTCTCGACGAAGGCGTGCCGGTGGTGTTTTAGAAAATCGCGAGAAAGCCAAACTTTCGATGCTCAAGTGGCACGGGCGGTCCCGCCCGTGAGTTGCCGGAAGACGCAAACTGTTGGCGTGGCTGAAACACACGGGCGAGACGCCCGTGCCACTACCCTGCCAGCCATTTACATTGACACGCGAATCAGTTCGTTCTTTTCTGTCACGGCCAATGACAGAAGAAAATGGCAATTCCGGTTCATCGCCTTTCGATTCGCTCAAGCGTTACGTTCCGCCGGCGGTCTGGACGATTGCCCTGCTGACCATTCTGATGATTCCGTTGAAGATCATCAAATATGGCTATCTGCCGGGCGATGACGCATTGCGGCACGCGGCGAAAGCTGTCAGCGGCAAGCCGTGGTCGGAAATCCTCGTGCTCAATCCGACTTACAAGATTGACCACGAGTTCGGCTGGAGCCTGTTGCTGGAAAAAATCCATCTCTGGACAAACTGGAACGCGGAAGCGCTGGTGGTTTTTTCCGTCGTGGCGCTGTTTGTCATCGCAGGCTGGCCGGCGCTGGCCTGTTTGCGGCGGCCGGAAGCGTGGCTGGCGGCGCTGATTTTAAGTTCGCAAGTGTTTGGCCTCACGCAACGGCTTCTGGACGGTCGTCCGTTTGCGCTGACCATCTCGGCGGTCACGGTCATCCTTTTGCTCTGGCAGCGGCGCGGTCCGTCGCCGCCAAAATGGGGGACGTTCGCGTGGCTTACGGCGTTGATCGCATTCGCGGTTTTTTTTCATGACATCTGGTATCTTTGGACGCTATTGATTGCGGCGTTTTTTCTGGCGCGGCAATTCCGCTGGTGTTTCACGCTGGCGGCAAGCTGGATTTTGGGGACGCTTTTCGGCGCCGCGCTCACGGGTCATCCGGTGGAATACATTTTGCAGGCGGTGCAACTGGCGTTGCGCGCGATCGGGATGCACCCGACGCAAAACACGCTGGCCACGGAATTGCAGCCGTCCAACGGCAATGTTTTCGCGCTCATCCTGCTCGGCGGCCTGATTGTTTTGCGCCAGTTGGCCAGACTGAATGCGACGCCGCTGTCCCGGCAGCCGGCGTTCTGGCTCATGGCACTGGGCTGGGTGTTGGGATGCGAGACCAGCCGTTTTTGGGATGACTGGGGCGCGCCGGCGCTGGTGGTTTTGATGGCCTGCGATCTGCAATTGTTTTTTCAGGCGCGATTCCCCGCCGATTCCTTCAAACGGCTGGCGCTGGCGTGCGGACTGGCGTTGGCACTCTATGCCCTGACCACGAACGACGCCGGCAGCCGCTGGACGAGGAATTTGACGCAACAATATCTGACGATGGCGGAACATCCCGACGACCTCAACGGCTGGCTGCCCGGCAAAGGCGGAATTTTTTATTCGGCGGACATGACGCTTTTTTACCAGACATTTTTCAAAAATCCAAACGCCGGCTGGCGCTACATCCTCGGCTTTGAACCCACGCTCATGCCCGACGAAGATTTCAAGGTGTATCACAGCGTGCTGTGGAATTTCGGCGACGCCAAGGCCTACAAACCGTGGGTGGAAAAAATGCGGCCCGAAGACCGGCTGGTCATTCGCGGCGGACGCGAGGACGCGCCCGGCATTCCGCAACTGGAATGGAACTACGGCGTGAGCGGAATCTGGATCGGACGCCTGCCGCGCAAAAATGCGCCGCCGCCCGCGCCGACTGTTCTCGCAACGGCGACGATGGGAAGTCTGACCAATTCCGTTTCTGCTGGAAATTCAACGCAATGACAGTTCGCCGGATTTTTTCGCCAGCGCAAAATCCTTTCCTGTCAATCCACCCGCGTCGTGCGTCGTGAGCGCAAGCGTCACCTTGTTCCAGCGGATGTCAATGTCGGGATGATGCTGCTCCTTTTCCGCAATTTTGGCGACGGCGTTCACAAATTTCATCGCGGCGGGAAAATCCTTGAATTGAAATTCGCGGGAAATAACGACGGCTTTCTTTTTCCAACCCGGAATTTTTGCGAGCGCGGATTTGATTTCGGCGGAATTTAATTTTTTCATGGCTCAAAGTTCGCCGCAACGCCGCCATTTGGCAAATGACTTCCGCAATCAAAACCATTCCTTGCGCCCGTCCACGTAAATCCGCACGAACTCCTCGTCGGATTTCGTCAGGTAAATGATTCCTTCAATGAGGCCGATGAGGTGCATGATTGGCGCGAGGATGAAACAAGAAAGCACGCTGACCAGCAGCATGATAAGTCCCGCGCCAGTGTAGCCCAAAATGAATTTGTGAACGCCGAGCGAGCCGAGCAGAATCCCGCAAATGCCCGCTGGAATTTTGTTTGAGGCGCGCGCGGCAACGGTCGGCGGCGCAATCGGTGGCGGCGCGGTTTTCAATTCGGCGGCAAATTCGGGAAACGAACTTAACGCTTTCCACTCCGGGGAATTTTCACTTTGCACGAGCGTTTGCGCGTTGACGCGATTCTCGGCGAGCCAGCGGCGGATTTCGTCCGCGCCGATTGGTCCATATTGTTTGCCGTCGGTTCCGATGATTTTATACATAACGTGATTTTAAGACGGCGCAAATTTTACAAAAGCTTCGGCGGTTTGTCAGGCAAATCCGCAAGTCGCGGCGGAACTTTTTGCGCATTTTTGCGCTCCGCTGTCTTTGACCGCAACACCAGACTCACGCAGGTGATCATTGCCCACAGCCAGCTCGCGCCAAAACACGCGACTCCCCATTTCAGCAGCCAGCCCGATGAATTTGGCGGAATTGTTTCGCCGAGTTGCGCCTGAAAAATCCGGTAAGACCACCCGACGACCCACGCGCAAATCAAAAAACAACTCGCGATCGCGAGCGTCAACTGGCAGACGCCGGCGAAAATCCGCCGCGCCTTCAGCGAACCGAGTCCCGGCGTCGCAAGATTCTGCATGACGCACGCCCACGCGCGGTCGCGGCTCAATGGACGTTCAGACGGGACAGGCATCGGCGTTCAACTGAAATGAGACTTCACATCCGGCTTTCTCAAAACCACCAGCGCCCAGATGCCAAAAGCCAGGCCAAGCAGATAGCCGCAGCATGGCGTCAAACACGGCACCAGCGACAGCGAGGCTGCGGCAAGGGCGAATTCGTAGCTTTGCAGCGACTTCATTTTTTTTGCGCCGACAAAAATCAAAACTGAAATCGCCAGTTCAACAATCACATTCACGATGCCCAGCGGGCCATACATCAAATGAAGCATTTTTTGCACGAACTGCTCGATTTGGGGATTGTTGAGTTGCGCCAGTTCCGAATTGACCTGTTGCAGGTCCGGGTTGGAAAATATCAGTTGAAGCAAACTCCACAGCGCGAGAATGATGTTCAAAATGGATGCCACCATCAAGGCCACGGCGGGAGCCTTGACCCGTTGCAACGCCGTTTCGCGGCTGCCGCTGCCCGACGGACTTAACGGCGGCGGCGCGCCGGGAATTTGCCCGCCCGCGCCAAAAACATCGGCGAATTCCGGGAAGGCTGACAACGCGCGAAATTCCGTGTCGCTTTCTTCCTTCGCCAGCGATTGCGCGTTGAGCCGGCCTTCGGAAATCCATTTGCGCAAATCGTTTCCCGAAATCGGGCCGTATTGCCTGCCGTCGCCGCCAATGATGGTGTAGTTGGCCATAAATTTTTCCCGCGTTTGATGACTTTTAGTTTATTAAACACGAACCCGCAAGTTTCGTTTCACAAAAATTGAAATCTCTAAAATCCCCGGTTCATCGTAGCGGCGCGTCGGCAGACCGCCGCATTTGTTCAGTCAACTGAATTGTCCGGCTTTCTGCCGAAAGCCGCTACGCCCGTTTTGCAGAGGCCTTTAATTATTCCGCACGAACAATTTTCCCGGCAATTGCTTTACCACCCGTTTCATTTCCAAACTCAAAAGTCCGACGGAAACCGCCGAACTCGGCAGGCCGCTCGCACGGATAACTTCGTCAATCGTCAGCTCGTCATCCGTTTTCAACGCGTCGAAAACTTTTTGCTCGTTTTCACTTAATTCAATTGCGGGCAAAACTCCCGTTTGGCCCGGCGACGGCGGACGATTGCTTGTCGGAAACAAATATTCAAATTCGCTCAAAATATCCTCCGCGCCTTCGCACAGCTTCGCGCCTTTTTTTATCAAGTCGTGACAACCTTTGCTGCGCGGCGAATCAATTCTGCCTGGAACTGCGAAAATTTGCCGACCAGCTTCGACGGCCATGTTCGCCGTGATGAGTGCGCCGCTCGTCGCATTTGCTTCCACGACGACGGTTCCCAAAGTCATCCCCGCAACGATGCGATTGCGAATGGGAAAACTTTGTTTGTCCGCCGGACGATTGAACGGAAATTGCGTGATGACCGCGCCGTTTTCCGAAATGCGTTGAAACAGTTCCGCGTTCTCCGTCGGGAAAACCAGGTTGATGCCCGTTCCCAAAACGCAAATTGTTCTTCCTTTCGCCGCCAGCGCGCCCTGATGCGCCGCCGTGTCAATGCCGCGCGCGCCGCCGCTCACGACCGTCACCCCGATATAAGCAAGTTGATAGGCAAGTTTTCGCGCAGTTTCAATTCCATAATGAGTTGTTTGCCGCGAGCCGACCATCGCCACGCAATTTTTATCCTTCGCGGTCAGTGCGCCTTTGACGTAAAGCACGAGCGGCGGATCGTAAATCTCGCGGAGCAGCGCGGGATAATTTTCGTCGGACGAAATCAAAATGTGGCAGCCGAAATCCGAAATGCGTTTCAATTCGCCCGCGAGGTCAACGGATTTTTCCCAATTGGAAATGGACTCGGCAACTTCCTCGCCGATGTTGCGGACGCGGAGCAGTTCGGATTTTGAAGCGGCGAGAATTTTTGGCGCGTCGCCGAAATGTTCGAGCAGGAGCCGTGCGCGCACCGGCCCGACGTGCTCGATCATGTTCAACGCGACAAACGCTTCGCGAGAATCCATGCGATTTGATAACGATTGGCGGACGCGACGGCAAGAATTGTTTCGCGCTGGACTCAAGCTTGCGTCAGGAATAGTGTTTCAACGTGAAATGAGACAGGGTGCTTCGTTTGAACGAATTTCGAGGCACTTGGTCAGATTGCATATGAATACAACATTGAGCGAGCCGCCGAAAACATTTGGAGCAAGACTCAAAGATGCCGCACGATTTTGGGAGCCTCGCCGCATTGCTTACAATTTTGTTCTTACCGCTGTCGTATTTGCTTGGCTCATTTTGACCTGGCCGCACTTCCGACCGGCATTGACACTGCAATCGTTGCTGCCGCTTCTAGCTCTCGCAGCGATGGCGAATGTTTGTTATTCCACTGCTTATCTCGCAGACGTTCTGTTGCAGTTTTCACCGTTTCGCAATCTCTGGCAGCGTCAAAGATGGAGTCTATGGCTTGTCGGCACACTATTCGCAGTCTTGCTCGCGTGCTACTGGATTGCAGACGAAATTTATCCATCTGTCAGATAAGCGGAAGGCATAACAATTGGATAGGCGACAAATTTCCTTCGCCCATTTCCCAAGATTGCCTGCGCAAAAATTTTCTGTTACTGAATCCGCGTGCCTGACCCCAGCCTGCTCATCCTGATTCCGGCTTACAACGAGGAAGCGCGCATCGAACCGGTGCTGCGCGATTATGCGCAGTTTTTCCAGAAGAATTATTCCGGCAAATTCCGCATCTTCGTCGTCCTCAACGGCTGCACGGACGACACGCTCGGCGTCGTCAAGCGCGTCGCGGCGGATTTTCCCGAGGTGCGCGCGCTGGAATTCCGCTCGGCCATCGGCAAGGGCGGCGCGCTCATCGAGGGTCTCAAGCTCGCGTCGCTCGGTGATGTGATCGGCTACACGGACGCGGATGGCGCGACGCCGCCGCGTGCGCTTCTGGATTTGGTGAAAAAAATCAATGGCGCGGATTGCGTCATCGGTTCGCGCTGGATTCCCGGCGCAATCATCCATCAATCGCAAACGAGCAAACGCCAGTTCGCCAGCCGCGCTTTTCATTTCATCGTGCAGCTTCTATTTTGGATGAACATCCGCGACACGCAATGTGGCGCGAAGGTGATGAAACGCGAAGCCGTTGAAAAAATTCATTCCAACCTGCTCATCGCCGACATGGCGTTCGACATCAACCTGCTCGTCGCGATCAAGCACGCAGGTTTTCGCATCCTCGAAGTGCCGACGGAATGGACGGACAAGGCCGGCTCGAAGGTCACGCTCGCGCGGTCGTCGCTGACGATGCTTTTGTCCGTCATTCGCGTCCGGCTGATTTACTCGCCGTTCTATAAATTGCTCCGGCCATTAAGCCCGCTGGAAGGCTGGATTTACAAAAAGTTGCGCGCGCCCAAGCCGTTGTCCGGCCCGAAGAATTAAATTTTATTTTTCGGCGCGGATTTTTTCCTCCAGGTGAACCACGCGCAGACGCCGAACATGATCAAATTAAAAACGCCGAGCGTCTGGATCATCATGCGGAATCCGGCCTGTGTGTCCGCCAGATTTCCCGCGTGCCGGCCAACCATCGCCAGCGCGACGGCGTAGCCGACCGCCACCAGCACCAGCCACGGCACGGCGGCGAACCGCGTGCGCGCCATGAGGCTGTTGATGAGCACGTTTGAAAGTGTCAGCGGCAGCATGCACCACGCGAACCACGGCACGAGCGGCGTCGCGACCAAAAAAGATTTGTCATAAATAATCCGCAGTGGCAGCCACGGCAGCAGCGTGCAGGCGATGGCCGCACAGCCGCCCGCGAAAACCGTCGCGCCCAGCGCCAGCATCAGCGCGCTGGATTTTTCGCCTGTCGCCGAACTCCGCGCCAGTTTTGGAAACATCACCTGCGTCAGCGGTTGCGTGAAGAAAACCAGCGCGCGGCCGATGATCCCCGCCGCAAGATAAAAAGGCGTCTGTTCGCGCGGGAAAAAATTCTGCGTGAAAATCAAGTCCGCGCACAACATGAACAGCGCCGCGCCCAGCCCAAGCGTCAGCGGCACGACGCGGCCCAGCCAGTTTTTCCATTGAACCCGCGCGCCCTCGGTTTTCCAAACATCGCGAACCTGCCAGCCGCCGATCACAACCACCGCCATCATGCCCAAAAACACCGCGCTCATCGCGCCCGCCGCCCAGCCGTGAAAAAGCCAGACGATGACGCAAATCAGGCCAAGGCGTCCGACGCCGTTGAGAATGTTCGTCCAGCCGAGCCAGAAAAAATTCTGCCGCCCCTGCAAAATTCCCATCACCAGCGGCATCCACATCGCGGCCAGCCCGATGGCGACCGTCGCCCCCAGCGCCGCCGGATTTTGAATCTTCAAGCCCGCAAGCGCCTGTTTCCAAAAAATTCCCGTGACCAAGACCATTGCCAGCCAGATAAAAAAAATTGCCTTCGACACCGCGCGAAATTCGCTCGCCACCACGCACTGCTGTTTGTCCGTGACCGCCGCCGCCGCCTGCTGCGCGATGACCGGCTGCAAACCCACCGCCGGAATCCCCATCAACGTCACCACCGTCAGCAGCGTCCCGAAGACGCCGTATTCTCCGGGCGGCATTACGCGCGAAACGATGGGATGCACGCAATACATCAGCGCGCCGCTCACCGTCGTCGCCATCATCATCCAGCCGCTCTGCCGGAAAAAAATGATGTGATGTTTCTCTGCGGCTGCGGGCGTCGTTGCAATTTTTTCTGCGGGCATGAGCGTTTCGACAATACGAAAAAATTTTGGTTCAAGGAAGCGAATTCAAAAAACGCAGGAGCAGATTTTTCCCGCGCTCCAATTCGGAAAGCGAAATCCATTCGTCCACCGTGTGCGCCTGCGCCACGTCGCCCGGCCCGAACACGATGCTCGGAATTCCGCCTGCCGACAAAATCGCCGCGTCGCAAAAAAAATGCACGCCAAGCGGTTTTGTCTGGCCGATGCTTTTCAAAAATTTCTGGACGAGCGGCAATTTGTGATTTGTTTCCAACGGCACGGCTGGCGCGAGCTTCGCGCCGGAAATTTTCGCGGATAATTTTTTCGCGCGCAGCAGCGCGGCAATTTCATTTTTCACTTTCGCGTCCGTCTCGCCCGGCAATGTGCGCCGGTCAATTGAAATTTTGCAAAAATCAGGAACGATGTTCGGCTGCGTGCCGCCGGAAATCGTGCCGACATTCACCGTCGCGTGGCCGAGCAGCGGATGTTTTCGCTTTCGCAATTGCGCCGCATAATCCGTTTCCAGCACGTCCACGATGCGCGCCATTTCGTGGATGGCATTTTTGCCGAACTGCGGCGTCGCGCCGTGCGCCGCCTTGCCGCGCGTTTCCAATTCCAGCCACAGGCTGCCTTTGTGCGCGGTGACGACCTGCAATTTTGTCGGCTCGCCGACGATGGCCAAAGTGGGGCAGGCATCTTGCCTGCCATTTTTTTGGAAAAGCGCAGACAGGCTGGAAGCCTGTCCCACCAGTGCGCGCGAACCGGCTTGCGCGTGCTCCTCGTCAATCAGTCCGGCAAAAATAATTTCGGTTTCAAGCGGGCGCGATTTTGCTCCGGCTAATTCAATTAACGCTGACAACATTGCGGCGACGGAACCTTTCGTGTCGCACGCGCCCCGACCATGCAGGCGACCATTTTTGCGCTGCGGAATAAATTTTGTTCCGTCCGCGCCGACGGTGTCGAGGTGCGGCGCGAGCAGGATGGTTTGCCTGATTTTATTTTTCGGAAGCAAGCGCGCGATGAGGTTGGAACGACCGGGCAAAACTTTTTGAAATTCAATTTCCAGCCCGGCGCGCGCGGCGACGGCGGCGAGAAAATCTGCAACGCGTTGCTCGCCCGCAAACGGATGCGGCTGGCGGGCTTGTCTCGCCGTAGTTCCGTCCGACGGAACGAAGGCGGGATTCACGCTGGGCAGCGCGATGAGTTCGGCCAGGAGTTTTTCCGTGCGCGTCATGCGGCGGCAGCTTAACCATCGGACGCCCCGGCGTCGAGAGCCGTCACTTCTTCTGGAAAAAGGCTTTCGTAACAGGCAATATGAATCCATGAAAGAGACCAAAGAAAAAAC
>DASXED010000115.1:0-5358 GCA_036490295.1 Verrucomicrobiia bacterium | reverse complement strand
AAATCGCTTCGAGCGCGACCGCCGGCTGCGTGCGTTGATACGCCGTGATGTCGGTGTTCAAGACGGCGATGATTTCCGTGGCGGCAGCGACTTTATCGCTCAAATCAGAAACCGCTTTCAACACTTCGGCGACGACGAGGATCCGCGCTTTCAAGCCTTTGGCCGCGCGGAAATCCGCAAGCGAACGGGATTGCAGCGACGTTTCCTGCGCCTGATAAACGATCGGCTCGGTTTTCTTCAACGGTACGATGAAGTGACCGTCTTTTTTCATTTCGCGCTTGGCGGTTTCCCACCATTTTTTGTAATCGTCCGCGATGACATCGGGCGTGAGAACCTGTTGAATTTGATCCGCCGTCGCTTTTCCGCCAAAACTGTTCAAAACCAATTTGATCAAATCCAAATGATGCGCGGCCATCTGCCGGACGCTCTCGATGTCAGCCGCTTTGCGCGCGAGAATGTGATCCTTCGGGATCGGCTTGAGCAAATCGGCGGCGAACGACAAATCCATCGTGTGGCCCGGCTTGCCCGGAAAATCAATTGTGAAGCGGGCGAACACCGTGTCCACCGTCTTGATTTTTCCGAATCCCCAACTGCGGTGCGAGCAGCAGCCGCCCTCGACCAGTTGCGTGAGCGGTTCGACGTGGCGTCCCTCAATTTTCCCGGCGGCGGCTAACTTTTCAAATTCGTGTTTCATAAAAAAATCGTATTTCTGTCGTCACGGACTCACTATGCTTTATTAAATGCGATGAACGGACAAAATCCAAGACAAATTGCGGCGATAGTTTTGAGTCAGCGCGGTAGTGGCACGGGCGTCCCGCCCGTGTGTTTCAATTTGAAACTGGATGCCGAAACAAGAAACGAACGGGCGGGACGCTCGTGCTACTATATTGAAGACCTGCTGGAACGCGCGCTGGCCGACGCGCAACTTTCGCCAGTCGATCGCGGACTGTGCCAGGAAATTGTTTATGGCGTCGTCCGCTGGCAATCCACGCTCGACTGGCTCATCGCGCGAAAAACAAACGGACGCGAGCAAAAACCTGCGCTGCAAAATTTGTTGCGGCTCGGACTCTACCAAATTTTTTGGCTCGACCGGATTCCCGACCACGCCGCCGTCCACGAAACCGTGGAACTCGCCAAGCAAAACGGCTTCGGCCCGCAGGCCGGATTTGTGAACGCCATTTTGCGCGGCTATTTGCGCGAAGCTGACGAAACGAAAAAAATTCTAGCTGAATTAAAAAAATCAAATCCGGCGATTGGATTTTCTCATCCGCAATGGCTCGTCGAAAAATGGCAAAAAAGATTCGGCACGAAAAAAACTTTGCAGTTACTTGATTGGAACAACACACCGCCGAAAACTTTCGCGCGCGTGAACTCTTTGAAAGCCGACGCAGGCAAACTTGTTGAAAGATGGCGCGTTGAAGATGTTGAATATGATTTTGACCAACATGACTGGCTGAAAGAAAAACTGGCTTTTACTGCCTTCGAGCTAAAATCGCATCCACCGTTGGCTTCGTTGGAAAGTTTTCAGGACGGCTGGTTTTACATCCAAGACCCCAGCACATTGCTCGCGCCAAAACTTCTCGGCGCGCAACCCGGCGAAACGATTCTGGATTTATGCGCCGCGCCCGGCGGCAAAACCACGTTCATGGCGCAATTGATGAACAACGAAGGCAAAATTGTCGCCTGCGACATTTCCGAAGACCGCTTGAAGTTGATCCGCGAAAACTGCGCGCGGCTTGGCGTGACTTGCGTTGAATTTTGTAGGAGTCGAGGTAACGAGACTCATTCTGAAAAATTGGAAATTAGTCAGAGACTCCTTACGTCGTCTCCTACGATTTTTGACCGCGTTCTCGTGGATGCGCCTTGTTCCAACACCGGTGTCATGCGCCGCCGCGTGGATTTGCGCTGGCGGATTTCGCCGGAAGAAATTTTACGATTGCAACAAACGCAGTTCGATCTGCTCAAGCTCGCTGCGACGAAATTAAAACCCGGCGGCGTTTTGATTTACAGCACTTGCAGCCTAGAGCCGGAGGAAAATTCCGAAGTCGTCAAAGAATTTTTATGCGCTCACGAAAATTTCAAATTGGAAAGCGAACGCGAATTGCTGCCGTTTGAGGACAACGTGGATGGCGCTTACGTTGCGCGGCTGAAACATTCATCCTGATTTGCATTATGGAACTTGACCTCGAAAATGAATTTGCCGACCGCGCATGGCCGCTGATTGCCAGTCTCGTCATGCCGCGACCGATCGCGCTCGTCGCCACCATCAGCGCCGCCGGAAATTTGCCGGCAATCGCGACAATGACATTTGAGCATTATCAATGGCCGAGAATTGCATTCGTATCGGGCTTCGCCGCAAACGCAGCCGCCGGTGAATGGAAGTTTCATGGACATACGCTATAATAAAACCAGATGAACCAAATTCAAACGCGCTGTTGCGTGGTCGGCGGCGGGCCGGCGGGAATGATGCTCGGCTTTTTGCTGGCGCGATCAGGCGTCGAAGTTCTGGTTTTGGAAAAGCACGCGGATTTCTTCCGTGATTTTCGCGGCGACACGATTCATCCCTCCACGATGGAACTTTTGCACGAACTTGGATTGCTCGAAGAATTTCTCCGCCTGCCGCATCAGAAACTTCCGCGCCTCAAACTTTCCATCGAAGGCCGCATCGTGGATGGCCCGGATTGTTCCCATCTGCCGGTGCGATGCAAATTCATCGCGCTCATGCCGCAATGGGATTTTTTGAATTTTCTCGCCGCGCACGCGAAGAAACTTCCCTCGTTCAGCCTGAAAATGAAATCCGAAGTGACCGGCCTGATTTTTGAAAATGAAAAAGTTACCGGCGTGCGCGCGAAAACTGATGACGGCGAACTTGAAGTCCGCGCGGATTTTGTTTTTGGAACGGACGGACGGCATTCCACCGTCCGCCAAAGTGCCGGTTTGAAACTGCAAGATTTTGGCGTGCCGATTGACGTGCTGTGGTTTCGGCTGCCCAAGTCGTCCGGCTCGCCCGATTTTCTTTTGGGCCGAATCCGCAATGGGCAACTTATGGTGACGATTGATCGCGACGATTATTTTCAAGTCGCCGTTGTAATTCCGAAAGGCGCGTTTGAAAAAATCCAGCGCGACGGGCTTGAAGCATTTCGGAAAAATATCGCCGCCATCACGCCGGAATTTTGCGACGTGGTGAAAGATTTGGACGATTGGAATAAAATCAAATTGCTGACCGTGCAGATCAATCGCCTGCGACAATGGCATCGCGCTGGACTGCTTTGCATCGGCGACGCGGCGCACGCGATGTCGCCCGCCGGTGGCGTCGGAATCAATTTGGCCATTCAAGACGCCGTCGCCACTGCGAATCTGCTCGCGGACAAAATCCTTCGCAACGAATGCACGACGGAAGATTTGGCGCTGGTGCAACGCCGACGCGAATTTCCCGTGCGCATGATTCAACGCATCCAAATTTTCATCCATCGCCAGATGTTCGGAAAAAATTCCAGCAAAGCCATTTCATTGCCGTGGCCGGCGCGAAAAATTCTGGCGCTGCTCGCGCCATTGCTCCGGCGAATCGGCGCGCGCATTGTCGGAATCGGTTTTCGTCCCGAACACATTGAAACGATTGCGTCAAAACAGTGACGCGCCCTTGACTTTAATTCCATTGCTGCAAGATGTTTTTACCGTGTTTGCCAAACTGAAAAATTATGAGCACTGCGAATAATAATCCCATCGTTCAACCTTACCTGTTCTTCGACGGTCGCTGCGAAGAAGCCATCGAATTCTATAAACGCGCGCTCGGCGCGGAAGTAGCCATGCTGATGCGTTACAAAGACAGTCCCGAACTGCCGCCGCCGGGCTGCGCTCCGGTTGATTCAAACAAGGTGATGCACGCGCAATTCCGCGTCGGCGAAACGGTCATCATGGCTTCAGATGGCCGCGCCACGGGCAATCCCGATTTCAAAGGCTTTGCGCTTTCGCTCACGGTGAAGACGGAAGTTGAAGCGGACAAAGCTTTCAACGCGCTGGCGAACGGCGGAAAAGTTGAAATGCCGCTGGCGAAAACTTTTTTCTCCGCGCGCTTCGGCATGGTCGCCGACAAATTCGGCGTGTTCTGGATGGTTCTGGTGAGGCCGGCGTGATTTATGAAATACAAACGTGCTGTCCTTCCAGTCTTGCGCTCCTGTTTTTCCAAACCGGCCAATTTGAGTTTGGCGACGCTCAACACTTTTGTCTTGAGGCTTTGACGAATTAACTTGCCGCCAACTCTGATTCGAGCAAAGTATTTACCCGATGGCGCGTAACGGACTAAATTTGCATACGGCGTCTTCCGCCACGACGATTCACGGTCGTCTGGCTGAATTTGAGAGGCATTTTTCTATTTCGTGCCTCCAGCATCAGATTGCAATATCAAAAAGTAAAATTGACGGCATCATTAACTGATTAAGTGCTTGTAAATAAACGGCTGGAAGGGTGGCTGAGTGGTTAAAGGCACCTGACTCGAAATCAGGAGTAGGGGTAACTCTACCGTGGGTTCAAATCCCACCCCTTCCGCCATACTAATGTAAATTGATCGAAAATAAACTTCAGAAACGGGATAGGCTTAATTTGACTTGAAACGTCTTGATTTGTTTGACAGCGACATTTTTGAAAATAAAGTTCAGATTTTGAAAGATTGGATGCTTATCCAATTTAACCATAGTGCTCTATAATTTTTTTGAACATGGGACATTTGAACTTTATTGTCCCATCTGAATTTTATTTTTGATCATTACAATGGTTTTGGTCCATTCCTGAATAGACAAGGTAATGAAACAGGAATAATCGAAGTCTCTTTGAGAGATTTGCTTTCATCAAGACTGCCTATTGATAATCATGCCTTCGCGTAAAGCTCGCTGCCCTTCTCTGCAAACTCCTTCGACTTTTCTTCCATCCCCTTCTTCAGCGCCTCTTCCTCGGCGATGCCTTGTTCGGCGGCGTATTTGCGGACGTCTTCGGTGATTTTCATCGAGCAGAAGTGCGGGCCGCACATCGAGCAGAAGTGCGCGGTCTTGGCGCCGTCCTGCGGCAGCGTTTCGTCGTGGAACTCGCGCGCGGTCACGGGGTCGAGCGCGAGGTTGAATTGATCTTCCCAGCGGAATTCAAAGCGCGCCTTGGAGATGGCGTTGTCGCGGTATTGCGCGCCGGGATGACCTTTGGCCAGGTCCGCCGCGTGCGCCGCGATCTTGTAGGCGATCACGCCGTCCTTCACGTCCTTCTTGTTCGGCAGGCCAAGGTGTTCCTTGGGTGTGACGTAGCAGAGCATCGCGCAGCCATACCAGCCGATCATCGCGGCGCCGATGCCGCTGGTGATGTGGTCGTAGCCGG
>DASXED010000151.1:0-21020 GCA_036490295.1 Verrucomicrobiia bacterium | reverse complement strand
CGCATTAGAATTGAAATCTAACGACTTTAATTACATCGTCACAATTCCAGACACTTGGACAGTTACCTTCCAGAATCAGGCCGGATTTTTAATTGCAAGCCCAGATGGAAAAAAAACAATGACACTTCTTATTGGCAATGCCAAATCTGCGAAACTCGATCCAAGTTCCATCGCACAATACGAGCAAGTTATGATTCAAGCCGGTGCTCAAAAAGTATCGAGCAAGATGTTCACAGTTGATGGAGTCCCTGCATATGAGTTCATCCAGCGCGTCGGGAAAGCTCCTTACGCGACTGTGACTGTTTTTCATGAAATCGTTGCAAATAACAAACTTTACAATCTTCAATCCGCGATCATGGGTGGAGACGCCTCACAAGATTCTGAAATGCAAGAAGGGCTGGCTAGTTTCCACTTTCTACAACAACCCAAACCTTCAATGGTTGGTTCCCTCGGAGTAAAGCTGACAGTTGTTGGAATTATCATGGCTGGAATAGTTTTTTGGGTTATCCGAAGCCGAAAGACAGAAATCTAAACTTAATTAAACATTGGCAATTGCTTCAATTGTGCTAGAGTTCGCGTCCGCTTTTTGTTTAGGCGGCTGAACTTTTAACCAAAATCATTTATGTCACAGCATCGCAGTCTCCGCGCGGCGTCCACGTTGGGCGGCAAGCGCAATGTCCTCAAGCGTTTCGAGCGCACGGAACTTCTCAAAAAACGCGGCCAGTGGAAGGCCGGCGACCGCATCACGGGCCTGCGCAAGACGAAGCCCGATGCGTAAAAAGTAGGAGCCGAGGTGACGAGGCTCAAATCAGTCGGAGCACCGCGCGTTTTGTGAAGGAATGAGCCTCCTTACGTCGGCTCCTACAATTTCACATGGTTCGCCTTCAAAAATTTCTGGCCGACGCGGGCATCGCTTCGCGGCGCGCGGCGGAGCAAATCATTTTGGAGGGACGAGTCCGCGTGAACGGCCAGTTCGTCCGCCTGCTCGGAACGAAAATTGATCCCGACCGCGACGAGGTTATTTTGGACGGCAAAATCGTCCGCGCCAGAAAGAAGCTTTACATCGCGCTGAACAAGCCGCCCGGCTGCGTCTGTTCGCACAAGGATGAATTGAACCGCCCGACGATTTATCAATTATTGCCAAAGGAGTGGCAAATCGTGCATTCCGTCGGGCGTCTGGATTTCAACAGCGAGGGATTGATTTTTCTGACGAATGATGGACAATTTGCGTTGCGCCTGACGCACCCGCGCTACGGCGTCCGCAAAAAATACATCGCGACGGTCGAAGGCAAGGTTGAGCCGGCGATGCTGGCGGAGTTCACGCGCGGCATTTTTCACGGCGGTGAAAAATTGAAGGCGGAAAAGGCGCGGCTCTTGGGCAGCAGCCGCGCGAAGAGCGTGGTGGAACTGGAACTGGCCGAGGGAAAAAACCGCGAGGTGCGAAGATTGTTTGAATCGCAAAATGTCCCGGTGAAAAAATTGCAGCGGGTGCAAATTGGAAAGATTAAACTGGGCGAATTGAAATTGGGCAAATGGCGGACATTGACAGAGACGGAAATAAAAACTTTACTGTTGGAATCATGAAAACGAATTGCTGGCTGATTTTAGGAACGATGATTGCGGTGAGCGCCATCGCGCAGGAAAATACGAATGTGCCGCCACCAGAAGTGTTGCCGCCGATTCCCGCGCCGGTGACTTCTCCGACGGCGGAAGCCGCGCCCGTGCCGGAAAAGATGATGACCGCTGATGGCAAAGTCGGCGCGACTCAAACATTTTCGTCAGAGTCCACGCCTGTCAAACACAAGAAACGCGCCGCCGCGCCGAAGAAACTCGACGAGCCGACGGTCACGCTCGTTCCCGGCCCGGCGGAAGTGGCCGTCAAAAATCTGAACGTGCGCGGGCAGGCTGGATTGAAGGGCGAATTTCTCACGCATCTCGCAAAAGGTGATTCAGTCGTGGTTTTAAGCCAGATTAACCTGGACAAACACAAGGCCGACGAACCGGCGCAGTGGGCGAAAATCGCCTTTCCGACGAACGCGCACATCTGGGTTCGCGCGCAATTCATTGACGCGACAAACAAAGTTGTTTTGCCGAAGAAATTGAACCTGCGCGCCGGGCCGAGCGAAAATTACAGCGTCCTCGGCGTGGTTGAACGCGGCGCGCCCGTTTCCGAAATCGTCACGAAGAACGACTGGATGCAGATTGATCCGCCGACAAACGCCTACGCTTTCGTCGCCGCGATGTATTTGAAGCAGGAGGCTTCGGGAACTTTGGCGACAAATCTCGCGCCCTCGGCAGAAACCGAACTCGCGCCCGCGCCAATGCCGGTTCCTGAATCCCAACCGGCTGCCGCCGAACCGACGAATGCGCCCGAACCAACGGCGGTTGACACCAACGCGCCCGCCACGGCTGAAACCAATCCTCCCGCGCCAATGATTGTTGACACGAATCTTCCGCCGCCGCCGCCGAGAAAAGTGACGCACGAAGGCACGGTGCGCCGCGTCGTCAGCCCCGTGGCCCCGACGGATTATGAATTGTATGATCCCGCCACTGAACAAAACATTGATTATCTTTTCACGACTTCCAAAACCCTCGATTTGGGCCGTTACAACGGCCTGCGCGTCGTCGTCACCGGCACGGAGGGCCTTGATGCGCGCTGGAAAGACACGCCCGTCATCACCATCGAGCGCATTCAGGTGGTCGAGTGATGCCGCCGGACAATCTCATTGACGGCCGCGCCATCGCCGCGCAAATCCTGCGCGAACTCGCAGCGCGGATTGGGCAATTAAAAAAACGCGGCGTCATTCCCGGACTCGCGTTCGTGCGCGTCGGCGAGGATGCCGCTTCAAAAGTTTATGTCGGGCGCAAGGAAAAAGCCTGCGCGGAACTGGGAATTTTTTCGGAGACAAAAGTTTTGCCCGAAACTGCGAGTGAAAATGAATTGCTCGCGCTGATTGCAAAATTAAATTCCGATTCGCGCCTGCACGGAATTTTGGTTCAAGCGCCGCTGCCGAAACATATTTCCGAATCAACAATTTATTCCGCAGTTTCACCGCAAAAAGACGTGGACGGTTTTCATCCGGTCAACGTCGGCAAATTGATGCTCGGCGACGCCAGTGGTTTCCGTCCCTGCACGCCAGCCGGAATTGTCGAATTGCTCGCGCGCTCGAACGTGAAAACCGACGGCGCGGAAGTCGTGGTTCTTGGTCGCGGCAACATCGTCGGCAAACCGATGGCGGCAATGCTTTGCCAAAAGGGGAAAAATGCGAACGCGACCGTGACAATTTGCCATTCCGCCACGCGCGACATAAAATCACATTGCCTGCGCGCGGACATTTTGATCGCCGCAATGGGTGTTGCCAATTTTGTGAAAGCGGAAATGGTCAAGCCCGGCGCGGTGGTGATTGATGTCGGTGTCAATCGTGTTGATGGAAAAATTGTCGGCGACGTGGATTTTGCCGCCGTGCAAAAAGTAGCCGGAAAAATCACGCCCAATCCCGGCGGCGTCGGCCCGATGACGATTGCGATGCTGATGCAAAATACCATTCGCGCGGCGGAATTGAACCACGAATGAACACCAATAAACACGAATTGATGAAACGAAAAATCCGCGAAATTTGCGGATTCCCTTTTCGTGTTCATTCGTGTCTATTCGTGGTTAAAATAAATTTATGAACCCAACCCGAATTCTCCCAGACCTGCAAGCCTCGCTGCTGTGCGAAGAAGTCCGGCAGGAAGCCACCGGAAATTTCTTCATCATCGGCGTCGTCAATTTTCTGCGCGTGCCGCAACTGCCCATCGTCGCCGGACGGCTTTGCGTTTTCAACCGCTGGACGGCGGGCATCGGCCAGTTCGTCGAGAACGTGAAACTCGTCGCGCCCGACCAGACGACCGTGTTGCGCAAGGCCGAAATGAAATTTGAACTGCGCGACGCCGCGCTGCACTCGACCAACGTCATGGTTTTCGGGCAGGTCGAATTCAAGGCCGCCGGGACTTATTACATCGAAGTGCTGGTGGACGACGTGATGAAACTGCGCTATCCAGTTCCCGTCATGCTCGCGCCGCCGCAGAACCAGAATCCGCAACCGCCGGCGGAAAAGAAAGACTGATTTTTTAGCCACAGATGAAACACAGATGGACACAGATGCGGAAAGGATTTTTATCTGTGTTTCATCTGTGCCAATCTGTGGCTGAATGAATGTTTCCGCGTCAACATTTGCCGAGCCATTCACGCCGCGCGGCGTTGCGGCGTTCGCGCACGCAAAATTCGGCCGCCTGCTGCTCGTGCAATTCATTTTTGCGCTGCTCGCCGCCGCCGCCGCCGTTTGGTTTCTCGACGATGCTTGTTTCCCGATAATTCGCGCCGCGATTCAAAAATTGCCCGATGCCGGAAAAATTTCCTCCGGCAAACTCGACTGGCGCGGCGATTCGCCGCAAATGCTCGCGGAAGGAAATTTTATGGCGTTCGACATTGATCTCAACCACTCCGGGCAAATCCACCCGACCACCGCCGATGTGCAGGTTGAATTCGGCGCGGAATCCGTCCGCGTTTTTTCATGGCTCGGCTACGCGGAATTTTTCTATCCGCCGGATCGCGCCGCGCCGTTCAACCGCACGGAACTCGAACCGCTTTGGGGCGCGTGGTCGGCGGAAATTTTATTCATCGCGGCGGCGGCGACGACAACCGGCCTGCTGTTGAGTTGGTGTATTCTCGCGACAATCTATTTTCTGCCGGTCTGGATTCTCGGATTTTTTGCGAACCGCGATTTGAATTTCCGCGCAAGCTGGAAATTGTCCGGCGCGGCGCTGATGCCGGGCGCGCTGCTGATGGCGGCGGGAATTTTGCTTTACGATTTTGGATTTCTGAACCTGGTTTCATTTGGATTCGTCTTCGCCGCGCATTTTGTCCTCGGCTGGATTTATTTGTTTGTCAGCCTGCTGTTTCTGCCGTCAATTTCAAAAACGCCGGAAAGAAGAAACCCGTTCAAACAAGCTAAAGCTTGAACTCCAACGCGGAGCATTTAGCCTTTGCCAATGTCGAAACTGCCGTTTGAACTGCTTCTGGCGCTGCGTTATCTGCGCCCCAAACGGACGTTTGTCTCCATCATCACGCTCATTTCCGTCGTCGGCGTCGCGCTCGGCGTCGCCGTGCTCATCATCGTCATCAGCGTGATGAGCGGGTTTGACCACGATTTGCGCTCCAAAATCCTCGGCTTCAACGCGCATCTGAAAATTTTCGCGTCCGACAAAACGGGGCGAACCGAGACGATGGAAAATTACGCGGACGTGATGAGGATCGTTTCATCGAACAAAAACGTGCGGGGCGTCGCGCCGTTCGTGCTCGGCCAGGTGCTCGTGGAAACGCAGCCGGCAAACACAAACGCCGGACAATCGCTCACCGCCGCGCCGTGGATTCGCGGCGTGGACGTGAACGCGGAAAATTCCGTGAGCGTGCTGCTCAAAAGCATCGTCTCCGGCGCGTTTGACTTGAGCGGACACGGACTGGTCGTCGGCGGCGATTTTGCGAACACGATGAATTTGTCCGTCGGCGACCACGTTTCGGTTTATTCGCCCGCCGATTTGAAAAAAATGCGGGAACACCAGGGCAAACCGGACGCGGAAGCCGTTTTGCCCGACGATTACACCGTGACCGGAATTTTCGACGTGGGCTATTTTGATTACGACGCGAACGTCATCGTCACCTCGCTCGAAAACGCGCAGGAACTTTACAACCTCGACGACAGCGTTCACGGCCTGATGGTGATGCTCACCGATCCGTATCAAGCGCCGGAAGTGCGGCGCGAATTGCTGCAAACGCTTGGGCCGGATTTCAACATCACGACGTGGATGGAAGAGAACTCCGCGATTTTGAGCGCGCTTGTCGTGGAAAAAAACATGATGTTTTATTTGCTGTTTTTCATCGTGCTCGTCGCCGCGCTGTGCATTTTGAGCGCGCAAATTACTTTCGTCGTCCAAAAAACGCGAGAGATTGGAATGCTCAAGGCGCTCGGCGCAACGAACCTGCAAATCTCCGGGATTTTTTTGGGACAAAGCGCAATCATCGGCGTTCTCGGCGTTTTGCTCGGCCTTGGGCTTGGAATTCTTGCGGTGACTTACCGCAACGAATTCCTTGAATTCATGCGCCGGACGACCGGCTGGCAACTTTTCCCGGAATCCATTTATCAATTCAGCCAATTGCCGGCAATCATTGACGCCCACGATGTCGCCATCATTTGCGGCTGCTCGTTTGTGATTTGCATTCTCGGCGGCGTGCTGCCCGCAATCCGCGCCGGACGTTTGAAACCCGTGGAGGCGTTGCGCTATGAGTGAACAATTTCTTTCCGCGCGCGCGCTCGCAAAAAGTTACGCGATGGGCAGGCGCACGCTCGAAGTCCTGCGCGGCGTGAACCTAGAAGTTTTGCGCGGCGAATTTCTCGCGCTGCGCGGCGCGTCCGGCGCGGGCAAAAGCACGCTGCTCCATTTGATCGGCGGACTTGATTCGCCGAACGCGGGCGAAATTTTTTTCAAGGGACAAAACCTCGCCAAATTTTCCGAAGGCGAACTGACGCATTTCCGCAACCGCCGCGTCGGTTTTGTCTTTCAATCCTATCATTTGCTGCCCGAACTGACCGCGCTGGAAAATGTCTGCCTGCCCGCGCGCATCGCGCGGATTTCCGCCACGCAGGTTGAAAAGCGCGGGCGCGATTTGCTTTCGCGCGTCGGACTCGAAGACCGGCTGGATCACAAGCCGTCCGAACTTTCCGGCGGCGAGCAGCAGCGCGTCGCCATCGCCCGCGCGCTCGTCAACGAGCCGGAACTGCTGCTGGCCGACGAACCGACCGGCAATCTTGATTCCAAAACCGGCGGGGAAATTATTGAACTGTTGAAAAATCTTTCTGTCGAAAAACAGACGACGCTCGTCATCGCCACGCACGACGCCAAAATCGCCGCGCACGCGCAGCGCGTCATCGAACTGGCGGACGGGCGGATTGCTTGAAAATGCCGCGCGCCGCGTCCAGCTTTAACTGCCATGCTTGAAGATCGAGATTATATGCGCCAGCCGGCTTACCACGAGCCGCGCATTTCCTGCACCATCGCGCTGTTGATTGTCAACGCGGCCGTCTTTCTCGTCCAACTCATCTCGGCGCACTTTCCGCACGGCCAGGAAGTTCAGGATAATTATTTCGCCTTGAGCCTCGACGGTTTGAAACATGGTTTCGTCTGGCAACTGCTTACGTTTCAATTCATGCACGCCAACTTGCTGCATATTCTTTTCAATTCGCTGGCCATTTTTTTCTTTGGGCGTTCAGTTGAAACAGTCCTTGGTCGAAGCCGGTTTCTGGCGCTCTATTTTTCCAGCGGAATCATCGGCGGCCTCGTGCAAATGCTTTTTGCGCTTTGGCGGCCTGATTTTTTTGGCGGCGCAGTCGTCGGCGCTTCGGCGGGAGCTTATGGACTGGTCGCTGCGTTTGCGGTCATCAATTGGACGGAGCAGTTCACGCTGCTGATTTATTTCATTCCAGTCACGATGCGCGGAAAAACTTTGCTGTGGGTCAGCATTGGTCTTGCGCTGGTGGGACTTATGACTCCCGGCAGCGGCGTCGCCAATGCCGCGCATTTCGGCGGCATTCTCACCGGATTTTTTTTCGCGCGGCAAATGCTTCACGGAAACTGGCTTCAATGGAAATTTCCGCCGCGCCGCGCCGCGCCGCACGAACTTGCCGCCACAAGCGCGGGCAAAAAATCGTTTTGGCGTTCGTCCGCCGAAAAACCTGATGAAGATTTGTCCGCCGACGAATTTTTGCAAAGGGAAGTTGACCCGATCCTCGACAAAATTTCCGCGCACGGCATCCAAAGCCTGACGGCGCGCGAACGCGAAATTCTTGAAAAGGCCCGCGCGAAGATGGCCAAACGATAGTTGGAGTTCACGCTTTAGCGTGCTTCGACTTTGAATCACAAGCTAAAGTTTGAACTACGGCGGCTGCACTCGACTCTCGACTCTCGACTCTCGACTTTCTAATCTGTGGCATGATTACGCGCTATTCGCGCCCGGAAATGCGGGCGATTTGGACGGACGAAAACAAGCTCCGCATCTGGCTGCAAATCGAACTGCTCGCCAGCGAGGCGCTCGTCGCCGAAGGAATCGTGCCGAAAAAGGATTTTTCAAAAATAAAAACCGGCGCCGAAAAATGGTTCGCCGATCTGCCCGGACTCGTCGCGCGGCAAAAAGAACTGGAAAAAATTCTCAATCACGATGTCATCGGTTTCACGACTGCCGTCGCGGAAAAAATCGGTGATGACGCCAGCCGCTGGTTTCATTTCGGCCTGACAAGCAGCGACGTGGGCGACACTTGCTACGCCGTGCAAATGGTTCAAAGCGCGGACATTTTGATTGCCGACGTTAAAAAGCTGCTGCCAATCATCAAACGTCGCGCGAACGAATATAAATTCACGCCGTGCATTGGCCGCAGCCACGGAATCCACGCCGAGCCGACGACGTTCGGTTTGAAACTCGCGCTGATGCACGACGAATTTGGCCGCGCACTGGAACGGCTTGAACGAGTTCGTGAAGTCGTGGCCGTCGGAAAATTGAGCGGCGCAGTCGGCACGAACGCGCATTTGCCGCCGCGCGTGGAAAATTTTGTCTGCAAAAAACTGGGATTAAGTCCCGCGCCCATCGCGACGCAAGTTGTCCAGCGCGACATTCACGCGGAATTTCAAACCACGCTCGCGCTTGTCGGCGCGAGCATCGAACGCTGGGCGGTTGAGTTCCGACATTTGCAGCGCACGGAAGTTCTCGAAGCCGAGGAGCCATTTGCGAAAGGTCAAAAAGGTTCGAGCGCGATGCCGCACAAAAGAAATCCAATCACTTGGGAACGATTGACCGGCCTCGCGCGCGTGCTGCGCGGAAATGCGATCGCGGCTTTGGAGAATGTCGCGTTATGGCACGAGCGGGACATTTCACATTCGTCGGTCGAGCGGATTATTTTTCCCGATTCCTGCACGTTGCTGGATTATATGTTCGGATTGCTGACGCGATTGATGGATGGCCTCGTCGTTTATCCGGCGAACATGAAAAAAAATTTAGGTTTGAGTCTGGGTATGTGGAACTCTCAAACCGTCCTGCTCGCGCTCATCAAAAAAGGCCTGACGCGCGAAGCGGCTTACAAGCTGGTTCAAGACGCCGCGATGAAAACGTGGGAAGTCAAACACGCTGGTCGCGACGACGCGGATTTTCTCGAAGTTTTGAAAAGCGAGCCGGAAATCGCAAAACATTTTGCGAAAGGCGAACTGGAAAAACTCTGCTCGCTGGATTTTCATTTCAAGGAAGTTAAAAACCGTTTCAAGAAACTCGGCTTGTAAATTTCGAGCGATGGCAGACCCATTTAACGCTGCTCGGCGATTAAAAACAGAAGCAGCGCGAAAACTGTCAGGGAAGCAACACTGAACGATAAAAGAGTTCTTCTGAATCTGACGCCGGCGGGATTGGAATGCTGAAACTACCTTGCACCGGATTGTTGGTGCTGACCGTATGCCAGTTCACCAAGTCCGTGGATTCCTGCACTTCATAAGTGAACGCATCCGAACCAGAAAATTGAAGACTCCAGCCGCCGTTTGTCTGAACAATTGCTCCCACGGAATCCTGACGCAATAGCGGCAATAGTTGGGCTGGAATCGCCTCATACGCCGCATCGGTAATGCCGTAATCCTGTTGGTTCGTATTGTTCCAATTCAAAAACGGCGACTGCTCTGTCAACTCAAGAGCCGCCAGAATATCGCCGGGAGAATAAAAATTCTGATTTGGCTGCGTGGCTCTGGCTTGGGCAATATCATTGGCAATAACCTCTGCCTGCGGTGAATTGCTCGCCATGACAAAAGCGTCAAATGTCGGCTGGGGATGATAAAATTTGGAGACATAAGCGCCATCAGGAGTCGTGTTCGTAAGCACAACCATGCCGCTGAACAACGCCAGCCAATCGGCGATGTTCGGATCGTTCACGGAAACAAGTTGGGTGACATCGTTCGTGTTCAGCAAAGAGATTAGCAAGCTTGCCAACTGCCTGTCATTGACCGGAGCCGTGATTGCGGCATCAGGGGTATTGTAATCTCCCGTCCACGCCATCCATGTGTTTGTGCCGGCGGCAATATTGCTGCTGTTGCCACCCAAAACATCATGAGCCTTGAGATAGACCGTCTGCCACGGCGTGCCGCGATGCACCTGCCCCAGCCCGCCAAGCGATGAAAGCAAGTTGGTTGGAAAATTCCAATAATCCGCCGACCAAACCAGCGGGTCTTTGTAAGTCAAATTGTAGGGATTGCCAAAATTATAGGATGAATTTTGCAATGCTGGCGGCGCAGTTTTGCCCCACGGCTGATAATGGCCTTTGATAATGTCGGCTCCAGTTGGCGGAACCGGAAGCGGCGTGCTGGCATTGTCACTTTGAGACCAAACTCCATTTGGCTGTGCATGATCATTTGCCCAAACCGCGCCCGCGCCGGCATTCAAATCGCTCGCAAGGTAATGCACCAGCGGATCATTGACCTGATAAAGATATGGCACAAAAATTGTCCGGACTGCCGTGTAACCTGCCTGCACAACCAGTTCAGTGTTCGTATAGTTGTAACTATTTCCATTTAGCGTATCCACATAATTGAAAGTGGACGACGGCGTGAACATCGAAGAAAGAAAATCCCGCGCAGCCGTTATCGGATCCAAACCTGGAATGACTGGGTTCGGAGGATTATTCCATTGAGCGTTCGGTGGCGGATTAACGGGCTGACTTGAAACATCAATTTGATCAACAATTCCATAGCTTGGCGTTGTTCCAACGCCCGCAACATTGGTGACCCACAAATAATAATTTGGCGCGCCACCAGGCCCCGGGTCTTGAAGGGGATTGTTCAAATTGGTGCTGTCAATCGGCCCGCGCAACTGGACGTAATCAATCACATGGGTATTATCCACAATGACAGCCTGCAACCAGTTTGTCGTTATCAGGCCAAATTGAGGCAGAGGATCACACGAGTGATTATTTGTTTCCCATGAATCGGGATCATTTGTCGGAACAAATGTTTTTGCGCCGGTTTTATAGACTTCCTGCGGCAGAAAAGTGTTTGCCCAGTTGGTGGTTATGAAAGAACCGGCGGCAGGCGCGCCGCCACCGGCTGCCGACCATTGCGCTCCCGGCCAGACTGCGGGAGTAAAAGTAAAGTTCGTGATGTATAAAAGATTGCGCGGGGGTCCACCGTCGGAATTCGTCAAGATCAACTGGACGGTGTCAGACACGTAAGCATGAAGCTGTCCCGTATTAACGGGATAATTGTTGGAGTATGAATTCCAAAACGAAGCGCCAAGATTATTGGTGATGGTCATCAAATACTGATGGTTTGTCCAAACCGGCCCGCCAACGGTCTGCCGCCCCACCTGCAACAGGCGTTCCACCTGGACGGAATTAACCATGGAAAACTGGTTGAATCCCGGCAGATATTTTTTCGCCCCGATGATCCACGGCACACCATAAACATTATTGGAGTAAGTGCCCGCAGGCAGACTTAATAGGGCTGCGACATCAATCGGCTGGCTCAATGGAAGCTGGCTTGATGCAGGCTCGCCGTAATCCGGCGGATTTGGCACCGAAACAATTTGCTGATAACCGGAAATAAATATGTTCGCCCCGTCATTGGTGAAAACAGGACGAAACACGGTCGGGTAAAAATTCGTCGTTGTGACATCGTAGATATTTGCCGAGAGCTGAAGCATCCGCTGGACGGCGGGCGAATAAACAAAAACGCCGTTTGTGTAAACCGGGATGTCGGTCACGCCAAAGTTAAACGTGCTGCGAAGCAGCTTGTCGGCAACGGTTGTGAAAAAACCGACAGGGTCGTTGGCATCCAGTGCTGTTTTGGCCGACGCATTGGAAAACAGCGCCAGCCAAAAACAGAAACCCAACAGCCAGCCTCGTATGATCTGGCCGAACCGGATTGTAGATTGCGGTGTTTGGAAACCCATTTGTCAGAATATATCATGTTTCTATTTATGCTAAACTCTAAACTTACATTGGCGTTGCCTCGCATTGGTGGACAAGAGTTGGGTGGTCGTGCGAGCTAATACATTCTGATTATTCGTCGCCCCTTTCAGGGCTGATCTTCCCCGGTTTTATCACTGCGACGACCTGCTCATCCGGCTTCAGATATTTTTGCGCGACGGCCTTGACTTGTTCCAAGGTGACGGCTTCAAACTTTGCGTCTTCCGTGTCGCCGTAGGCGAAGCCGAGGCCGTAAAGTTCGTCGAGTGCTTGCGCCTGCGCGAGGCCGCCGAGTTCCTGCCGCGCGATTTTTCTCTGTCCGATGATTTTCGCCTTGGCACGTTTCAATTCTTCCTCACTCAAACCTTCGTTGCGAAGCAATTCCGCCTCTTTTAGCAATTCAGTTTCCACTTGCGCGGCCTTCGAGGGTTCTGTGCCGGTGTAAAAAGCGAAATAGCCTGGCGCAAGCCCCATGAAATTTTGCGCGCCGACGTAATACGCCAGTCCCAATTTCTCGCGCACACGCAGAAAGAGACGCGAGCCGAGATCGCTGCACGATTCCTGGATCAATTCCAGCGCGTAACGGTCGGCGTCGAACAAAGTCGTTCCACGAAAACCGATGACGAGCACGGCTTGCTTTTTATCGCGAGTTTCTTCGACACGTTTTGATTCTTTCAATTCCAAATCCTGAATTTTGAATTCTGAATTTCTGTTCATTCCCCAACTCGAAAACGCTTTTTCAACGGCGGCTTTGACTTCGTTCGCTTTCACATCGCCGTAAATGGCAAGGACACAATTATTCGGCGCGGTGAATGTCCGATGAAACGATTTCAAATCGGCGGCGGAAATCTTTCCAACGGATTCTTCCGTGCCAAGCGAATCAAGGCCGTAGCCGGTTTCGCCGAACAACGTGCGGCGCATCGCTACGCTCGCGCTTTTGAGCAAATCGTCTTTGCGCGCGGAAATGCCGGCGATTTGCACTTCGCGCTCGCGTTCGAGCGGCGCGTCGGGAAATGTCGGGTTCAGCAAAACGTCGGCGAGCAAATCGAGGCCGGTCGCAAAATCGTCGCTCAAGACTTCCGCGTTCACGCCGAAACTGTTGTTGCCGCCGTAGCTGTCAATGTGTCCGCCAACGGATTCGATTTCCGTCGCGATTTGTTCGGCGGAACGTTTTTGCGTGCCTTGCAACAGCATTTTGCCGAGCAGCAGCGTAATGCCGTTGTTCGCGGGAGTTTCTGTCAGAACGCCGCCTTTGAACGCGGCGCGAAATTCCACGAACGGCAGGCGATGATCTTCCTTCACCAGCAGACGCAGGCCATTCGAAAATGTGAATTTTTGAACCGGATGATCGGTGTTCTTTTCAATCGCTGCGGTAATCTTCGGCGATGTGCCGTTGGGCAGCAGCGCGTAGAGCGTGCGATTTTCCGCCGTGAGATAATGGCGCGCGACGCGCTGGACGTCGGCATGGGAAACATTTTTGACAGCGGCGAGATAACGCTCGGAAAAATTCAGGTCGTTCGCCGCAAGCCAGTTGCCGCCAAGATTTTGCGCCTGGCCTTCCATCGTCTTGCGCGCGGACAAAGTCGCGGAGACAAATTGTTTCACGGCTTTCTGAATTTCGTTGGATGAAACGGAAAGCGATTTTATTTTTTCAATTTCGGCGAGCATCGAGTCGCACGCGGCTGTGAATTTATCCGCGTCCACGACGGCACTCATACCAAACAAGCCCGTGCTGCCGGGATTGTAAGTCCACGCGTCCACGTGATGCACGACGCCCTGACGCTCGCGCACCTGCTGATAAAGGCGCGAGCTGCGTCCGCTGCCGAGCAGCACGGCGAGCACGTCGAGAACGGGAACATCCGGATGGCGGAGTTCGGGGATGTGCCACGCGAAATGAAAATGGCCGAGTTCGATGGGCACTTCTTCGATGATTTCGCGTGGCGCGGTTTGTTTCGGTTCGCTCGGCAAATAATTTGGCGGAATCGCGCGCGCTTTCGTTTTTTCGTAGGCGGTTTTGATTTGCGCGATGACTTCGTCGTTTTTCACGTCGCCAGCGACGACGTAGAACACGTTGTTCGGCGCGTATTTTTCCGTGTAGTAATCGCGGATGTTCTCCGGCTTCAGTTCGTTGAAGATGTCCGGGTAGCCAATGATGGTGAAACGATACGGGCTTTTCGTGTAGGCGGTTTCAAACAACCGGCGACCGGAGCGGCTCGCGGGATTGTCCTGGCCCATGTCCATTTCGCGGCGGATGACGTCGAGTTCCTTCGCGAGTTCGTCCGGCGGCAACGTCGCGTGCTGCATGATGTCGCACAAAATGTCTATCGCCGTGGTCGCGCCGGTGTTCGGCACGTCAATGTGATACACCGTGCGGTCGAAGCTCGTGTAAGCGTTCATGTAACCGCCGGCTTCCTGCACTTCCTGATCAATGCGACTGCCGGGACGCGTCGTCGTGCCTTTGAAGAGCATGTGTTCGAGCACGTGCGAGAGACCCGCGCCGAGCCAGCGGCCTTCGTGGATGCTGCCCGCCGCACACCACGCCTGCGCGGAAACGACCGGCGCGCTGTGATCTTCGCGCACGATGATGACGAGGCCGTTGTCGAGCGTGGTGAGCTTGACGCCGGGCGGGATGGACGGGATTTCGTTTGAATTTTTTGAATGGTTCATAGTTCACCAGCTTCGCGGAAAATAATTTCTTTGATTGCATCACTGACATGAAACGTGGCCGTGTTTTCAAGTTCGTTGGTCATCTGTCGAACGGAAGCAATGAAGCCGCGCTGCTTGGCTTCGAGCAAAACGCCGAGCAATCCCACGATTTCCAATCCTTCCTCGATTGCCACGCGTCTGCCATCGGCCTCGTCAATCAACAATTCGTCGGCTTTGATTTCTTTTGCCAGCACAATGGCTTCAGCCTCGCCCCTATCCACCCGTGCAATCAGACGTTCGTAATAATTTCTATTTGAAATTTTTTGCACGCGGATGAACGGGGGCAATTCCTGATGCAACACCTGCAATTCACTTTGCACCCCTTCCGGTATGAAAACTTCGCCGTAAATCTGCGACAACAATCCGCATCGTCCGATTTGGAGAAGCGAAGTGATGGCGGAGGTATCGCTGACGACAATCATTTGCCAAGTTTTTGCCGGACGTGTTCGACGTCGTGCAGCGCATCTTCAACGGTGTAATTGCGGCAGATGCCGCGCGTTCCCAGTTCCCGCATGAAAAGCACCTTGGGCAACCCGGCCACTTCCGCCGCGCGGCCAAGCGAGGCGTGCCTGCCAGTGTAAAGCCCGATGGCAAAGTCCAGTTGCGCCTGCTCGCTCGTCAGCGGCTGCGAACCGATGTTCACGTCTGGCAGTTCAATTGTCATAAACCAATTCTAGCATCTGGATTTCAAGTGGCAACTGTTCCGTTTCGAGTAAAATAAAAGATGTTTGTTCTTTCTTGTTTTATTCCGGCTGCACCGTTAGAAATTAGCGTATGGCAAACATTCCCCAAAAAGTTGCAGACCAATTTGTAGCTGGCATCAAAAAGTTTCAACCGATTTTGACAGCCGCTCAAGCGCATGATGCCAATGAATCGGATACGGTAATTATTATTACCGACATGCTTTCCGAGATTTTTGGCTACGACAAATATAAAGAAATTACTTCTGAAAAGTGTATCCGTGGAACTTTTTGTGATTTGTCTATCAAAGTGGATGACATAACGCAGTCGTATATTGAAGCAAAGGCCATTAACCAAGAACTCAAAGAAAATTACGTCAAGCAAGCTGTGGACTATGCAGTGAACGGGCCGATTGATTGGGTTGTGCTTACCAATGGAATTCATTGGCGCATTTTCAAAGTAATTTTTTCAAAGCCAGTTGATCACGAATTGGTGGTCGATATAAACTTTCTTGAACTGAATCACCACAATGCGTCTGATTTGGAAACACTCTATCTTTTTACCAGAGAAAGTTGGGCGAAATCTGCGTTGAACGACTTCTACGAACAAAAACAAGCATTGAGTCGTTTTTCAATCGGCGCTGTGCTTTTGACCGATCCAGTTTTGACGATTGTTAAACGAGAATTAAAACGAATTTCTCCTGATGTTAAAATTGACACTGACCAAATTCGTTTTGTTTTGGAGCAGGAAGTTCTCAAACGAGAAGTTGTCGAATGCGAAAAAGCAGATGAAGCTCGAAAAAGAATTGCCAGAGTTGCGAATAAAGCTTTGCGGAATAAAACGGAAAAAAATTCAGCAGACGAAAACATTTCAGATCAAAAGCCATCGTCAGAAGTTAGTCAGCCAACCGCAACTGCTACTTTAGTTTCTCCTCCACCAAATTAAGTTTGCCTTGCGGCCAGAAGGGTTTCCGAAAGGCGTCGGTGAAATCGTAGCCGTTTTGAAAATCGTCGCGGCTGTCCTTGTCGGTCTTGGCGAGCAGGCTGGCCTCGACCATGTTGAAAACGATGTCGCCGAAGTCGCGGCAGTTTTTCACGCCCCATTCCTCGAACACGGTCACGGCCATCGGGCCGAATTGCTGGAGCGCAAATTGCCGGATGCCGTCGAGCAGTTCCTGCCCGGTGATGTGGCGGATGCTGCCGCTGCTTTGCTTGCCGATGAGTTTCTGCGTGAAGTCGAGCGCCTCGCGCGTGAACGCATAGGCGTCGCGCGAGAAACGCGGATCCCGTGCGAGGATTTGCTCCACGGCTTCGTCGAAATTGACTTCGTGCATTTTAAGGTTTCCAACTCGATGGGCGAGAGTCCTCGCGAGCCGCAGCTTTTGTAGCGGCGCTGTGTCAGCGCCGTCGTCGGTCACAGACCGACGCTACAAGCCCGGCTCGTCAGTAGCCTCGCCCCACCAAAATTATTTTTGCTGCTCAATCGTCGCCGTCGGAGGATGCGCGGTGCGATATGTTTTCACCGACCAGCCGGTCAGCAACAATCCGAGAACGATAATCAGAAACATTTGCTCCTGTTTCGTCAGCCTGTTCACGCGGATAATGTAACGGAAAAAATCTCGCGCGCAATAAAGTCATTTGCTAGATTGCGAATACTTTTATGGCAGCGATTGGCCGGTTTCAGAAAGGTTTGGACATTTTCCACGCGAAAGTCGTGGACGGTGAATTGTTCCGTCTGCGCGGCGACGTTTTTGGATCGACGTCGTTCGACCGCAAAGCCACTCCCCGAAAAGGCGTGAAGACTTTGATTCCGGTCGTGCCGACGAAAATCATTTGCGTCGGTTTGAATTACGCCGACCACGTCCGCGAGATGAACCGCGAATTGCCGAAGGAGCCATTGATTTGGTTCAAGGCAACGACATCATTATTGCCTGATGGCGGGAAGATTGAAATTCCATTTCCGAAACATCGCACGGATTTCGAGGCGGAATTGTGCATTGTCATCGGTCGCAAAATCCGCAACGTCTCGCCCACGCAGGCGTCGCGCTACATTTTCGGCTACACCGCGTCGCAGGACATCAG
This sequence comes from Verrucomicrobiia bacterium, assembly GCA_036490295.1. Lineage (GTDB taxonomy): Bacteria > Verrucomicrobiota > Verrucomicrobiia > Limisphaerales > UBA11358 > UBA11358. Next base: position 3,526 of record DASXED010000151.1, on the reverse strand, counting down.
CGACCGCACGATTCAAAATGCCGACGGTCAATGGGCGCGGGCGAAATCATTCGATACTTTCACGCCGCTCGGCCCGCTGGTGGAGACGCAAATAAATCCGAACGAACTGAACATCCAGCTTTTCCAGAACGGCCTGTTGCGCCAGAACTCGAACACGAAGCAACTCATCTTCAAGCCGCACGAACTCGTCAGCTTCATCTCGACAAATCTCACGCTGTTGCCCGGCGATGTGATTCTCACCGGCACGCCCAGCGGCATCGGCCCGATCCAAAGCGGTGACAAACTGGAAGTGCGGATTCAAGGACTCGCGCCGCTTGTAAATTCAGTGAAATAATTTCAACCACCAAGTCGCCAAGAGAAAAATCTTCGTGTCTTGGTGTCTTTGTGGTTAATCTTTTTCAAATGAAGTGGTCACAAACATTAATCCCAACGTTACGCGAAGCTCCGGCTGACGCGGAAATCGCGTCGCACAAATTGCTGCTGCGCGCCGGCCTCATCCGCAAGCTCGCAGGCGGCGTCTATACTTTTCTGCCACTCGGCCTGCGCGCATTGCGCAAGGTCGAAAAAATTATCCGCGAGGAAATGAACCGCGCCGGAGCGATTGAAGTTCTCATGCCCGCGCTTCAGCCGCCGGAAATCTGGCAGCAGAGCGGACGTTACGAAACCGCGAGCAATGTGCTGTTCAAATTGAAGGACAGTGGCAATCGCGAATGGGTTTTAAGTCCGACCGCCGAGGAAGTCATCACGACGCTCGCGGCGAACGAAATCAATTCTTACCGACAATTGCCGAAAAATTTTTACCAAATCAGTTTGAAATTCCGCGACGAGATCCGCCCGCGTTTCGGCCTTATGCGCGCGAAGGAATTCATCATGAAGGATGCATATTCCTTCGACACCACGGACGAAGGCGCCATGGCGAGCTACAAAAGAATGTATGACGCTTACACGAAAATTTTCGCGCGCTGCGGATTGAAGGCGTTTCCGGTCGAGGCCGACACCGGCGTCATCGGCGGAAATTATTCGCACGAATTCATGGTGCCTGCCGAGACCGGCGAAAACGAAGTGGCGTTCTGCGAGGCGTGCGGCTACGCGGCGAACATCGAGAAGGCGACGAGCGGAATTCCGAAAACCGCCGCGCGCGAAATTGGTGCTGCGATCGAACCATTCGATACACCCGGCGTTAAAACAATCGAGGAATTGAAAAAAAAATATGATGTGTCTGCGAATCGGCAAATTAAAACTCTGGTTTATGTCACCGACTTAAAAAAAATTATTGTCCTTCTTCGCGGCGATGACCAATTAAACGAAACAAAGCTGATGGCAAAAACAAGAGCAGTTCAAATTCGCCCTGCTTCTTCAGAAGAAATTTTTGAATTGCTTAACGCTCATCCAGGGAGTTTGGGAGCAGTATTTAATGTTCCTTTTTACGCAAATGGCATAGCTGTCACAATCAAACAGAAAGTCGCGGAAATTCAGGAATTCCCCGGTGGAATCACGGTCACTACTGATGGAATTATTGTCTATGCTGATGAAAGACTTCGCGGGGCGAATGACATGACAACAGGAGCAAACGTGGACGGTTTTCATCTGCGTAACGTTTCCTTCGAGCGTGGCGATATTAAAGTCACAAAGTGGTTTGATTTACGCACCGTCAGTGCCGGCGAGCCGTGCGTGAAATGCGGCAAACCATTGAAAATACGTCGCGGAATCGAGGTTGGCCATCTTTTCAAAATTGGAACTGAAAAATACAGCGAGAAGCTCAACTCATATTTCCTCGACGAGAAAGGCCAGCGCCAGCCGTGCGTGATGGGCTGCTACGGCATCGGCGTCACGCGCACGTTGCAGGCGGTGATAGAGCAGGGGAATGACAAGGACGGAATCATCTGGCCGTTGAGCGTCGCGCCTTACAGTGTTTGCATCACTCCGTTGAGCGTCGCGCCGGAAAGTGAAGTAATGAAATTGGCGGAAAAATTTTACGCTGAACTTTCAGCAAAAAATGTGGACGTGATTCTCGATGACCGTGATGAACGTCCCGGCGTGAAGTTCAAGGATTCCGAACTGGTCGGTTTTCCCATCCGTATCGGCATTGGCGAAAAATCTTTGGCCAAGGGCGAAGTGGAAATCAAGCCGCGCAACGGCGTTTTGCAACCGGTCAAATCTGAAGGCGCAATCGAGGCGGTGATGAAATTACTCGCGGTTTAGGCATTTTTCGCGCCCGCAGCATTCTTGTCGAGGCAGTTGCGGACGGCTTTGGCGAGGTCGGCGTGCGAGTAGGGTTTTTGAAGGAAGCGCGCCTGCGACCGGGCCATGAGTTCGGCGCTGATTTCGTTGGAGGTGTAGCCGCTGCTGAAAATAATTTTCAAATCGGACCGGTCGGCCAGCAGCCGTTCGGCGAGGTCCACGCCGGAAACGCCTTCGGGCATCACCATGTCGGTGAGCAGCAGATGGATTTCGTCCATGTGCAGGTTCCAGACGTCGAACGCCTCCTTGCCGGACGATGCCTCGAGGATTTTGTAGCCGCAGTCCGTCAAAATGTCCCGCGCCATTTCGCGCAGAATTTCCTCGTCTTCGACGATGAGAATGGTTTCAGTGCCGCCGGCAACCGGCCCGCTGGCCGTGGTTTCCGTTTTTACGGGCGCAACCGGTTCTGCGATTGCCGGAAACAAAACGTCGAAAGTCGAGCCTTTGCCCGGTTCGCTGCTGACTTCGACCCAGCCGTCGTGCTGCTTGACGATTCCATAGACGGTGGCGAGGCCGAGGCCGGTGCCTTTGCCGACTTCCTTCGTCGTGAAAAACGGCTCGAAAATATGCCCCAGCGTCGTCGCGTCCATGCCGCAGCCGGTGTCGCTGACGCGCAAACGGACGAAACGTCCGACGCGCGCCTGCGGGTGCATTTCCGCGAACAGGGCGTCAATGGACATCGCCGCGAGCGTGACGGTCAGCGTGCCGCCGCGCGGCATGGCGTCGCGCGCGTTGACGGCAAGGTTCATCGCGACTTGTTCGACCATGCCGGCGTCGCCCTGGACAAGCGGCAATTTGTCCGGCGGATGAAATTTCAGCGTGATATTTTCACCGATGAGGCGTTCGACCATTTTGCTCATGTTGCCGACGATTTCGCGAAGGTCGAGCGGTTTGGGCTGCATGATGTTTTTGCGGCTGAACATGAGCAGCTGCCGCGTGAGGCCGGCGGCGCGCTCGGCGGCAAAAAATACGGCTTGAATGGGGTCAACAATTTCCGGCGGCAACGACGGCCTGGCGAGCAGCGCGCTGGTGTGCCCCTGGATGATCGTGAGCATATTGTTGAAATCGTGCGCGACTCCGGAGGCAAGCTGGCCGATGGACTCCATTTTTTGCGACTGGCGCAACTGCTCCTCCAAACTCAAACGCTGCGTGATGTCCTCGGCGTAACCATGCACGACGTGGCTCGCCATCATTGGATGAAACGACCACGAAAACGTGCGCCCGCTGATTTTTGTTTCCACCTGCAACCTGCCTTTGCCGGTGGCAAGGCAATCGCGGATGATTT
>DASXED010000105.1:0-6376 GCA_036490295.1 Verrucomicrobiia bacterium | reverse complement strand
CGTTCCGCAGTGGATTTTTGTCGCTCGCGCAATTGGAAGAACAAACCGGAAAAATGCCCGGCTGCGAATACCGCGATTATTTGAACGAAGTCGTCGCGGAAGCGAAACGACTGCAATAATCAACCACAGATGAACACGGATAAAGATAAAAACAGACACGAATTTACACGGATTAAAAACCGGCGAAATGAATCTGTGGAAATCTGTGAAATCCGTGTCAAAAATTCTTTTCCCTATTCATGGCCGTCCGTGGTTAAAAAATAATTTTATGATCCTACTTCTGGGTGCATCCGGTTACATCGGCGAAGCATTCGCAAAAGAACTGCAACGGCGCAAAAATAAATTCATCGCGCTTTCGCGAAAACAAACGGATTACACGCGCTTCGATTTGCTGCTGGAATTTCTGAAATCGAAAAAACCGGAGTTCGTCATCAACTCCGCCGGTTACACAGGCAAACCCAACGTGGACGCCTGCGAATTGGACAAAGCCGGCACACTTTTGGGAAATACTTTGTTGCCGCAAACCATCGCGCACGCCTGTGCCGCCGTGAAAATTCCGTGGGGCCACGTTTCGAGCGGCTGCATTTTTTCCGGCGCAAAAATTTTTGAAAACGGAAAAACGCGCGTGGAAAAAGATTTCACAAAACCGGAATTGCGCGCGCTTGTTAAAAAATCGCCGGATAAAATTCATGGCTTCACGGAAACGGACACGCCAAATTTTTCCTTTCGCGATTTGCCGTGCAGTTTTTACAGCGGCACCAAGGCGCTGGGCGAAGAAGCCATTTCTGGAATTGGTCAAAGTTATATCTGGCGGTTGCGGATTCCGTTCGACGAATTTGACAATGCGCGAAATTATTTGAGCAAGGTTCAGCGTTACGCGAAAGTTTATGACAACGTGAATTCCATTTCCCACCGCGCCGATTTTGTCCGCGCCTGTTTGGATTTGTGGAAATTGCGCGCGTCATTTGGAATTTACAACGTGACGAATCCCGGTTTTGTCACGACGAAGCATGTGGTCGAACAAATCGAAAAAATTCTAAAACCAAAACGCAAATTTGAATTTTGGAAAAGCGACGAAGAATTTTACAAAGTTGCCGCCAAAACGCCGCGCTCAAATTGCGTCATGGATGTTTTCAAATTGCTTGCGGCGGGCGTGAAAATTCGCGGCGTCGAAGAGGCGTTGGAACATTCGCTGAAAAACTGGAAGCTGGAAAAATGAACAACCAAGAAACAAAGAAACAAAGTAACGGTTTAAATTTTCCTGATTGGAAACGTGTTCAGATTTCAAACGAAATTGAAACTTTGGCCAAAGTCGCAGTCAACGCGGCATTTAGAGTTCATTCTGAATTGGGTCCCGGTTTGCTTGAGTCAGCTTACGAAAAATGTATTTGCCATGAGTTGCGCGCGCAGCAAATTCAATTTGAATGCCAATCGGCAATTCCCTTGAATTATCACGGTGAAAAAATTGATGCTGGTTTTCGACTGGATTTGTTGCTGGGAAAAAAATTGATTTTAGAACTTAAGGCTGTGGACTTATTGATGCCGATTCACACGGCTCAAGTTATCACTTATCTTCGATTATTGAAATTGCCTTTAGGATTATTGATAAATTTTAATGAACCGTTGATCAAGCACGGCATTCATCGAATTTTGAATGTTCCGCGTTCGGAACAGGAGATTTTGACTTAGTTGCTTTGTTCCTTTGTTGTTTATGAATTTATTAATTACAGGCGGCGCGGGTTTCATCGGCTCAAATCTGATTCAGCATATAATTGACGATTCGCAAATCGCGAAGCTCGTCAATCTTGATTGCCTCACTTACGCCGGGCATCTGGCGAATTTGGAAAAAGTTTCCGCCAATCCAAAATACGTTTTCGAGAAAGTGGATTTGCGCGACAAAGCCGAAACCGTTCGTGTCGTCGAGCAACATCAAATTTCCCACGTCATGCACCTCGCGGCGGAATCGCATGTGGACCGTTCGATTTCCGGCCCGGGCGATTTTATCACGACGAACATCAACGGCACTTTTAATTTGCTCGAAGCTTGTAGAAATTTTTGGGATGGAAAATTTGACGGCAAAAAGTTTCATCATGTTTCCACCGATGAGGTTTACGGCTCGCTCGGCGCGACCGGATTTTTTACGGAGACGACGCCTTACGCGCCAAATTCACCTTACTCCGCGAGCAAGGCGTCCAGCGATTTTCTCGTGCGCGCGTATCATCACACTTACGGTTTGCCGACGGTCATCACCAATTGCTCGAACAATTACGGCCCGTTTCAATTTCCCGAAAAACTGATTCCGGTCGTCATTGAAAGTATTCTTGCGCGAAAAAATGTTCCGGTTTACGGCGATGGCATGAACGTGCGCGACTGGCTTTATGTGCGCGATCACGCGGAAGCTTTATGGACGGTTTTGCAAAAAGGAAAACTCGGCGAGACTTACAACATCGGCGGCCACAACGAATGGGCGAACATAAAAATCGTGGAATTGATCTGCGATACGATTGACGAATTCAAGCCGGAACTGGGCGGCAATTCGCGCAAATTAATTTCGTTCGTCAAAGACCGCGCCGGCCATGACCGCCGTTATGCGATTGACGCGACGAAGATTCAGCGCGAACTTGGCTGGACGCCCGCGCACAAGTTCGAGCAAGGCATCCGCGAAACGATTCGCTGGTATCTCGACAATCAAACGTGGGTGAAAACAGTGACGGCGAAGAAATAACTGAACAATTCGCCGTTCGCGCTTTCAAATCATCAATTAACAATGCCCAAAGTCCGTTCAATTTTATTTTGCCTGTCGCTCGCGTTTTTTTTGGACGCGCGCGCGGCGAACACGAATTCGATCGCCTGGCACACGGCGACCGACCGCGTGAGCGCCGACGTGAAGGGCGAATTGCTCTGGCCGCTGCTCGAGGACATCGCGCATCAAACGGGCTGGCACGTTTTTGTCGAGCCGGACACGGAGCGGAGCGCATCGGTAAAATTCAAAGACCTGCCGCCGGATGAAGCGCTGAAAATGCTGCTTGGCAATTTGAATTTTGCGTTTGTCCCCAAAACCAACGCGCCTTCGCAACTCTACGTTTTCCGCACGGTGGTGCAGAACGCCACGCGGCCGGTGCTTGCAAGCAGGGTGGTGGTGGCGAAGCAAAGGCACGTCGCCAATGAACTGCTCGTGAAGCTCAAGCCGGGTGCGAACATTGATGCGCTGGCAAAATCGGTCGGAGCAAAAGTTGTCGGACGCAACGACAAGCTGGGGCTTTACCTTCTGGAATTTCCTGATGCCGCTGCGACGGATGCCGCGCTCGCCAGTTTGAAAAACAATCCCGACGTGCAATCGGTGGATTACAATTACATTTATGATCCGTCTCCGACGCCGCAATTGTATTCGGGCGCCGCTCCGGCCCAGCCCAAATTGATCGCGGATGTTTCAAATCCGGGCGACCCGTGCAATCCAGTCGTGGCCCTGATTGACACGGCGTATCAGCCATCGGGCACTTCACTGGATCAGTTTGCATTGCCGCCCATTTCCGTGACGGGTGAAGATTGCCCGCCGGCGAGCGGCATTACCCATGCCACGGCGATGTATCAGACAATCTTGAACGCGGTGGCGCAGGCGTCCGGCGGGCATAGCTCCGTGAAAATCCTGCCGGTGAATGTCTTCGGTTGCGATGGCACTGCCAATACATGGATTCTGGCGTTGGGCATGCAGGCGGCGGCGACCAACGGGGCAACGGTGTTCAACATGAGCCTTGGCGGCGCTGCCGACAGTCCCGTGCTTGATGATGTTGCGAACCAGTTGCTGTCCCAGGGAGTCGTTATCTTCGCGGCGGCGGGCAACACGCCCGTCAGCGCCCCGACTTATCCGGCGGCGATCCCCGGAGTCAATGACGTGACCGCCTTGGGTCAGCCGGGGCAGCTTGCATCGTATGCGGATTTTTCGCCGCAAGTGGACATGGCGTTGCCCGGCACGAGCATCGTTTATTTTGGAGGCCAGGCTTACGTCGTGCAGGGAACTTCTCCGGCGACGGCTTATGCGAGCGGGATTGCGGCGGGAACGAAAGGCGAAAATTGCCCGACATGGACGCAAATCCAGAGCGCGATGCAGAAACAGTTTGCTGTTCCTTCACAATAAAAATCCCGCGTCAATGATCCAACACGCAGGTTGGGAAAACCGGTTGAAGCCGGCTGAACTTTCAGGCTTTGTTTCTTCGCATCTTTGCGCCAAAGGCCGGTTACTCCTGCGTGAAGTAACTCAAGTTTTCCAGTTCGATGGCAAGGTTGACGTTGTTGACCATGACTTCTTCCGGCACGGAAAGGACGATGGGCGAAAAATTCAGGATGCCCGCGATGCCCGCCGCGACCAGCGCGTTGGCGACTTCCTGCGCGGCGGCGGACGGCACGGTGAGGATGGCCATTTTGACATTTTGCCTTTTGACGAATTCGGGCAGTTCATTCATGCCGTAAATCGGCTGCTTGATTTCCTTGTCGCGCTTGCGTCGCGGTTCCGCGTCAAATGCGGCGACAATTTCAAACCCTTCCTTTTCAAATCCGCGATACGAAACCAGCGCGAGTCCCAGATGCCCGACGCCAACCAGAATCACCGGCTGCAAACGCGACGTGCCAAGTTCCTCGGAAATTTTTTTGAAAAGTTCCGTGACGTCGTAACCGAGTCCGCGCGTGCCGAACGTGCCGAAATACGCGAGATCCTTGCGCAGTTGCGTCGGCTTGACGCCGGCGGCCTTCGCCAGCGCCTCGCTGGAAACGGTGCCGATGCCGTTTTCGTGCAGCCGCGCGAGGCAGCGCAGATAAATCGAAAGGCGATAAATCGTCTTGCGCGGGATTTCAGGGCGTCCGTTCTTTTTCAATGCGGCGAAAATTAGGAGAACTGCGGGTGAAGAGCAAGCGCGCGAAATAAAAAAACAACTTTTGCCGCCTAACGTAGAAAGCTGAGCCACCGCCGACTCGCGGCGTGGATTGCAACCGCAGCGGCAACGGCGGTTGGCTCCGGCGACTGGTTAGGCATCGTGGTCATTGCATGGGCACTGAAATCTGATGGACTGGAACCAATCGCATGACGGTGACGCTCAATGATACCGCGTTGGTCTGTTTGACTAACATCTCATCTGTCGAACTGCCTCCGGCTGGGATGGTCGTAATGCTGGCGCTGCTTGAATCACCCTCGATTTGCACCTGACAAACTATCTGCGACTGGCTGGGATTTCTAAACTCAAAGGTCGCTCGATTCATTCCATCGCTACCTACCTTGTAGCCTTGAAAAGTAACAATCGGGTCTGGGCTGGAAGTGGAACTCTTCGAGCAACCGGCGGCAAACATAGCTCCTGCCGCTACGCCGATGATAATGAATTGTGGTATGTGCATAAAATGTGAACGATGCCTAACGTAGAAAGCTGAGCCACCGCCGACTCGCGGCGTGAACCGCGATAGCGGAACTGCAAGCGCCAACGGCGGTTGGCTCCGGCGACTTGTTAGGCGTCTGGGTCATGCTTACCATGAAATCTCTTACCGTCAAGAAATGCCAATAAAATCAGAACCAAAAATATAGCGAATAGAACCACCCAAATCATCGTGTCAAAGAAACCAGAATCTACGCGGAAAGCGTTGGCAAATGACGCGGCGGCTCCCAAGCAGGAGAACACCAACCAAACACAACGGCTCAACCGCGAAAGGGGAACAACTGCTGGCCCCAACCTGCGACTCCACTTTGGCTGAAGCCACGGCGCGTCCGAATACAGGCCGAGCAAAAGATAAATAACGCTCAAGCTAAATACAACGCCGACATATAAACTACCCATGTTCATATTTTGCTGCATACGCACAAAGACGCCTAACGATCCAAAGCTGAGCCACGGCGCGAAAAACCGCAAGCGTGAATTTGTCTCAAACTCCTAAACGGCGGAACAGCCGCCGTTGGCTCCAGCGCGGTGTTAGGCCACGTCATAACCCAACCCCACTAATACCATCCACAATCATCAAGTCCCAAGTAACGATTGCCAGTGTCTTTTTTGGGCTTCTTTGAGTCCAACTCTCGCTGCTTTAACTCCTGTAAATCATGCTCAACTGCTTGTCGCTCCTTTGGGGTGAAAAGCAACACATCAGGAAGCCGCTCGCCACAAACACCACACAAAACATTGCGGCGGCTGTAAATCACCGAACCACACTTTGGACATTTTGGAGTCATCGGGTGTCAAGTGGCCTAACAGTTATTATACGACAGTGCGTGCAAAGTTGCTTGCACGGTTGTTTTCATTGCGGCCTTTGTTTATCATGCTGTTATGAAAGCAGACTTGCGAATTTCTATCAAGGATTATCGCCGGAATAAAAATCTAAAAATTTTGCTCGTGCGCGTGCCGTT
>DASXED010000082.1:0-14986 GCA_036490295.1 Verrucomicrobiia bacterium | reverse complement strand
CAAACACAAACGATACGATGAAGCCTTCAAGCGCTCGGCCGTGGAGCTTTGGCTGGGCGGCGGCAAGTCCGTGCAACAGATCGCCACGGAACTGGGCGTCAGCGACCAGAGCCTCAAGCAGTGGAAAAAGAAGCTGGCGGCACTGCCGGCCACCGGGCCGGGACAGCGTTCGCCGACGCAGCTTGAATGAAGAGGAGAACCGCCGCCTCAAACGGGAACTGCAACACGTCTTGCGCCAGCGGGACATTCTAAAAAAACTCTGGGCATCCTGTCAGCCGACGGGAGCGTTTCCAGCGCATAAAGGCCTCGCACAGTTCGCTGATGGAGTTCGTGTAAGAGAAGGAGTATGTCAGGTTAGAGATGGAGCATTCTAAGTTGGACATGGAGCACTTCTTATTTGGAAAGCCGCATTTCAGTTTAGAGATGGAGCATTTCTTGTTAGAGAAGGGACGTCTCTTGTTTGGAATGACGCATTTCCCGTCAAAAAAACATACAGTTTGTCTCATTTTGATACAACGCACGGGACGGTTGTTGCGTTGGACGACCGGAAATTCAAATTTTTCGCGGTCAAAACAGTTGGCACGGGCCGTGCTTTGTTTCTTGCAGAAACTTCCACGAAAGTCCCGGGCAATTGAATCAAATCGCGGTGCGGACGTTTTTTTTCAGCGCGCCGCAAAAACTTAAAAGCCCCATTGGTCGCGCCAGGGGATTGTGAAGGTGCCGCCGGAATTCATCGTGAACGGCAGCCAGATGTAACGCGAATCGGGCAAGTCCTGCGGATTCCAGCGGTCGGCCATGAAAATGAAACTGTCCGGCTTGCCCGGCGCGGGCAGGACGAACGTGCTTTGCGCGCCGAACGTCAAACTAGCATTTGTTCCGGTGCACGGATTGCCGAAAGTCTGCCACGGGCCGAGGATGTTGTCGGCTGTGGAATAATCCGCCGCGTTCGGCGCCCAGCCGGTGCAGGCGGACGTGATCAAATAATATTTTCCGCGCCACTTGAACGGCGCGGGTGCCTCGCGATGCGAGCGCACGAGAATCCGCGCAAATGTTTTGCCTTCCACGGCGGGCGTTTCCGGGCCGGTGAAATCGTCGTTGAGCCGCGTGACATACATCGTCCAGTTGTCCTCGGCGGCGTAAAACACATACGCCCTGCCGTCGTCGTCCACGAACAGGTTCATGTCGCGGAACGTGCCGCCGAATTGTTTCTGCGCGATGGCTTCGTTTTCAGGAAATCCAAAATCGTTCGTGACGGGTCGGAATGTTTTCTGGAACATATACGTCCCGGCGGGCGTGTCGCTGATCGCGGTTCCGGCGCAGGCGTAAAGGTAGCCCGCCTGTTCCACGTGCATCCACATCACGAATTTTTTCGTGCGCGCGTTGTAAATGACTTTTGGCCGCTCCACAAACGTCGCCTGGCCGTAATAGCGCGGCAGATTTGTCTGCCACAGCGCGACGCCCTCGCGTTTCCAGTCCAGAAGATTCGTCGAGGAATAGCACGAGACGGCGCTGCGGATTCCCGGCGTGCGGTCTTCGCCATACCAGTAATAAACATTGTTGAAGAGAAGAATGCCACCGCCGTGCGCCTGGATCGGATTGCCGGCAGTGTCCGGCCAGATTTCACCGGGATGAAATTCGGAACCGGCGCGCGCGTTGAAAAATAAAAACAGCAATGCGCTGAAAAGCAGCCGTGTTCCGGCGTTTTTAATTTTTGCTGAAATCATATTCGGGGTGAAGTTCGTTGAGAATCGGATGGTCGAGCGCGGCGACGACGGGTTTTTCCGGGCCGGTCAAATCGAGGATCACGATTTCATTTTTGCCGCGCTTGAGCCACGGGCCGGGCAAATACATCGTCTGCGTCGGGCCGATGTCCCAGAAACGGCCGAGGCAGTGGCCGTTGACCCACGCGACGCCTTTGCCCCACGGACGCATATCGAGAAACGTGTCGCCGGTTTTTTTTACGTTCGCGGTCGCGCGCCAGAACGCGGGAGAATTTTTCGCAGCAGCCGACGTGAGTCGGCTCTGATTTTCCGAACGAAAAGACGGAGCGGACTCACGTCCGCTGCTGCGGAACTTCAAATGCGCGAGCATTTTGGCGTCGAGCGGCAGGGTGAAAATCTGCCAGCCGGCCAGTTCCTCGCCGCCCAATTTCACGGGCGCGTGAATGCCTTTGCGGTCGTTGAGCAATCCGACGCCGAAATTCACGCGGCCCATCGCCTCGACCAGAATGTCGAGCGTCGCGGGTTTTCCGCGCGCGGGCAAATTCACCTTGAAATTATTTGTCCGGCGGTCCATGACGCCGACGCGCTGGCCGTCAAGAAACACAAAGCCAAAATCGTGGATGGAATCCGCTTCGAGCGTCGCGGCTTCGCCGGCGGGAATCGTCGTGCGGTATAAAATGCAGCCGTAACCTTGATTGTATTTTTCCATCGTTTCGGGTTTTGCGTCGGCAATGGCTTTTGGCAAGTTCGCAAAAATCGGCGCGCATTCAGTGGCTTCGACGGGCGAAATTGTGATCACGGCATTGGTCGGCGGAACGTCGGGGATTTTTTCGCCGGGCAGAAGATGTTTTGAAAAAAGTTCGCGCGTTGCGAAAAATTTTTCAGTCGGCCAGCCGGCTTCGCTGATGGGCGCGTCGTAATCGTAGCTGGAAGTGTCGGGCTTGAACGGATGATCCGCGCCCGACCAAAGCCCGAACGTCGTGCCGCCATGCGCCATGTAAATGCTGAAGGATTCGCCGTTGGTCAGCATATATGAAAGGTCGGCGAGATATTGCGGCGTGTTGCCGAGATGATGCGGTTGTCCCCATGTGTCAAACCAGCCGGGATAAAATTCGCCGCACATGAGCGGGCCTTGCGGCAGGATTTCGCGCAGCGACCGGAATGCGCTCGCGGGTTTGGAGCCGAAATTCACGACGGGAAACAAATCGGCGCGATAGCCGTGTTTCAAATCGCCCGGCGGATTGCACGCGAAGAGCGGCACGTCAAATCCGGCGTCGAGGATTGCCCGCCGCATTTCGCCCATGTAGGCGGAATCTTTTCCGTAGGAACCGTATTCATTTTCGACCTGCACCATGATGATGGGGCCGCCGTGCGTGATTTGCAGCGGCGCAAGTTTTTTTCCGACTTCCTTCAAATAATCTGTCGCGGCTTGCATGAAACGCGGATCGCGCGTGCGCAGTTTGATGTCGTCGTCTTTGAGCAGCCACCACGGCAGTCCGCCCATTTCCCATTCGGCACACGAATACGGGCCGGGACGCAAAATCACCCACAAGCCTTCTTCCTGTGCGATGCGACAAAATTCCGCGACATTGGCCTGGCCGCTCCAGTCAAATTTTCCCGGCTCCGGCTCGATCTGATTCCAAAAAAGATACGCGCAAACGGTGTTGAGTCCCATCGCCTTCGCCATTTGCAAACGGTTGCGCCAATACTCGACCGGCACGCGCGCGGCGTGGACTTCGCCGCAGCGGATTTGAAACCGCGCGCCGTCGAGCAGAAAATCATTCGTGCCGATGGCGAAGGTGTGCTTCGCCGCGCCGCCAACCGCCGGTCGCGCGGCCATGACGAGAAACAACGCGGAGAAAAAAAACAACCGCGTCATGCGTGAAAACAATTTAATGGGAAAGCGCATGGCATCCATTATTTCCAATCGGCGGAAAACTGCAAGTCCCCCATGCGGGTGACTGTGAAATTTTCATTTTATGGAATTGCACAGCCTGGGATTTAGCCGTAATTAAACCGTGCCCATGAAAAAAATCACTCCAACCGCCGTTTTGCTTGCCTGCATTTTTGCCGCCGGAATTTCGCGCGCGTCCGATTTTGCCTTCGGCGCGGACCTGTCGTTTTTGAAGCAGGCGGAAGACAACGGAAAAATTTTCAAGGACGGCACGAACGCGCTGCCCGGTTTGCAGATTTTCAAAAATCACGGCTACAACTTGATTCGCCTCCGCATTTTTGTCGAGCCGGTCGGCGGCAACCTGCCGAACGATTTGAAATACACGATTGCAGAAGCGCAGGATGCCAAAAAGCTCGGCTACAGATTCCTGCTGGATTTTCATTACGCAAATTCCTGGGCCGATCCCGGCAAGCAGCCGACGCCGGAGGCGTGGAAAGATTTGTCGCACAAGGCGCGCGTGAAAAAAGTTTTTGAATACACGCACGACACCATCGCCGCGTTCCGCGACGCCGGGGTTTTGCCGGACATGGTGCAGGTCGGCAACGAAGTCACGCACGGAATGCTTTGGCCGGACGGCAGGCTGCCGCAGAATTGGAATAATTTTGCAGATTATATTCGCGCCGGAATCAAGGGAGTTGACGCTGGGCGCGGCAAAAATCCGCCTCCGAAAATCATGATCCACATTGACCAGGGCGGCAGCATCGCGAAGACGAAATATTTTTTCGACAACTTGAACCGTTACAAGATTTCCTACGATGTCATCGGTTTTTCATATTATCCGTGGTGGCACGGAACGCTGATGGACTTGCGGGAAAATCTTGCGTTCGCCGCGAACACCTACGGCAAGGATGTCATCGTGGTGGAGACGGCTTACAATTGGCGGGCTTCGCGCGAAACCGCCGACCGCACCGGGCCGTTTCCCGAAACGCCCGAAGGCCAGCGGGAATTTCTCGATGAACTTACGCGCACCGTTCTGCAAAACGAACATTGCATCGGACTTTTCTGGTGGGAACCGGCGGCCGCGCGCGGCGGATTGGTTTCGCGCGGTTTTTTTGACGATAACGGAAACGCGCTGCCGGTTCTGACCGTTTTTGACAAATATACAAGACCAGCGCCAAGAACGGACGGTCAATGAATTTTTTCCGCTGATTTTTTCCGGCGAATTCCAAAAATGGTTGCGGCGATTCCGGCCATTGACATCAGTGCGAGCGTGGACGGTTCGGGCACGGGTGAAAATGTCATGTAAGTGGGATCGGTGGTCGAGCCAAGGTCAAGATAAACGCCGTCGTAGGTTCCGTTTTCATCGTATTGAAGGATTTCACCGTCATCGGTGTCGCCATTCACGCCGGACACATAAAGTTTTCCATCTGGACCGACGACGAGGTCGTTTTCAGTAAAATCGAGCAAAGAGCCGGTGCCGTAATTAACGAGCAACTGCGACGTTCCCGTGTTGGGATTTAATTGATAAATGCCGCCGGTTCCTCCTGAAATGTCCAGCACATATAAATTTCCATCCAATCCAACCCCCACGTCGTGCGCGCCGTTAAAAAGAGTATTGTTGACCTGCGAAAAACTGCCGCCGCTGTATTTCAGGATGGTTCCGTTGTTCACGTCCGCGACGTATAAATTGCCTGTCGAATCAAAAGTCAAACTGGACGGCGCGTTGAGAAGCGCATTGGGAAGTTCGTTGATGTTTGTCCCGCCTGAACTGTTGTAGACGAGAATTTTGGATTGAAGATCGCCAACGTAAAGGTTTCCGTCCGGGCCGAAAGTAATGCCGGCGGGATTGTTGAGATCATTGTCGCTCACGTGACTGGCAAAGGTGGTTCCCGGCGTGAATGCAGGCGCGGCTGGATTAAAACTGATGATTGAAGCTCCGTTTCCAAACCCGTCGTCCACTGCGGTTGCGACATACAAATTTCCGTCAGGGCCGATGGCGACGCCAGACGGCTCGATAACAGAATAGAAATTCACCGGCGAGCCGGATGAATTGTATTGATCCACAACATCGTTGTTGAAATCGGAGACAAAAAGATCGGCCTTCGCCAAAAATGCCCCCGCAAACAAAACAAAAATGGAAAATGCAATTTTGCGGCCGCAAGGGTTTTCTGAAATAGGATTCATTTGACCAAAGTTAAAAGAAAAATTGATAAAAATCAAGGCAAAAAACATTGAAAGCCCGATTGTAACAAAGGTGAACCGGATTGCATGAATGATGGGATTGAGACCTCTGCAAAAGAAGCGTGGCGGCTTTCGGCAGAAAGCCGCATTTCCAATTTCCAAAGGTTTGCGGCGCTCTGCCGAGACGCCGCTACGATGGATGGAAGCGCGGTTTTATTTGCTCCCCGGCTTGACCGCCGGAATTTTCGCCAAGTCCGGCGGCAATTTGTCCGCCTCAAAAGTTTCCACCCGCAACGAAATCAAACTCTCGAACGGCACGCCGAAATTCACCGCGCCGTTGGAACGATCCACGACCATCGCCACGCCCACGACATTGCCACCGTGCGCGCGGACGATGTCCAAAGCTTCCTGCACGCGCCCGCCTTTGGTCACGACATCCTCGACGACCAGAATTTTTTCGCCCGCCGCAATCTTGAATCCGCGCCGCAAAACCAGCTTGCCATCCTCTTTTTCTACAAAAATAAATCGCAAACCAAGCTGCCGCGCGACTTCTTGTCCGATCACAAGTCCGCCCATCGCCGGTGACACCACCGTGACCGCGCCGAGCGGTTTTAATTTAACCGCCAGCGCCGCGCCGAGTTTTTCGACGACGGGCATTTGTTGCAGCGCGAGTGCGCATTGGAAAAACTGCCGGCTGTGCAAGCCACTGCGCAAAATGAAATGGCCTTCCAGCAGCGCGCCGGTGTCGCGGAAAATCTGCAACGCTTCGTCTTTTGTCATGCGGCCAAGGTTAAATCCAAAGTAAAAACTTCAAAGTTTATTTTGTTCGCCGTTCAGCAAAGACAGTTGCCCGCGCCGTCCGCCTGCGGCAGACTTGTGGCATGGCCGGAATCGGCAAAAAAATTGATTCGCTGCGAGTCAACCGCCTTGAAAGGGAGAGGTTGATCCTGGCGATCGCGCTGTCGCTCGCGGCGCATCTGGCGGCGGTCGGCGGCTACGAATTCAGCAAGGCGCTGCATTTGTTTTCGTGGCTCCATCATCCGGCGAAAATCAAGGCGCAGCCGGTGCAAACGCTGGCGCAAAATTCCGAGCCGACCATTTTTGTGGACGTGAACCCGGACCAGGCGACGACCGAGGCGCCGCAAAACGCAAAGTATTATTCCAGCAAAAATTCCCGCGCGGCGAATCCCGAAGCCGAGCGCGACTCAAACACGCCGAAATTGAACGGAAAACAGACCGACGTTCCAAAAACCGAGGACGCACCGAAACAAAATTTTAACAAACTCCAGCCGCAGCCGCCGAATACCGAGCAGCAGGAATCGAAGCCGGCGGTTCAGCCGGGCGATTTAGCGCTGGTCAGGCCGGAAGATTTGCAACAACAGGAGCAGCAGCGTCCGCGCACAATCCGCGAGGCGCTGGCGCGGCAAAACCGTCTGCCCGGCGTGCAAATGCGGCAGGACGGCGGAACTCATCGTCAGGCGCTCGTACCGTCGTTTGACGCGAAGGCGACGCCCTTCGGCGCTTACGACGAGGCTTTCATCGAGGCGGTGACGCAGCATTGGTATGACTTGCTGGACAGCCAGAAATTCGCGCAAGATCGCACCGGCAAGGTGACGGTGCAGTTTCATTTGAATTACGACGGCAGCATTACTGAAATGAAAGTCTTGGAAAACAACGTCGGCGAATTGCTCGGCTACGTCTGCCAGGAAGCCATCGCCGAACCCGCGCCGTTCGCGGCGTGGCCGTCCGACATGAGGCGGATGGTCGGTGCGAATTATCGGGAAATCACGTTCACGTTTTATTACTATTGAATCGTTCGCGGCGTTTGGAATTTTTTTATGGATACGCTTATTTATGTTTTGTTGGGACTGACCTCGGTTGTCGGGCTGGCGTTCATCGTCGAGCGCTCGCTCGCCCTGCGCTGGCGCAAAGTCGTGCCGCCGGAAATCACCGCGTCGCTCGCCGCGTGCGAGACGCGCGCGGATGTGGACGCCTTGCGCCGCGTCTGCGCGCAAAAACCGTCGCCGCTCGGACGGCTGCTGCTGCTCGCGGCGGATCATTTTGACTGGCCGAAAGCCGACAACGTGGACGCGCTGCAAACCGCCGCGCGCCATGAAATCGTCCGGCTAGAACGCGGACTCGTCGTTTTGGAAATCATCGTTGGCATCGCGCCGCTGCTCGGACTCGTCGGCACGATTGTCGGGATGATCTCGGTTTTCGGCGATGTCGGGCAATCCGGTTTGACCGATGCGGCGAAATTGGCCCAAGGCATCGCCTTGATTTTGCGCGCGACGCTTATCGGCCTGCTCATCGCCATTCCCGCGCTTATCGCGTGGAGTTATTTCAGCAAAAAAGTCGAGGTGTTCGCCGTCGAGATGGAGGCGCTCTGCGACGATTTCATCCGGCGGCAATATCGCAAATGAAAATGAGTTGCAAGTTACAGGTTGAAAGTTGCAGGTTTTCACGCCGCAGCAACACGCCTTCAACTTTCAACCTGAAATTTATTTTATGCGCTTCCTAGTCCGCAAACGCCGCAACGCGCCGACGGTCATCATCGTCGCGCTCGTGGACGTGCTCATCGTGCTGCTGATTTTTTTGATGGTGACGACGACGTTCAAGCAGCAGCCCGCGCTGCGGCTCGCGCTGCCGGAATCCTCGCAGGCGCAAAAATCCGGCGCGAACGAAAATCCGCCGCTCATCGTGAGCATTGACGCCAAGGGCGGCCTGCGCGTCGGCCAGAACGCCGACGCCGTGACGTTTGAACAATTGCAAGCCCGCCTGCGCGACGAGGCCGCGAAAAATCCGCAGATCAAGCTCGCCGTCAACGCCGACAAAAACGCGCCATGGGGGCAACTCGTGAAAGTCATGGACGCCGCGAAAGCCGCGAACATCAAAGCCGTCAGCGCCTTCACGAAGGAAACGGCGAAGCCGTGAAACATCCGTAGCAGCCGACGTGAGGAGGCTCATTTCAAAATTGATCAAAGCCTCGTTACCTCGGCTCCTACAAAATACACTTGCGAAAAATTCCGGCGAATGATTGATTTGTTCATGCTGGCAAATGAAACCCGCTGAAAATCCTGACGTTGTGCGCGAAGCGAGCGCGTTGCAATTTCGATAAGTCAATCACCATGAACAAACAAATTGAAAAACTGCTCGGCGACAGCGCCAAAAGCCTGCTCGAACATCAATGCAAAACCGTCACGCGCGAAAAATTGCATCTGCCCGGACCGGATTTTGTTGACCGCGTTTATTCGCAGACAGACCGCAGCACGCGGGTTCTCGGCAGTTTGCAAACTATTTTTAATCATGGTCGTCTGGCAGGCACGGGTTATCTTTCGATTTTGCCGGTGGACCAAGGCATCGAACATTCGGCGGGCGCGAGTTTTGCGCCGAACCCGGAATACTTCGATCCTGAAAATATCGTCAAGCTCGCCATCGAAGGCGGCTGCAATGCCGTCGCTTCCACACTCGGCGGACTCGGCGCGGTCGCGCGCAAATACGCGCACAAAATTCCGTTCCTCGTGAAATTGAACCACAACGAACTGCTCACTTACCCGAACAGCTTCGACCAGATTTATTTCGCGCGAACCGAGCAGGCGTGGCGCATGGGCGCGGTCGCCGTCGGCGCGACGATTTATTTCGGCTCGCCCGAAAGCCATCATCAGATCATCGAGACGAGCCGGGCGTTTCAGCGCGCGCACGAACTCGGCATGGCGACCGTGCTTTGGTGTTATCTTCGCAATCCCGCGTTCAAAAGTGACAAGGATTATCACACGTCCGCAGATTTGACCGGACAGGCGAATCATCTCGGCGTGACGATTGAAGCGGATATCATCAAACAAAAACAGCCGACGAACAACGGCGGTTACAAGGCGCTGAAAAATTTCGGCAAGACGAGCGAACTGGTTTATTCGCAACTGACGACCGACCATCCGATTGACCTCACGCGCTATCAAGTCGTGAATTGTTACATGGGTCGCGCGGGCTTGATCAATTCCGGCGGCGAATCCGGCAAAAATGATTTCGCCGACGCCGTGAAAACCGCCGTCATCAACAAACGCGCCGGCGGCACGGGATTGATTTCAGGAAGAAAGGCATTTCAACGTCCGATGAAAGACGGCGTGAAATTGCTGAACCTGATTCAGGACGTTTATCTGGACAAAGACATTGCCATCGCTTGAAAAAATGGACGGTTAACGCGGCAAAAAACGTCCGTCTCCGGGTCTGTGAACAGAAATGAGGAGTTGAGACCTCTGCAAAACCAACCATCCATCGTAGCGGCGTCTCGGCAGAGCGCCGCAAAATCTTGGAAATTGAAGAATGCGGCTTTCTGCCGAAAGCCGCTACGCCCCTTTTGCAGAGGTCTCGAGTTCACGTGTTTTACAGTTTCCGGCCTCGCCATGCCAGCGCGTCGCCTTCGCATGGGAAAAGAATTCATTCAAGCCCCGCCCAAAAAATTCCCTCTTGTCATCCGGCAAAACCATGATAGTTTTACCGTCCTTTTTATGAAGACGGACATTCATCCGAAATATGTGGACGCGGAAATCCGTTGCGCTTGCGGCAACGTGATCAAGACGCGTTCCACCAAGCAGACCATCATCGTCGGCATTTGCAACGTGTGCCATCCCTTCTACACCGGCACGCAAAAGTTCGTGGACACCGCTGGCCGCGTGGACAAATTCCAGCAGCGCGCCGCCAAGACGCAGGCCGCCGCCGAGGCGTTCGCCACGAAGAAAAAGAAAAAAGTTTAGCTACCCGCTTTCATTCCGCCCGCCCGCGCATTTACGTGAGCGGGCGGATTCTTTTTTTTGCGAAAATGGATTTAAGACCACACATTGAAAAATTTCGCCGCCGCTTTGTCGAAATCGAATCCGCGTTGAACGATCCGAAGGCTTTCGATAATCCCCAGCGTGCGCAGGAATTATCCAGGGAATACTCGCGACTGAAAGAATTGGTCGCGACGGGTGACAACTTTTTCAAAACGCAGGAGCAACTGGCGGAAAACCGCGCGCTGCTCAAAAGCGAACCGGCGGAATCCGAACTCGCGCAACTCGCGCGCGAGGAAGTTGCGCGGCTCGAAATCGCGGAAAAAAAGTTCGCGCAACAAATCCAGTTCGGCCTCGTGCCGCCGAACCCGACGGATTCGCGCAACACGATCATCGAAATCCGCGCCGGCGCGGGCGGCTCGGAATCCGCGCTGTTCGCCGCTGATTTGTATCGGATGTATTGCCGTTACGCCGAAGCGCGCAAATGGAAAATCGAGCCGCTGGATTCCAATCCGTCCGACCTCGGTGGTTTCAAGGAAATCATCTTTCAGATCAACGGCACGGACGTTTTCAAGCGGCTGAAATATGAGAGTGGCGTTCATCGCGTCCAGCGCGTGCCCGCGACCGAGGCGCAAGGGCGCATCCACACGAGCACCGCGACCGTCGCCGTTTTGCCGGAGGCCGAGGAAGTGGACGTCGAGATCAAGCCCGACGAAATTGAAGTCACCGTCTGTCGCGCGTCCGGCAAAGGCGGTCAAGGTGTGAACACGACGGATTCCGCCGTGCAAATCCAGCACAAGCCGAGCGGCCTCACCGTCCGCATCGCGGACGAGCGTTCGCAGATAAAAAATCGCGCGAAGGCGATGACCGTTCTGCGCTCGCGTTTGCTCGAAAGAAAAATCGCCGAGGAAAACGCGAAATACGCCGCGCATCGCAAAGACCAGATCGGCACTGGCGACCGGAGCGAAAAAATCCGCACTTACAATTTTCCGCAGAACCGCGTCACCGACCATCGCATCGAAGTGACGCTCTACAATCTGGCGAATTTCATCGAAGGCGAACTCGACCCGCTCATCGAGCCGCTGATGACGCATGACTTGGAAGAAAAATTGACGGCGCTGAAAATATAATTGAATTCTGCCAAAAACATATTAGCTTTGTTTTTATGAAAACGACGACGCTGCAATTGCCGGAGCCAGTTTTTCAGAAAGCCGTCGCCAAGGCGCGGCGGCTGGGCGTTTCGCAATCGAAAGTGTTGCGCGACGCGATTGAAAAAGATTTGGCCGGCGAAAAAGACCAAATGTCCATGCTTGATCTGATGTCGGACATGGTTGGCTGCATCAAAGGCGGGCCGCCGGATGTCGCCCGGCGGCACAAGGAAATTTATCGCGCCGCCATCATTAAAAAATATGCGAAAAACACTTATTGACGCCGGGCCATTGATTGCGCTGTTTCGCGCCGATGACAAGGATCACGACTGGGCGGTTCATACTTTTGCCTCGCTGCGCAAGCCTCTCTTCACCACCGAACCTGTGATTGCCGAAGTCAGCCATTTTCTCGGCAATGCGGGCTTGTCAATGCGGCCGCTGCTCGGAAAAATCGAGTCCGGGGGTTTTGAAATTTCCTTCCAGTTATGCGAACACGCCGGCGCAATTGCCGCATTGATGGACAAATACGACGGACAAATGGATTTGGCGGACGCCACCTTGGTGCGCCTGTCGGAATTGTCCGATGACTGCGAAGTCATGACCTTGGACTGCAAAGATTTTTCCGTTTATCGCCGGCACGGGCGGCAAGTCATTCCGTTGCTTGCACCGCCAAAATAATTTTCAGCATAAAAATTCAATGCGCGAAATCAAAGGACTCATTTTCGACTGCGACGGCACTTTGGCCGATTCCATGCCGCTGCACTGGCGCGCGTGGCAGATAACCGTCGCGAAATACAAATTAAAATTTCCCAAGGA
The DNA here is from genome assembly GCA_036490295.1 of Verrucomicrobiia bacterium. Classification (GTDB taxonomy): domain Bacteria; phylum Verrucomicrobiota; class Verrucomicrobiia; order Limisphaerales; family UBA11358; genus UBA11358. The sequence continues at coordinate 2,460 of DASXED010000082.1, read as the reverse complement.
TCGCTTTTACTCGCTCGGCGGCGTGCCGTCGCGCGACATCTTCAAGATGCTCGCCGCAGAACAGGGAGTCACGCTCGACCACATCAAGGCCGGGCATGAAAAGGAAAATGAGTATTTGCAATTTTTGCCGCAAATCGGGCCGATTCACGCCATCGTGGAAATTGCGCAGGCGAACTACGGCAAAATCCCGATGGCCGTCGCGTCCGGCGGCACGCAGAAAATCATCGTGCAAGTTTTGGAACATCTGAAGATTCGCCATCTGTTTAATACAGTTGTCACCAGCGAAATGGTGGTGAACCAAAAACCCGCGCCCGACATTTTTCTGGAAGCGGCGCGGCTCATCGGCGTTGAACCGAAATTTTGCCGCGCTTACGAAGACACGGATTTGGGGATGCAGGCGATCCGTTCCGCCGGAATGGACGCGGTGGATGTGCGGGAATTGTTGCGGGCGTGATTTTTATTCAAGCGGCTCAATCGGAAGCACAGGTTGGTTCGCGCGCGCCAGATTCCAGTCTGCGCGCAATTCCTGCAAATGAATCAGCCGCCTTTGTTGACGAGATCGTAGGCGGTTTTCGGCAAACTGCCTTGATAAATTTCGCCGGATTCAATTTCAATCAGCGCCTCGTGTTCGGCATAGATGGCGTGAAAATGCGTCGGCGGATGGTCTCGAAAATAAAAGCGGATGATGATGCCGTAAAACCGGCTGACTTCAGGCATGAACCGCCTCGCGCGAAATTTTGCCGGTGATTTCGAGATATGCGGCGTCCGGGCAGATTTCGATTTCGTCCGTCCACGCGATTTGGCCGTGGTCGCCGACGTGGACTTTTTTGAAAAAAGTTTCATCCTGCAACGGCTCAAAAACGCCGTGCCCGACCGAATCGGACAAATCAATGATGCCGCTCACACCGTCCGAGTAGTCCACGCGGATTTTGTAACCGGGCAAAGCGAGAATGTTTGTCGGACGAATCACGATGTCAAAATGCCACTGTGGAAATGCCCCGTCAAGTTACAAGCCACTTGCGCGGCTGGAATGGACGCGGTGGATGTGCGGGAATTGCGGAACTAGCTACGATTCGTTGAATTTACTTGCAAGAGTTGCAATTTCTTCAACCACTTCTTCAACTGCTGTTCGCAAATCTGAATCTTTTGGAACTTCAGACAACAAGAATGCACACAAAACTTCTCCTGAAGGATTGCCAAGAGTAATTATGATTTCTTCACAGTGCGGTTGGGCGGTTAATTGTTTTTTGGCGAATTGAGGTGGGATTTTGAAAAATCGTTGAGAGTTTTTTACATCGAAATCTTTTGGCAAAAATCGACCGGCCGTCTTCATGAGAATTTCTCCCCAAAATTGTCCATCTTCGCTTACATAAACCATCCAGTGCGGTGAGCCATTTCTTGGATCACCATTATGAAGAATTCGGATACGATTCATAGAGTGTTTGAAAAATTAACCTTGCCCCAGCTTCTTCGATTTCTCCGTCGCGGCGCGGACGGCGCTCATCACGGTGGCGCGGAGCTTGCCTTTTTCCAAGGCGTGCAAGCCTTCAATCGTCGTGCCGCCGGGGCTGGTCACTTGATCCTTGAGCGCGCCGGGATGCTGGCCGGTCTCCAAAACCATTTTCGCACCGCCCAAAACGGTCTGCGTGGCGAGCCGTGTCGCGATGTCGCGCGGCAATCCGGCGGCGACTCCGCCATCGCTCAACGCCTCGATGAATTGATAAACGTAAGCCGGGCCGCTGCCGCTCAAGCCAGTCACGGCATCGAGCAAACTTTCTTTCACTTGGATTGCGACGCCGACGGCGGACAAAAGTTTTTTTGCCAGCTCGGCGTCGGCGACGCTGGCATTTTTTCCGAGCGCGAACGCGGAAGCGGCTTCGCCGACGAGCGCGGGCGTGTTGGGCATGACGCGGATGACGCGCGCACCGGCGGGCAAAAGATTTTCCAATTTTGAAATTGTCACTCCGGCGGCGATGGAAATGAGCAGATGATTTTTTGTGAACGCGCCGGAAATTTCCACGAGCGCGGCGGCAACCTGGTCTGGCTTGGTTGCCAGAAACAGGACATTTGCGAATTTCAGGACATCTGAATTTGACGCGGTGGTTTTCGCGCCTGTTTCCTTGGCAAAGATATTTCGCGCCACGCCATATAAATCTCCGGCGATGATTTCCTTCGGGAAAACGATTTCCGCGCGGACAAAACCTTTCGCGAGCGCGGTCGCCATTTTGCCCGCGCCGAGAAAACCGATTTTCAGATTGGTTGCCATGGGAATTTTGTAGCAGGCAATTTTGTCTGGCGGAAGTCATTTCATCATAATCATGGAATTATGCAGTTAACAAACTTTCCGGGTAGGGCGCGTCACTCCGTGCGCGCCGACGGTTGCAAACCAACGCGTTCGGCGGGCAGAGGACTGCCCGTCCTACCAGTTTTGTCCCATTAGTTTGTCAACTGCATAATCCC
>DASXED010000026.1:0-21387 GCA_036490295.1 Verrucomicrobiia bacterium | reverse complement strand
CACCTGAATACATTGGAGATTTATGAAGATTATCCCGGATGATTTTGGCCGTATTTTCAGTCGTAAATGTAATATAACAAGGAAGTTGTCCGTTGATTCGGTTCAACATTGAGCCGGTTGGATACCCGTTGCATGGAAAAGTACCAGCCGGTTTGGTTCTGGAATGTTCCATGTGGAACAAATCGTCTTTCCAATATGTGAAATAAGGAACCGGCTCGTCACCATATTGAGCTTCGGTCTTTGAAAAATCAATTGATCGGCGCAATAATCTTGGCGGAGTGCCTGTTTTTAATCTGGCAAGTTCCAATCCGATTTCCTTGAGCGAATCTGAAAGGTTCATTGCCGCCGTGTCTCCGGCACGACCGCCAGTTTGTTGATTTGATCCGATGTGCATCAAACCACGCAAAAATGTTCCGGTCGTGACTACGACTGTCTGGCCGTGATACTGAACTTCTAAATTAGTTTCAACACCGAATGCGATCTCATCTTTGTGTAAAATCTTTGAAGATTGTCCCTGCTTTACATCTAGGTTTGGTTCAGATTCACATATCCATTTAAGCCTGAATTGATAAGATTTCTTATCGCATTGCGCGCGCGGAGACCAGACTGCCGGGCCTTTTTTTGTATTCAGCATCCTGAATTGCAATCCCGTCAAATCCGTTGCCTTGCCCATTTCACCGCCAAGCGCGTCAATTTCCCGGACCAAGTGACCTTTTCCAAGTCCGCCAATTGCAGGGTTGCAGGACATTTGTCCGATCGAATCCACATTCATTGTCAGGAGAAGCGTCTGGCAGCCCATTCGCGCCGAAGCCAGGGCGGCTTCAACGCCAGCGTGTCCGGCGCCGACAACAATGACATCGTATCGCTTTGAATAAACGTGCATGAAGGTGATTAAATCAGACTGTATTTTCTGAAGCCGGCACGACCTGTGAATTACGCAGCCAGAAACGCCCAACCATTATCTCCTTCACATAAGTAAAGTCAAATGGCTTTACGTTTAGTGGCGAAGCCGCTGTCTGTCTAGCACGGCGGCTTCTTTGTTTATCTACTTGACTAAATGTTAACATAAAGTTATATTCATGTCAAACATTTTGTTAACAAAATATATGAAAACGAAAATGGGCAGGCCAAAACTTCCGAAAGGCACGGCAAGGGGCGTTTTGTTCGCCGTCCGCGTGGCGGCAAATGAAGCCGACAAAATCCAGCAGGCGATCAAAAAATCCGGCATGGCAAAGCCGGATTGGGCGAGAAACGCGCTGATTAACGCGGCACAGGCTTAATTTCGCAATAAACCAAAAACACCAAAAAACAAAACCATGAAAATTCAAATTGACCTAAAAAGTGCGGTATGTGGACTGATTGTCGGAGTTGCGGCCATGTTTGCTATTGGCGCGGATTCATCATCAAATCAAGTCGGCAGATACCAAATTCAAACCTGCCCCGGAAATCCAAGCGGATACGCAGTCGTGTTGGATACGGCAACGGGAAAAGTTTGGATGGGGAACGGAAATGCCAATCAGCTTCGCAGCGATGGAAACTTTTTTGACCCGAAATAAGCGAAGCGCGTCTGACAAAAATCAGAATTTTTCCGCTAACTTTTGCATGAAGGCGCGGACATGATTAAACGCGCTTTGCGCCTGCTCCTCGTCATACGTTGCGCGAGCGTGCATAACCTTGTTTCTCCATAAATCTTTTACGGAACGAAATTCTTTTAGTAACTCATTGCAAGTTTCAATTTTTTGTTCCCGCTTTGGGCTTCGCGTTGTGCGCTTTCGCAGATCGTCCAGCTTTGATTCAAGAGTGGTTATGACTTCATCCCAAGTCCCAAGCTCAATCGGGATTTTTGTTTGCTTTAACCTTTTAATCAAAGCCTTGGCTTTTAATTGAAACGAGAGCTGCCGCAAGCCTAACTCCATGACGCGCATAAGATGAAAAACGGCTGCAGTGTTCAAGTCCGCCGCCAGACAGTTGCCAGCGTCCCTGATTTCATCCCGCGCCTCTGGAAAAGCATCCCAAACATCATCCCCAAACAGTTTTTTCTGTTCAAATAATTGCGCCTTGCTTGTTGGAATAAAGGCGAACTTTCGCTCAAATAGTTCAAACCATAGGCAATTATGTATCGCCCTTAATTGTGAATCAATAACGCTAAAATTTGGAATGGAATTGCTGGTATTTAGAATAATAAAAAAATGCTCAATGCTGGCTTTGGATTTTTCCATTCCAAGCTGCTCACAATAAAACAACCACCCTCTGGTTGATTCTATCTTCTCATTGATTTCGATTGGCGCATTATGTGTTTTAAGCAATGCTTTCAAATTGTGTATTTCATGTGGAGTCGGTTTTCCGCTTGGGGACTCGACGGCCTTTTGATAGAATCGATGTGATTCTCCTATAAGCCATTGCCAATTGTGCGCTATTCCAGCGGCAAAAAATTCAATCATATCTGCCAAGCTGATAAGCGTTCGCGGACTGAATGGCAAGAATCCAAAATTAGGTTTTGACTTTTCTGTTAACATGAAGTATGGCTGAATAATGACGAAACAATCCGTGAGAGAAAAAGACGAAGCGAATGCCGTTTTGATTGCCGACTCAAAGGGTTATCCTTTAAGGAGCGCAATGGTGGCGTTTCGTTCGGACAAGCCTGAATCCTTAAGAATTGCCATTGACTCAAATAATCCAATTCCGGCCACTGCAAAAAAACTTGTTTTAGTATTAGACGGTCTGGATACCCGAATATCGGTTCTTCGGGAGGATTGCGTAGGCAGCCTTGCGCCAGCCGACGTGCATTTTCACTTGAAAGTTCCCGACCAGAATCATCGTGAAATGATTGCCAAACGCTGTCAATCCTACGAGAACCGTCTGGCGTAATTTTTTCACGGATTACAACATCACGGTAAAGAGTATTTAGCGATTTTTCGCCAATCAAATCTGAAACATATTCCATTCAGACATCATCGTTCCGCGTTGCGAGTGGAACGCCGGCTACCAATCCTTGACCGGCTGGTTTTGATTTTCCGGTTTGCCCTGCGGTTTTAATTGCAGAACCTGCTCGTCGCCCTTTTGCGCGTCCAGCAAGCGCTTCGCCTCTTCCGGCGTCATTTGTCCCGGTTGAACCGGCTGGCCCTCGGCGTTTTGATTTTCTTGTTTTTCGGCGGAAGATTTTTGCTGTTCCGATTTTTTTTGCTGCCCGTCATTTTTCTGGCCGGACTGATTTTGCTTCTGTTCATCCGGCTTCTGCTGCGCCTGTGAATTTTGCTGTTGCTGGTTCTGCTGCTGTTGATTTTTCTGGCCGCTGGAATTCTGCTGCGACTTTTGCTGCTGCGATTGATTCTGCCGGTTCTGTTGCGACTGGCTGTTTTGCGATTGCTGCTGCTGTTTCAGCAAGGCCTCCAGTTTTTTCAACTTCTCGTCGTTGGGATAAATTTTCAGGCCGTTCTCCGTTTTTTCCAACGCGGACGGGATGTTGTTGGAAATGTAAAATTGCGCGCCGCTGTTGAAAAAATCATCTGCGGGCGCGAATTGCGCGCGGGCGGCCTGCCATGACAGCAGCAGCAGGCTAACGGTGATTGGGAGTGACAATCGCATCAATGTCCTTCAATTTTTTAATGTAATCTTGGAATTTTTTGGCGGCAATCGGGCTGTGCAGGCTCTCCATGATTTCCAGTGCGCGGTGAAATTCATCGCGCCGGACCGCCTCGTCCGCCGACAATTTGGCCATCGCCATCGCTTCCCGCAACTGCTCAATCAGTCCGATCTGCCGCTTCACGAACGCCAGATTGTAGGCCGCGTCCACGTCGTTCGTGTTCAATTGCGCCGCGTGAGCGTAACATTGCGCGGCGTTCGTCCACGTTTCTTCCATCGCGTTCAATCCGTCGGAATCAGGCGTGAATTGCAATTCACCCATCCGATAAAGCGTGTTGCCCAGGTTGTAAAACGCCTGCTGTTGCAGTTTCAAATCCGGCGAAACCGCCAGCGTCTGAAAATTTTTCAACGCCTCGTCATAATTCGTGGCGCGATACGCCGCCGCACCCGCGTTGAAAATCAAACGCGCGTCGTTCGTATAAACTTGCGACAGTTGCTCGAATTCCTGCAACGCGTTGGTGTAATCGCCCGTGCGATAATCGCGCAACGCGCTCGACGGCGAACCGTTCGCAACCATTGGCAGCAGTAAAATTGCAAGCAACGCCGCCGCCGACAATTCTGCTTTGGACTTTGGACTTTGGACTTTGGACTTCACGCTTTTCCGTTCCGGCAAAAACATTTCCGCCAGCAAAAGCAAGATCGCCGCGCCCAGCGGCCACTGAAATTGTTCGTGATAACGCCGGATGAGTTTTTCGCTGCTCTCCGATTTCGGCAACGGCTCCAATCCGCGCTCGTAAAGCGTGTCCATCGTGTCCGCGCCGCGCAAGGGCAGGTAAAATCCGCCCGTCGCGCCCGAAATTTTTTGCAGCAACGCCTCGTTCAAGTGTGATTTCACGACGTTGCCCTGCGCGTCGCGGACGTAATCGGAATTTCCGTTCGCATCCGTCACTCGGATCAAATCGCCCGCCGCCGTGCCGATGCCGACGGTGAAAATTTTCAATCCTTCCTTCGCCGCGTTTTGCGCCGCTTCAAGCGCGCCGGTCTCGCTGTCGTTGTCCTCGCCGTCGGTCAGCAGCACGAGCGCCTTGTAATGATCTTTTTCCTTGAACGCCGTCAGCGCGGTATTGATCGCCGACGCGAGCGCCGTGCCGCCTTCGGGAATGGAATTTACGTCAAGCGCCTGAACGCTTTGCTGGAATGCCGTGTTGTCAATCGTCAGCGGGCATTCCAAAAACGCGTCGCCGGCAAATGCGACTAATCCCATGCGATCCGAGCCGGCGCGCTGCATCAATTCCAATGCTGCGAGCTTCGCGCGTTCCAGGCGATTCGGCGCGATGTCCGTCGTCAGCATGGATTTGGAAGTGTCCACGGCGACGACGATGTCCAATCCATTTTGCGAAACTTCTTCCAGATCAAATCCGTGCTGCGGCCGTGCGAGCGCGATAATCAAAAGCGCAGCGGCCAAAATCAGAAAAGTAAAACGTATTTTCTGCCGCGCCGGTGAAATGCCGACCGTCAATTGTGACAGCAACCGCGCCTCGACAAATTGCGTCAGCAATTTTTGCCGCGAGCGCATCGCCTGCCAGAAAAATAACGCCAACGCCGGCGGAATCACCAGCAGCAGCCATAAAATATGTGGATGCTCGAATCTCATTTTCCAATCGTAAATCGTAAATCGTAAATCGTAAATTTCACGGCAGCCTCCGAAACACGGTTTGTCCCAGAACAATTTCAATCAGCAAAAGCAAAAGTCCGCCCGCGACCAGCCACGCGAAAAGCTCCTTGTATTCCGTGTATTTATTGACGACGGCCTCGGTTTTTTCCAGCTTGTCAATCTCCGCGTAAATCTGCTGGAATTTTTTCGCGTTGTCCGCGCGATAATAACGTCCGCCGGTTTTGTCCGCGATTTTTTGCAACGTGTCCTCGTCAACGTCCACCGGCACGTTTTGGTAGCCGACTTTCTGGCCGTTCATGAAAACCGGCATCGGCGCGCTGCCTTGTTCGCCGATGCCGACCGTGTAAATTTTCACGCCCAGCGCCGCCGCCGCGTCCGCCGCCATGAGCGGATCAATTTTGCCGGAATTATTTTGTCCGTCCGTCGCGAGGATGATGATTTTGCTTTTCGATTTCAAATCGCGCAGCCGGTTGATCGCCGTCGTCAGCGCGTCGCCAATGGCCGTGCGGTCGGAATTGATCGAGCCGATTTCGAGGCGCGCAAGATTTTCCTGCAAATAATCGTGGTCGAGCGTCAGCGGTGTCGCGATGAACGCCTGCGCCGCGAACACGACGAGGCCGATGCGGTCGTTCGGGCGTTTATCAATGAAATCTTTCAAGACGGATTTCGCCATGTTGACGCGATTCACGCGCTCGCCGTTCACGACGAAATCCTCCGAGATCATGCTGCCGGACAAATCCAGCGCGCACACGATGTCAATGCCGCTGGCCTTCACCTCCGTCGTGCTTTTCGACAAACGCGGCTGCGCGAGCGCGAAAATAAAAATGGCGAGTGTCAGCCAGCGCAACGCCGCGAGAAAATTTCCCGCGCGCGAACGCCTTGCGTGCGTCAGGCCTTCGACCAGTTTCACCGACGAATATAAAAATGCGGGCGGCGAGCCGCGTCTGCCTTTCAGCCATGCGAGCAATGGCAAAAGCAGAAGCAGCAAAAGTAAATATGGATGGGCGAAGGCCATTTTTTATTTACAATTTATGATTTTGGATTGGGGAGCGCGCGTCGTTACTGGCACAGGCGTCTCGCCTGTGTGTTTTTGATCCGCGAAATTCACGGGCGGGACGCCCGTGCCACTATCAATCGGCTCGGTTTCTTCGACAAGTTTTACGGCTGCGCCGTGAAGTTCGCGCAATTCATTTTCGCCCGGTTCGTATTTCGCAAATTTCACGAGGTCGCAGCTTTCCAGGAATTTTCCGAGCGATTCCTTTTGTTCCCGCGCGAGCAAATCGGTTTCGCTCAATTCGCGCAAAAATTCTTCCGTCGTCCGCTCCGGCGCGCAGAAATCAAACCGTTCTTCTAGATAAGAACGGATTGTGTCGGAAACGAGAACGCAAAATTCCTTCGGCTGTGAAATGAGTGCGAGCGCCTCCTGCAATTTTTGCTTCGCACGAATGTGCGCAGGCACAGGCGGCTCGACTGGAACGTGCGTCATCCGCTTGTGCAGATAACGCCAGGCCAGCAACAGCAACGTCAGGACGATCAGCGCGCCTAGCGTCCACCAAAGCCATTCCCAGCCATTGGGAATCGCAATCGGTGGCTTGATGTCGCGGATGTCGTTTATTTGTGCTGCTGCGTTTGTCATTTTTTAATTCGTAGGAGCCGACGTAAGGAGGCTCTAACTTTCTTTTTCAAAATGAGACTCCTTACGTCGTCTCCTACAAAACAATTTTCATCCTCGCAATCTCCGTTTCTCGCGCGTCTCAAAAAATTTCCCCAGCGTCGCGCCGTAAGCTTCGTTTGTGCGCAATTGAATCGAATCAATTCCCGACGAACGGAATTGTTTCGTCAAATCCGCGATTTGTTTTTGCTGGCGCAACGCGAACGCGTCGCGGCTGCTCGCGCTGCTGGTGTTCACTTCCAAAATTTCCCCCGTCTCCGCGTCTTCCAAAATCAGGCGGCCAAGCGCCGGCAATTCCAGTTCGTGCTTGTCCGTGATCTGCACCGCCACCACATCGTGCTTGCGGTTTAACATGCGCAAACGGGTTTGCGTCAATTTCGGCAGCGCGCCAACCGAATCAGCCGAAATAAAATCCGAAACGACCACCGTGATCGCGCGATGCGCCGTGACGCGCGCCATGAATTCCAACGCGTTCACCAGATTCGTCCCGCGCCGCTTCGGTTCAAAAAATAAAACCTCGCGGATGACGCGCAGCACATGACTGCGGCCTTTGCGCGGCGGAATAAATTTTTCAACTTCATCGGAAAAAAGAATTAGCCCGACTTTGTCATTATTCCGAATCGCCGAGAACGCCAGCACGGACGCGATCTCCGCCGCGAGTTCGCGCTTGGATTGGTCGCGCGAGCCGAACAGGCCGGAGCCGCTCACGTCCACGACGAGCATGAGCGTGAGTTCGCGTTCCTCCACGAACTTCTTGATGAACGGATGATTCATCCGCGCGGTGACGTTCCAGTCAATCGCGCGCACGTCGTCGCCGGGCTGGTATTCGCGCACCTCGTCGAAGTTCATGCCCTGACCCTTGAAGACGGAATGGTATTGGCCCGCGAGCGTTTCGGTCACGATGCGGTTCGTGCGCAGCTCGATCTGCCGGATTTTTTTGAGAATCTCGCGGGGAATCATTTGCGCTTCGGGAAAATGTTCATCGGATCAAAATCAAATCGGACAAACGCTTCTCGGCGCAAAAGCCATTTCAATAAATCTGACTGATGCGCGAAATGGTGGGCGACAGGATGCGCGGCTACCAATCCGCCTGAATGTGTGAAAAGCTTTCCATCGCGAACAGCGTGCGGCACAGCTTGCGAAATCCCATTTATCGGAGAAGTTCCGTCGTAAATATGATGTATGTGCCAACCTTCATTTCCGCAAGTTGGACGAATCCCTCCAGCGGCTTGATAAGACATTATCGCTGGGCCGTTGTTTCGCGTATCTACCGGCAATCCCAATCTTAAAAACTGGGAAATAATCTCTGGCGGAAACTCGTGTCGCTGGCTTTCGTCTCCTCGTGTGCATCCTTCCCAAAGTAGCGTTCCGGCTTTTGGCCACTTAAAAAAACGCGAGGGTTCAATGCAAATCGAAAGAATTGCAGACCATTCTGTTTCGGATACTGAAGCTATCAGTTTCTGAAGCCATTCTGGCCAAGGCTCGTTGCTTAAAAAGTAGAAACGGTGGAAATGATGACCATTCAAAATGCCGGGTATGTTCTGCACCGCGTCTCTGTATTTGGTCAATCGGACTCGATATTTTTCCGGCACCGTTTCAATGAAATTCGGGTCTGTCAGATTGCACACTTGAACCGATTCAACATTTAGCGGAACGCGAAATCCGGTTGCTCTGTTTTTTAGAAGCAAATCGGTTGCGTCAAAAATGAACATATATTCAAACGAACCGAGGCAAGAATAAATGCGATGCTCAATTACAGCATCCCAAGTCAATCCTGCTTTCACTTCAACCAAGTTCAGATGCCTTAACCCAGACATCAAAACATTGGAATAAAGTTTCTCAATTTTACGCGCAGTTTCCATGAGAGATAATTCCTTTTCTCACGGCACGGGCAGTTCATCAAAGATTTTCTGGATGACCGTTTCGCTGGTCTTTTCCTCGGCCTCGGCTTCGTAGGTGATGGCCACGCGGTGGCGCAACACGTCCATGCCGATGCTCTTCACGTCCTGCGGCGTGACGTAGCCGCGGCCTTTCAGGAACGCGTAAGCCTTGGCCGCGAGCGTGAGCGCGATGGTCGCGCGCGGCGACGCGCCGAGCTGGATGAAATCCTTCACCGCAATCTTGTAATGGTCGGGGTCGCGCGTGGCGCAGACGAGGTCCACGATGTAATCCTTCACCTTGTCGTCCACGTAAATGTCGTTGATGACTTCGCGCGCCTTGAGAATTTGCTGTGGTGTAACGACTGCGTTACAGGTGGGCGTGCCAGAAGTTTTCGCCATCGTCTCAAGAATTTGCCGTTCTTCCGCGCGCGATGGGTAACCAATTTTCAATTTCAACATGAAGCGATCCACCTGCGCCTCCGGCAACGGATACGTTCCTTCCTGCTCAATCGGATTTTGCGTCGCCAAAACCAGAAACGGTTCTTCGAGCTTGAAAGTATTTTCGCCAATCGTGACCTGCTTTTCCTGCATCGCTTCAAGCAACGCACTTTGCACCTTGGCGGGCGCGCGATTGATTTCATCCGCCAAAACGAGATTTGCGAAGACCGGGCCTTTGCGCGTGGTGAAGCCGCCGGATTGCGGATTGTAAATCTGCGTGCCGATGACGTCGGCGGGCAACATGTCCGGCGTGAATTGCAGGCGCGAAAATTTCACGCTGATGCACGCGGCCATGGATTTGACGGCCAGCGTTTTCGCCAGTCCCGGCACGCCTTCGAGCAGAACGTGGCCGTTGGCGAGCAGCCCGATGACGAGCCGCTCGGTCAGATAATTTTGCCCGACTATAACCTTGCCGAGTTCGTTAAACAGCGGATGCGTGAACGCACCCGCGTCCTTCACCGCTTCGTTGATTGCAGAGATTCCAGTATTCATTTTTTACAATTTACTTTTACATACCGATGGACAAATAAAACCCCGACTGTGTTCAACCAAAATTTCGCACAAATCCGCCGTAAAACATTTATCCGGCCGGCAGCATGATGCCGATGCCCGTGCCGCGACCCATTTTGGATTTAATTTTGACCGTGCCGCGATGCGTTTCAATGATGCGCCCGACAATCGCCAGACCCAAGCCTGAACCTTTCGCCTTCGTCGTGCTCAAGACCGCCGTGAACGCGCGCTTTTGCAATTCATCGCTCATGCCTTTGCCGGTGTCCTTGAATTCCACGGCGACGTGCGTTGGCCGCGCGCTCTTGCGCGGCAGGCGGACTTCGCGCGACTTGATTGTCAGCGTGCCGCCATCCGGCATCGCCTCGGCGGCGTTGAGAATCAAATTCAAAAACGCCTGTTCCAGTTGCGGCGCATCGCCCATGACCGGCGGCAAGTCGGATTGCAAATCGCGGATCAATTTAATGTTTTGATTTGCGAGTTTGTGGCGGACGAGCAATCCGAGTTCGTCAACCAATTCGTTCAAATTCACCGGCGCGAGTTTCGGCTCGGTCGTTCGCGCGAAATCCAGAATTTGTTCTACAATTTTGTTCAGGTGCTCGATTTTCGATTCAATGATGCGCGTGTCTTTCGCGCGCGGATCTCCGGCAGGAAATTTCAAATCCAGCGAGTGATAAAGCAGTTTCATCACCGTGAGCGGATTGCGGATTTCATGCGCGACTTCGGCGGCGAGCAGTCCGAGCGCGGAAAGTTTTTCGTTCTGCCGCAACTGTTCTTCCACATCCACGATGCGTTCGTAGAGCCGCGCTTTTTCAATTGCAATCGCGGATAATTCCGCCAGCGCGCTCAAGATTTTAATTTCCTCGTTGGAGAAATTATAAGGCCGACCCGTATAAACATTGAGCGTTCCGATGGATTGACCGGCAAAAAGCAGAGGAACGCTCAACAGCGAAACCAATCCTTCTCGCCGCGCGACCTCGACGTTTTGATAACGGCTGGAAATCTGCACATTGGCAATTTGCAGCGGTTTTTTGCGCCGCGCGACAACTCCCAAAAAACTTTCCTCGACGCTCAAGCGCGGTTTTTTTATGTAAGCTGCACCCGCGCCGAAACTCGCGCGCAAGTCGAGCCACTCGCGGCTTTCGTCGAGCATCATCAGCGAACACATCCGCGCGCGCATCAACTCACACGCCTCGCGCGTGATGACGCGCAGCGCCTCGTCCAGATTCAAAGTGGAATTGATCGTGCGGCTCACGCTGGAAAGCGACTCGAACAAATGCACCTTCAACCGCAGTTGTTCGTAGAGCCAGGTGTTCTGGATGACTTTTGCGGCCTGCACCGCAAGTTGTTCGAGCAAATCCTGGTCGTCCGCGCTGAAGGCGTCCGCGCGTTCGGAATCCACGTTGATCACGCCGCGCGTCTCGCCGTTGACCTCGAGCGGCACGGCCAGTTCCGATTTGACGCCGCGCCGCGCCGCGATGTAGCGCGCGTCCTGCGTCACGTCGCCGACGCGCGCGGGTTTGCCGTGGCGCGCGACCCAGCCGGTGACGCCCTCGCCGATGCGTAATTTGATTTTTCGCGCCGCGCCCGGCAGGTTTTGCGACGCGGAAATTTCCAGAAGGCCGGAAGTCGGATTGATCAAAACCACCGAGCCGGAACTGGCGTTCATCAGGCGCACGGCTTCGCTCACGATCAATTGCAGCGCCTCCTGCGAATCCAGCGTGGAGTGGATGACGTTGCTCACCTGATAGAGCAATTGCAACCGCTCGTCGCGCGACATCAGTTTTGGAAGCTCGTCACTCACTTTTCAGTTTTTAATTTGGCCGCGACGCAATCAATAACTCAAGGAGAATTGCAAAATACAATTGTCCGCCGCCTTCCAGACAATCTTATTTTGAGAAGTTTTGTTTGCTGCGGAATTGCCTTTTGAAACTTACGGCAGCACCGCCCGATAAAATCTCGCGCCGGAATTCGTCACCGCCGAATCCATGAATTGCGCCGTGCCGTTCGTGTTCAGCAACAATGCCGTCGGTGTCCAATCCGCAAGGTTCGTCGAGCTTTGGATGAGATAGGTGAAATTCGTCGCCGCCGTCAATTGCAGCAGCGGCGTGCCGTTCGTGATGGAAATGCCCAGCGTGATCGGCTGCGACACGCCCACAAAACCCGTCGCCACGTTCGTGACGGCGACGCTGGACGAATCGGCAAACGAATCGAGCCGGAAACTCAAAGTGTAAAGGCCGCCCGACACCGTGCCGGGCAACTCGAAGCGATAGGTTTGCAAATTCGTTTCCGCCACGCGCTCATCCACCATGCCGACTTGATTCGTGTTCCAATAGACCGTCAACAAACCTTGTGCTGAATTCGTGTCCGTGAAAGCTGCGTCAAATTGGACGAAATTCACCGCGTTGGTGACGGTCACGCCCACGGCCAGCCACGCCGGAGTATTGGTGGAATCGGGATCAGCCATCGGATGAATTCCGCCCGGCTTCACAAGCGGCAATGCTGATGAAATGCTGCTCAATATAAATTCAGCATTGCCCACGAGATTTGCACCGGCGTCACTCACGGCGTATGCTGCGTCAGAAATGTCCATTGGAATGTCTGCGATGCCAGCTTCCAAACCTGCGACTCCCGAAGCAGGATTTTGAACTGCATTTCCAGGACTGCACGGCAAAAATGGCCCGCTTCCGACTGGCTCATTCGCTTTATTATTGATCCAAAAAACACCTTCCATTTCATCGCTCAAGGCAAAGCCATAACCAGTCCCGCACCAACTTGGGTCAGTGTCAGTAATGCTTTGAAGATAAAATTCATAAGGGTATCCATGTGTCGAAAGAGCCACTTCCCCGCCACCGGCGGCAAGATATGGTGCTGTGATATGAGCCGGATCAACCCAACTGACATCCACGTTATATGCGTTATTCAGTTGGCCGGCTGTAAAACTTCCGGTTTCGTCCTGCACATAGTAACAATCCGACCAATCGGCATTCTGTCCATAAACGGCTACTTCCTCCTCAAACAATCCCAGATACGGGTCGAGAAACGTCAATTGAATTGTCGGCGGATTCGGCGATGATTTCAATACGTCGGCGATGGTTTGAATCATTTCCGAACCGGCGCTGTGGGCTATCAGGTGAACAAATTGATAGCCTTGCGCGGCGAATTGTTGCCCAAGTTGCGTGCCAATAATGTTTGCGTTATGCAGAGCTTGATCGGGAACCAATGTCCATGCCTTGTCAATCCAAGAGTAAGGAACGACCTGCCAATCGCTCGATACTTTGGATTGAATGGCATTGCTCATGTCGTAAATCCATTGCGGCGCAGGTGGTTCACTCGTTCCCGGCTGCCAGCCGTGTGTGATGAAAATCAAATTCTTTGCGTTGACCGGCTTGGAAGCAACAGGCGATGCGGTGATTGGCGTTGGTGTATTTCCATTTGCGCCGTCGTCAAGGACGGCGAGGGAGGCGGTGGCGCTGGTGACGGAACCATACGGATTGGACACGACGACGGAATAGCCGCCGGAATTTGCCGCCGTGACCGAATTCAAAGTCAACGTGGCATTCGTTGCATCGGGAATGTTTTGACCGTTGAACTGCCATTGATAATTTGGCGGAGGATAACCGCTGGCGACGACGGTGAAAGTAACATTGTTCCCAGATTGAGCAGTTTGGCTGGCAGGTTGAGTGAAAACAGTCGGACTTTGATTTTGTGTCGTAACGAGTGCCATGTTGCAACCACCTCCGCAAGCAATAGCCAGCACACCACTCAAGCCGGCAGGAACATTGTTCTGGCCGTATGTATTGTCCCCCCACGCAACAATTGTCCCGTCACTTTTCAACGCCAGGCTGTTATTTTCTCCTGCTGCAATGGCCAATACATTACTCAATCCAGCGGGCACGATTGATTGGCCGTAATCTATGCCATCGGAAGGGTTGTTTGTTAGTCCCGCACCCCACGCGACGACAGTGCCATCGCTTTTCAAGGCCAAACTATGGGCATTGCCCGCAGCAATTGCCACCACACCGCTCAAGATTTGGCCAGAGACCATCACGAGGCCGGACGATGAGTATGGACTATTTGTATTTGGTATCCCTGTAGATTCTCCATAGTAGTTATATCCCCAGCCGACAACTGTGCCGTTACTTTTCAAGGCCAAGCCGTGACTGTCTCCCGCAGCAATGGACACTACGTTGTTTAATCCTACTGGAACGTTTGTTTCTCCATAATAGTTATCTCCCCATGCGACTACTGTTCCGTCATTCTTAAGCGCCAAGCTGTAATAATCTCCTGCGGAGATGGACACTACACCGTTTAATCCTGCCGGAACATTGGTCTCTCCACTACCATTATATCCCCATGCGACGACACTGCCATTATTCTTAAGCGCCAAGCTGTGAGCATTTCCTGCGGAGATGGACACTACACCATTTAATCCTGCTGGAACATTGGTTACTACACTACCATACCCCCACGCGACTACTGTCCCGTCATTCTTGAGAGCTAGACTATGCCATGATCCTGCCGCAATGACCACGACACCGCTCAATCCATTTGGAACACTGCATTGACCAATAGTGTTGTCTCCCCATGCAACCACTGTGCCGTCGTATTTTAACGCCAAAGTGTGTGAATCTCCAGCCGCAATGGCTTTGAATTTTGTTCCCGGGGCAACATACGGAATGACTTGATCCCCCCATTCGACAACCGTGCCGGGAGTGGAATTATTTGGGGTAAAAGTCTGCGCAGACAAATTTGTTGCCAGCGTTACAAGCAATGCAAACGCAAAAATTCTTAATTTCATCTTTTCCCTTTCATTGATGAAGAATTAAGAATTGAAAACCATCGCCCGCGCGACGTTTCTTCGTTCTTCATTTTTAATTCTTCAATTGTCTTCATGTCAGTATGTGAACGTAATCGCGATCAGCCCGCTATAAGGATAATCCGACGACCCGCCGCTGCCGTCGTCAAAACCGGGCACGGGATCGGTGATCGCGCGGTAAATGTCGCGGTAACCGCGTTCCGGGATCAGCACGCCAAACCCGGTGGATATGATTATATTGTCCGTGAGCAGCGGGCGATACTGAAAACCGATAGGAGTCTCTGAATAATTTGCGGTTCATGGCCAATCAAAGTCTCGTCACCCGCCTTCGCCGGGCTGCGGCGCGGCAAGCCTCGATTCCTACTTCACGGCATCCAAAAAATCCTGCAATTCCACGCCGCCATCGCGCAATGCTCCTTTGAGCGTGTAGCGATCCACTTCATCGTGAAAAGGAAACACAATCCGTCGTCCGTCGTGATGCTGCATTTTTACATGGCTGCCTTTGCGATGAATCTCGGCAAATCCAAGCCGTTGCAAGGCCGCCAAAACCTGCCGTCCTGACAGCAGCGGCGGTTTCATACCATCATTTCCACGACTTCCCGCTCATCATTCAGGCGCAATTCATCCGGCGAAGGTTCCAGATACAGGTCAATGGCTTCGCGGATGTTTTTCAACGCTTCGTCGCGCGTTTTGCCCTGCGACCAGCAACTTTTGAGCGACGGACAATGAGCCACGAAATAGCCGTCTTCGCCATGTTCCAGAACGATTTTCAAAGTCATATCTTTAAGATGCGGGTTCCTTTCAGTAACTCAAGCCGGATTTTCAGATTCGCTCATGTCTCACTTGGCGTTGCGCAGGCGTGCGATGACGCTTTCCGCCGATTGAGCTTTGAGTTTGCCGGAACGAAAGGCGGCGGCGGCATTTTTGGCTTCCGTGGCCGTCTCCGCGCGCCACGCTTCGACACGGCGTTTGCGCAACAGGCTTTCGAGCATTTCCTGTTCGTCGGCAGGCAATGTTTCGGCTTCGGTCAGCACACGATCTAAAGTCAGGGCAGCCATGTGCTGGATTGTCACAGATTCAGGCAATCGGGTCAATATGCTTCCGGGATTATTGCCAGCGTCAAAGCAATGCAAACGCGAAAATGTTTCGTTTCATTTTCTTCCTTCGTTTTTCTTCATCGCCACTTAAAAACTTACCGCACACGCGCCATCAAAATCAAACCCGTTGCGCCAAAAACCATGTTGGGCAGCCACGCCGCCAGCCACGGCGGCAGATCGCCGCCCGAACCGAGCAAAAGGCTCGCCGATTGCAGCACAAAAAAAGTGAAGCAGATGAATATGCTGCCGGCCACGCCAAAGAAAAGATTTCGCCGTCCCGACGCCGCGCCAAATGGAATCGCGATCAACACGACGACGAGGCACGTCCACGGCGCAGCCAGCCGACCGTAAAATTTCGTGTAAAGCCGGCTCGAAACTGCGGGCGACAAATATGGATGCAGTTGCAGATATTCAAAAATGTCCTTGAGCGGAATGTCCGCCTTGCGCGAGGCTTCCAGGCCGAGGTAGCCGCCGATTTTTATTTCGCTGCGGATTTGCGCAGGCGTCTCGTCGAATTCCGGCATGGCCAGTTCGTTCGTTTGCAGCGACGGGATGAGCGGCGACTTTGCGTCGGCCTGCGAGTATTCGGTCACGTCGAAAAATATCCAGACGCCGTTCGTGCGGATCGCGCGGTCGGCATACAGCCGGCGGCTCGAACCGTCCGGCAGATTCCAATTCACCTGCGGCTTGAGCATTTCGGCGCTGTTCACGCGATATTCGCCGATGAACCAGGCGCGATGGGCGCGCGTGTTGGTGAAGCCGAAATTCTGAAATTGGTTTTGTGTTTTGAAATCGCCGGGCTTTTGGACATAGCGGGTCAAAATGTGGTTCGCCCAGTCCGTGCTGCGCGGCACTAAAAATTCATTCAACGCAAACAGCGCAAGACTGGCCGCAAAGCCGACAAAAAAATACGGCGCGCAAATCCGCCACAAGCTCACGCCCGCCGCGCGCATGGCGGTGATTTCGTTGGCGCGCGCATGGCCGGCGAGGGCAATAAGAAGAGCCACCAACAAGGAGACGGGCAATACAATCGTTAAAAAACTTGTTGCCGATAAAATCGAATATGCAATCGTGTCCCACAAATGCAGCTTCCGCTCTTGTATTTCTCCCAATTCATTGAACAGGGTGAAAAAAATGACAAAGGATTGAATGCCGATCAGGCAATAAGCCAGCGGCACGAGCAGTTCACGGAACAAATATCGGTCGAGCAACCGCATTGTGCGGGCAGGGTAACGGGCGCAAGTTGCGCGGGGCAAGTTTTGTCGGCGACGAAAATGGCCTGCGGGTCGTGGCTCCAGGCGAAGAGCAGAGGAGGCGGAATTGAATTGAGTTGCGCGCCGCTGTTCGGTGAAACTTCCGGCGCAGTCCGGGCGTCTTGTCCGGCAGCCCCATTTTATGAAATTTATTATCGCGTTCGCTGCCGTGTTCGTTCTCACCACGCATTTGCCCGCCGCGATCATCGGCACCAATGTTCCGGCGCTGCCGTTGACGGCGGAACGCATCGCGACGCTGCCGGTGGAGCAACAGCCCGCGTGGAAAATTTATCTCGAACATTCAGCGCGGCAGATGAAGGCCGACCGGGATTTTCTACAAGCAGAAATGCGGGCGCACAAAATTAAAACGTCGCTGGTTCCACCGTCTGGACATTCGGCCAACAGCCTCGCGCTGGACAAGTCTGGCGATTGGTATGGCACGGCGGCAGCGCGGCGGATTGCGGACATTGTGGTGTCTTTTCAAACTCCCGCCGGCGGCTGGAGCAAAAACCTGGACATGACGAAACATGTCCGCGCGCCGGGCGAGGCGTTCGCCACGGACAACAACACAAAATTGCCAACCGCCGCCGATTTTGACCTGGCGCGCGACCCCGGCTGGCATTACGTCGGCACGTTTGACAATGACGCGACGATCACGCAATTGCGTTTTCTGGCAAAAGTCATCGCCGCGACCGGGACAAACAACCTGACGTATCTGAAATCATTTTTGAACGGGCTTGATTATGTCTTTGCGTCGCAATATCCGAACGGCGGCTGGCCGCAGGTCTGGCCGCTGGAAGGCGGTTATCACGACGCCATCACTTTGAACGACGACGCGATGATTCATGTCGTCGAATTGCTGCACGACGTTGCGAACGGACAGAATGAATTCACCTTTGTGCCGGCGGCAATCCGCGCCCGGGCGTCGGCGGGTTTCAAGCGCGGCATTGATTGCATTCTGGCCGCGCAAATCGTTGTGAACGGCCAGCGCACGGTCTGGTGCCAGCAGCACGACGAACTCACCTTGCAGCCGACGTCGGCGCGCAATTACGAAATGCCGTCGCAGACCAGCAGTGAAAGCGCGGAGATTGTCCTGTTCCTGATGCAACTGCCGGATCCAGATTCAAACGTCGTCAAGGCCGTGGACGCGGCGGCGGCATGGTTCGCGAAAACAAAAATCGAGGGCAAGGCCTACAAAATCGTCAAAGGCAAAGGACGGCAACTGGTTGACGCGCCGGGCGGCGGGCCGATTTGGGCGCGTTATTATGAGATCGGCAGCGACCGTCCGATTTTTGGCGACCGCGACAAAAGCATCCACGACGACGTGAACGAAATTTCCCTTGAGCGGCGCAACGGCTACGGCTGGTATCGCGACACGCCCAAGCGGATGCTGGAACATTACGCGCGTTGGAGCAAAACACACGCGCCGATTTTCCCCGATGCCAAAAATGGTGGAGGCGGCGGGAATTGAAACCAATAAAATTATTTCGTAAAATTTCGCAATAGTGCGTTTTAACACGGTGAACATTGACAGTTTTTCGCATCGTAGTTTTTTTTAGAAAGTCAACATTGCGAAGAAAAACGAACAAAATTTGTCTCCAATTGTCTCCAAAAAATTTATGTCTCTATTTAAGAGACAGTGCAGGCTGTAAAGCTGGCGCTCAAGTTTGAATCACAATACTGCACTCGAATTTTGAGTCGAGATAGCGGTCAATGCCCCCGGTCATCAGGACTGTGATCCGCTTTTTTGTATTCGATTGTTCCGGCTGGAACACAAGTCTCCGGTCATGAAAATCTTTCTTGCCAAGGCCAAAAACCGGAACGAGCTGATAGGAAAAGGACACCCCGCTGCCCTTAAGCCACTTCTCTAGGTCTTGAATCATCAGCTTTTGGTTCGGCTCTTCACTGACCCGCGTTCGCAACTCGACCTTCGCGGGATATTCCGCCAAAAGCGCGAAAATAATTTCGAGAAACCGTTTCAGTTGTTTGTAGTTCCACTCCGTTTTCAAAATGAATGGGTCTTCGATGCGGAGGATAGCGAAGCTTTTGCCTTTGCAGAACAAAAAGTCTCGAACGTGGTCACGACTCTGCCCGGCTGAATATTCCAGAAGGGTCGTGTCCTTGGGTATGCGAAGCGCCTTCGCGTCAATAGCGACCCATCCTGCCCGCATGGCCTGCAATGCCGCCAGGTTGGGGGCCGGACCTTTCCAGAGCGGTGTGGGGAGTGGCAAATCGAGGAAACCATCTGTGCCCAGACTGGTGCTGAAGAATGCCCGGCTTCCATTCTTGTCCGGGTTGACAACGGCGCGCGGCCACTGTCTCGGATCAAAACTCGCAGGCAGTCGGCAGAGCTTCAATGAACCGTCCTCCATACAGGTCTTCAGCCGTTCACCGATCCAAATACTATTGGGGAAATCGGCGTGAATCAACGGGGGTTCAGGCAGCGCAATTTCCAGCGTGTTTCCAGCGGTCATCCAACTCACCAGTTTCTTCACAAATGCAACAGTCTCTGGGGTTCCGAAATGATTTTCGTCTATTGCATCCTTTTGCAAATTGAAAAGGCGTGGCGCGACAACGAGCAGATGATTTGTGCTTTCAAGTTCTGCTTGAAGGATGGCCGATCCATTTGTGACGTTTAGTGGAGCGGCGTTGAATCTGTCGAATGGGTTCTCCGGTTGATTGATGTTCAACAGCCGTTCCAGCCAAGCGAGCACCGGCTTTCGATTAAGCTTATCCCAATAAAGCTGGTTTTCGTAGCCTTGCAGACATGTGCGGCAAGAGTGGCTGCATCCGGCTTTACAGCGCAACACTTCCAAAGCGTTATTCAACAAGTCACGCATTGCAAAACGTGCAGTCAGCATTTGGCAATAACCCGCGCCGCCAGCCACGCTGTCGTAGAGCACCACTTCGGGATAGCCAAAAATACGACTGCGAGCTGTGCCGCAGAGTTCGCGCTGATCTATGCCCAGCAAATTTACCGCACCTAAACGAACGGCCTCTACCAATGTGCGGACAAAGCCTTCACGCCAGCCGTCAATTTCTTCAGGGCGCAGGTTGGCGGGAAGAGGAATCGCCTGATCAATGCGGATTTGGAGAACATCCGTATGAAATTCGTGAGCAAGGTCTTCTCTATGCCAGGAATTCAACGTGCAAGTTTGATTGTAGGGTGAACGATGACCACCGGTTTGAATCTGTGCGACATGGACGACCGGGTCGCGAAGCATTTCAGCAAAGCCACATAAGCAACGGAGAAAGCCAAAACTGCGTCCTTTGTTGACCACAAACATCCTTCCCTGCTTCGCGTCCTGCCAAGCCCAACTTGTGCTTGAGACATTTGCGGGTGAAACTGCAAATGCCGTGTCGGGCGCGGCACTCAAGAGCCGCGCTTCCTGTGTGGGCGGTGGGCGCAAGCGAGTCAAGCCCGGATCTTTGCCGTTCGGTTCGGAACTTGATGTCACAAAACTTTTCGGCTCGATAAAGGAGCGAATTTGCGTTGGGAGTATTGGATGACTGCAAACCGGGCAAGCGGCATCAAAATCCTCGCGAGCCATTTCGATTTGCACATGACGGCATTGTGGGCACTCGCGATAATGCCGTGTCGGCATGAAGTGTTTCGGATATTGTCCGATGCCGTAAGACTCCCAGACGCGGCCATTTGCGATGACCTGCGAGCCGGGCGCGTATTCGCTGATGCCGAGCCGGGCGTCACGGACGAGTTGAATGTCCTTGTCCCAAGGATTCGTGTGACCTGGACGATCTTCAGTAAGCACTTCCAATTGCACGCTGTTGACCGGGAAACTGTAAGTGGGAAGAAATCCGAGCCGAGGAAATTGATTGATAACAAGCTGTCCCTGCCATTTCTCAAGCTGGTAAGCCCAAAACCGGTTCTCTCTGGCTTGAGCCACTACGCCCGCCGTCGCCATAAACTTGTCGTGATAATACCTCCAGCGTTCCCCATACCACTTCGCACACTCGCTGAGATGGCTCATGAATTCAGTCACCAACTCGCTGCTGGTGCAGGCGAGCGAAGGGGATAATCCCGTTGCAAGGTCGAGTGCTTCCTGAACTTTTCGACCGCCTTCTTCAGTTCGTAAATGTGCTTCCGCATCCGCGCAGAACGCGGCCTCATCTTCCGGGGTGAAATTGTCACCGAAGAACGCATCAAGTGACGGCGATCCGCTTTCGGGGTCGTCAATGCCACGATGTCGCAATAGTTCGCCCAATAGCACAGAGAATTGATGCCGTCTAAAAAGTCGCTCATTAGCGAGATGAACAAAAGGAGTCCTTGGTTGTTGCGCGAGATATTTGTCTGCGTGGCGATATTCCGTCTGATCGTAATTGCGGTTCTGGGCAACGGTGACAGACACAGGCGCAGCTTGAGCACGTCGTCCCGCGCGTCCGGTG
>DASXED010000183.1:0-8467 GCA_036490295.1 Verrucomicrobiia bacterium | reverse complement strand
CGGCGGTGGCATTGTCAAGTTTGACCATGATCGAGTTGAGGTCAGGCTCTTCTTCCGTCTGAAGCACCGCGCCGTCAACGGCGGCCGGCGCTTCCGGCGAGCCGAAGCCGATGGAAACAAAATTCTGCCCCATCAGGCCGACAAATTTGATCATGGCCTTGCTGTCCGTTTTCACAACGGCGTCGGAATGAAGTTTCATGACCACGTTGACCTTGCCGTCGGCGAGCGTGATTTTTTCCACGCGCCCGATTTCGACGCCGCCTATTTTCACGCTGCTGCCGACCTTCAAATCCTGCGCCGTGCTGAACAGCCCGCTGACGTGGTAGCCGCGATGGAAAAAATCCGCGCCGCCGAGCGTTTCAACGATGATCACGGCGACGATGACGGTCAGGGCGACAAAAATGCCAAGCTTGGTTTCAAGTGAATTTTTCATAAACTTTGAGTTTCAGGTTCGTGTTTGAAGTCCGCGTGCAAAAATTTCTGGACAAGCGGATCGTTGTTGCGTTTTATCTCGTCCGGCGCGCCGATGGCGAGAATCCGGCCATCGTTGATGAAGGCGATGCGGTCAGCCACGCCAAACGCGAGTTCGCGGTCGTGCGAGACGACGAGCGACGTGACGCGCGTGCGCCGTTTGAGCTTCAAAATTTCCTCGCCGATGACAACGGCGGAAAGCGGATCCAGTTCGCTCGTCGGCTCGTCATAAAGAATCAATTGCGGCTCGATGACGAGCGCGCGGGCGATGGCGACGCGCTTTTTCATGCCACCGGAAAGTTCGGCGGGCATTTTGCTCACGGCGTCCTTGAGGCCGACGGCGGCCAGTTTTTCGGACACGATTTTTTCAATTTCCCCCGGCGATTTGAGCCGGTGTTCGCTCAAATAAAGCCCGACGTTTTCGCCGACGGTGAGCGAATTGAGCAGCGCGCCGGACTGGAACACCATTGCCATGCGATATTTTGAGGCGATTTCTTCCGATTGAACGGACTCGCCATTGATCAAAATTTCCCCGGCATCCGGCGGCTCAAGGCCGATGAGATGCTTGAGCAAAACGCTCTTGCCGCTGCCGCTCGGCCCCATGATGACAAAAATTTCGCCGGGCTGAACCTCAAAGTCAACGCCCTTGAGCACTTCCTGGCCGTCAAAACTTTTGCGCAGCCCGCGCACTTGCAGGCTGACGCCGGAATTGTTGTTCGCCGCCTCGTTCATTTCAAAAGGATGCGTGTCAGGATGTAATCAAAAATCACAATCAGCACGATGGAATTGACAACAGCCTTCGTCACCGAGCGTCCGATGCCGCGCGGCCCGCCGATGGTCACGAGTCCCTGATGACAGGAAACAACGCCGATGATCAGCGCGAAACAAAAGCTTTTGAACACGCCGTTCGCCACGTCCTTGATTTGCACAACGCCGCGCAAGTCGGAGAAAAATTCCTGATATGAAATGCCAATGTGATTGTTCGTCGCCGCGACAACGGCGCCGCCAAACCAGCCGACGAGAATGCCAAAAATCACGAGCATTGGCAATGCGGCGGCAATGGCGATTATTCGCGGCAGCACCAGATAATGAATCGGATTGATGTTCATCGTCCGCAGCGCGTCAATTTCCTGATACACGCGCATCGAACCGATTTCCGCCGCCATCGCCGAGCCGATTCTTCCCGCAATTAAAATCGCCATCATCACGGGCGCCAGTTCGCGTGCGTGCGCGTAGCCCACAATGCCGCCCAAGTAGCCGGTAAGCCCCTTGTCCGCCATGAACGGGCCGATTTGCAAAGACAACACACCGCCGATAAAAAATGAAAGGATGCAGACCATCAGCAGGCTCGCGTTGCCGATTTCAAAAAACTGGTCAAAGACTTTCTGCCGCTGCCGCCCCGCCAGCGGCAGCGCCAGCAGCGTGCGCCAGAACAGAAGAACCATTTCGCCGATGTTCTCAAACATAATTTTTCAAAGGCAGAATGTAGAATGAAGAACGAAGAATTGCCAGCCACTTGCGAATGGCAGTTTCTTCATTTTGCATTCTTCCTTCTTCATTTGTTGGTTGTGGATTTCGTTTTTACTACAGGAATGTAAAACACTCGCACAGTTTTCCCTTCCGGTTTCGATTGATACTGGAAAAGACCGAACAGGAGCGAGCATTTTTTGGACGCGGGCGTCGTGTCGCGCCGGTAAAGGTTCCAGAGCAGCGACCGGCTGCCCGCGCCGGTTTTGGGATTGTTTTCCGAACGCCACAGCGACCAGAGCGGCGACCAGTTGCGTTCGACGCCGCGATTGCCCGGCAGCACCGGCTCAATCAGCGCGAGGATTTGCAGGCGGCTGTTGCCGTTGAAATCGCGGTGCCAGGTGAAAAACGGCCACATATCCACCCGCCGTTTTTCCGCGCCAGTCTCCGTGTTTTTTTCCACCGTGTCCTCATACAAATAAAACAGGACGCGAGTGCGCCGCTGGTCAAGCGGATCGGCGTGAAGGCGATGGAACTGATAAAGCGGCCAAAAATAGGAATCGCTTTCCATCTCATTGTTGTGCGACTGGCTGAACAGCGGCCACACGCGCGAAGTGGTCTTGCCTTCGCCGCGCGTGAAAATCACAAACGGCCACGGCCCCTGCCATTCGTGGTATTTTTTCCCGCGCTCGTCAATCCATGTGAAAAACGGCCAGAGCGCCGAGGTCGAATCGCGCAGGGGCGAGCGCGTTTGCGCGTAAAACGGCAGCACGCCGCAGGATTTTTCCGGGTCGTCCGTGCCGATGCCGACGTCGTTTTTGAAATAAAACGGCCAGAGCGCGAAAAATTTGTCGTGGCCGCCGACAATTGCAACGTCGCCGAAGCCGTTGGTTGTCGTGGTCACAACTTTGTGTTCTTCGCCAACGAGCGGCCAGAATTGCCAGCCGCGCAGGCCGTCGCCGTGGCGAAAATGAAAAAACGGATAAAGGTAATTGTCCGTGACAACGTCTTTCTTCCGCGTCTCGCTGTAAATCGGAAACATCACGAAATAAATGTCGTCGCGGAACAGCCGGTTTTTGAGATGGCCGTAAAATGGAACGAGCGCGGTGTAATTTTCATTGGTGTCCGGCGAGCGTTGTTGAAAATAGAGCGGAAAAATTGTGAAACGCTTTTCAGACGAATCCTGCGGGTTTTCGCCGCCGGAAAATGCGAGCAGTTGGAAAAACTGCCAGCGATATTCATTTCCGTAGCTTTCGTAAGTCAGCAGCGGGTAAAGCAAATCAAATTCTTTCGATTCGGTTGCGGGATCGGCGTCGTAGGAAAGCAGCGGCGGGATGGCGCGGGTCTTTTCCGAATCCGTTTGCTGGTCGTAAAAAAACGGCCCGACCGCCTCGGTGCGGCATCCCGAATCCAGCGTCAGCGAAAATTGATCGAATGCCGGCCCGGCGTGGAAATTTTCCTGCGCGAAACCTGCCGATGAAAAGCCAAGCACCGCGCCCAAACAACACACTTGAAAAATGTAAATGGATTTTTTGATTCTGCGAAACATGATTCCGGTTTTGGATTAAAATGTCAGTTTCAAAATGGACGGCACGAGGATTTTAATTTTCAAATGCATTCGTTATCGTTATTGGAGTTGTGTTTTTGACTATTTTGCCTGATTGAACTTAAATTTAACATTGATGTTGACTTTCAACGGATTTTCTATAATCTCTTCAAACACTTGAGGTTTTCACCTCGGTTCCTCCTGACCCGGTGTCGGCAGAGTTGCTGGCACTGGGTTGTTTAATTAACGGACGCCATCTTCCAACTAAATTCAACAGCGCGGGCAAAAAAGTCAGTCCCGCAATCATGCACGCCGCAATGCCCACGGACATCACGCAGCCCAAGCTGCGAATGCCCTGATCTTTGGCGAGGATGAGACTGCCGAATCCGGCGATGGCCGTCAATCCCGACACGAGCACGGCTTTGCCGGTGCTGCGCGCCAAAATGTTTGGAGTCCGTTCTTCGGCGAAGCGATTGAGGATTTGAATCCCGTTTGTCACGCCGATGCCGATGACCAGCGGCAACGTCATGATGTTCGCCAGGTTAAATGAAATGTCAAAGCAGCCCATCAAGCCGGCGAGCCAAAGCGTGCCGATGGCGACTGGCAATAATGCCAGAATCACCGCGCCCAAACTGCGGAAGTGAAAAAACACCATGATGGCGATGGCAATGAGAGAATACCACGCGGCTTGAATGTAACTGTTTTTGAGAAGCGTCTCATATTCGTAAAGTTGCACAGGCGCGCCAGTGGCGTTTTTGTCAATCTTGCGCAAGTCGCCCACGAACGCCTCCTGATTTGTGCGCGCCCACACGTCGGTTTTCGGATAGACTTGCAGCAGAAATTTTCCGGTTTCGCCGATGAACTGGTCGCGCAGCGCGGCGGGCAGATCATGCGGGCGCAGCGGCGAACTGACATTTTGATTTTGCAGGGACTCAAATGTTTCGCGCACGTCGGCGAACAGCGCCTGTTGAAATTCAGCCAGCTTGTCCGCGTGTTG
Source organism: Verrucomicrobiia bacterium (assembly GCA_036490295.1). Taxonomy (GTDB): domain Bacteria; phylum Verrucomicrobiota; class Verrucomicrobiia; order Limisphaerales; family UBA11358; genus UBA11358. Next base: position 3,986 of record DASXED010000183.1, on the reverse strand, counting down.
CGCCAGCGCCGGACCGTCGCCGGCCAGCATGGTCTTTCGCAAATCTTCAATGACCTGCCGCAAGGAAACAAATTGTTTTGCCAATCCGGGATCGCTGCCGCCAATTTCCGCCAGCGCCGCGCCGCAATAGCCGTAAAGCGAATACAAGGTCGCGCTCAAATCGTTGACATTGACCGGCTGCAAATCCGGCGGGCTGAATTGCAAAGGCGCGACTTCATTTTTAATTCCGTGAATCAGGTTCAACTTGTCATTTTGATTCTGCGGCAAAAAATCATCGAGCATTGCCGGCGGCGGCTCGACTTCGGCGACCGACGGCAGATTTGTGATTTGTCCTTCCAGCGAAATGGCGTCGTCCAAATTCGTCGCGACGATTGCGCCGAACAGGACTGATTTGTCCGCGTGGGTCAGTTTTTCTTCAAAGACGACCGACGGCAGGTTCTGGCTTTGCAATTCCATGAGGTTGTAGTCGAATTTGACCTTGCCCCGGCAGATTTCCGACAACGCCAGCGCGCCGAGCGCGGCGGTGATCAAAATCACCGCGACGGGACGTTGCAGCCATAAATTTTCGATGCGCGCGCGTGTCACGTCTTCCTTCATGCGGTGGCCGATGGCATTTTGCTCCCCGCGCAAAAGCAGCGCCGGCAGCAGCGTCATCATCGGCACGAGGCACAGCAGCAATCCGCCGCCGCAAATGATCCCCATTTCCTCGATGCCCTTGAAATTGGTGAACGCCATGGCGATGAACGCGCCCGCCGTCGTCAGCGCGCCGGTGAAAATTCCCTGGCCGGTGAAGACCATCGCCTTGGTCAGCGCCGCTTCCCGCGTCTGGCCGTGGCGCAATTCCTCCTCGTAACGCGTGATCAAATGCACGGCGTAGTCAATCGCCAGCCCGATGAGCATCGGCACAAATGTGATCGTCAAAATGTTCAAGTGGCCGACCGCCAGCGCCGCAAACGCGAGCGTGTAAGCCAGCCCGATGATCAGACAAATTGTCGCCTTCACCGGCCGGCCGGTTTCGTTGTAGCCGTAAATGAAAATCAGCGCGCATAAAACCAGCGACACGATGCTGGCGAGCGTCATGTCCTTCTGCGACTGCGCCATTTCGTCGTAATCCAAAACCGGTTCGCCGGTCAGTCCGACGTTGAGGCCGGGAACCTCGCTTTTGGTTTGCTGGATGAGCTGGCGCAACCGCCCGATGGCGTCGCCGGTCAAATCTCCGCTGGCGACCTGCCGGTGAAAAACATTTTCCGCAATGGCGTTTTTCAAAAGCTTCCAAAGCGCGGGCGGCGTGCTGTCCGGTTTTTCAACCGGAGGATGCGTCGTGAGCAAAAAAATCCGGCCATGATTGTAGGTGATGTAAATGTCCGAAGGGTCGTTCGCGCCGAAAAGCGACGCGACGCCGGGCGACGGCGGTTTGCCGGGCATTTGCAGGCTGGCGTCGGCCTGCGTCACGATGCGCGTCAGGACCGGCAGCGCCTGCGTGAGCGATTCCGTCTGCGCGTTCGCCTCGCGCGGCGCGGTGCGGAAACCCGTGTTGATCTGCTCGAAAAATGAAATGAGGTTCGTCGTCTGCGTGAACTGCCGGATGAACGGCAAATCGCCGTGCAGCGCCGTTTGAATCGTGGACAGGTCGTTTTCAGGGACAAAAAACAGCGCCTTCGTTCCCATCGCCGCCAGATCGTGCTCGTAAAAAACGTCGCGGAACAGATTCGTTTCCAGCGTCATTTTCGCGGCCAGCCGTTCGACGAACTGCCGGGTTTTTTCCGCGTCATCGCTCTCGACGACGACAACCAGGTCGTTTCCTTGCTGCGGAAACTCCTTTTGCAGCGCGAGAAAATTCTTGTGATACTTGAGATTTGAACCCACCAGGTCGTCGCGGTTCGTGTCGAATTGCAGGAACGCGACGGTGATGAAGACGCTGGCAAAAAACAGCGCGAGTTGCGGCCAGAAAAACCAGCGCGGATGGCGGATCACCGCCGCCGCCAGTTTTGCCAGCAGCCGCGCGAGAAAAGAATCTGCGCTCAATGCCTTCATGTTTCAGGCCGCGCGTTCACGCCTCCGCTGAACGGTTCGCGTTTCAACGGCTTTCCGCCTCGACATAAACCGCCGTGCCGTAGCACAAAACCTCCGTGATGCCCTGCGCGATTTCCGTCGCGTCGTAGCGCACGCCGATGACGGCGTTCGCGCCAAGCTGCCCGGCGTGCGCGAGCATCAGGTTGAACGTGTCCTCGCGCGCGCGTTCGCACAGGTCGGAATAAAGCGTGATGTTCCCGCCGAAAATGCTCTGGATGCTCGCGCCAAAATTCCCGACGATGGAACGCGACCGCACCATGATGCCGCGCACCACGCCGAAGGATTTTGTCACACGATAACCCGGCAGCTCAAACGCCGTCGTTGTCAATGGATGTGTCAGACTCATGGTTCAATTGAACACGACGGCGCGCGTCCGCAAAAGCGAAAACTTCACGCGGGACAGGCGTCACGCCTGTTCCATCTAAAAAATGAAAACGCCGGAACGAATCGCTTCATTCCGGCGCCGGCTGTCCTTGTGGTTACATTGACCCGGGCGATGGCCGGCCAAGTTTCTTCAGTTTTGTGCCTCAACCAAAAACCATTGCCCGGTTGCGGACTGGTTCCAACCAGCCGCAAAATCCCCGTGGTTTCAGGTCGCCATCGCCGACATCGTCGCGCTCCAATCGCTGTATTGCGTGGAACCGCCCACCGCCCGGATGCGCACGTTATAGATTGTTCCCGGCGTGAGATTTGTCAGGACGATTCCCTTCGTGTTCGGATAAATGCCCGCCTCCTGCCACGCGCCCGCGCCATTGGCAAATTGCACCTGATACGCCTTGGCATTCGTGACCGATTGCAAATATGTCGCCAATTGCGTCGTCGTTGAATTGTCCAGAGTGAACACCGGCTGGTCCAGGGGCGACTGCGTGGTGTTGGGTATCACCACGTCAAAGCCGGAGGATAATACTTGCGACAAGGTAAGCGTCACGGCGAGGCTTTGCACATAGCCCGCAATCTGGTGCAATGCGGAGATCAATGCGTCGCGCGCTTCATTTTTTGCGGCGGTGGCCATCGTCCCGCCCTGCGCCGCCGCCGTGACCGCGTTTTCAAACGCCGTTTGCAACGCCGCCAGATCGGTGATGCCCACGGGCGGCGCGGGGAAGAGCGCGTTGGTTTTAAGGCACGCAATCACGAGGATCACGAAGCTGTTCAACTGGTCGTCGGGGAAGGTTGCAAACGAAAGTGCAACCCGTATGTTTTTTTTCATCAGTCATCAAGTTTCCCTTCCGAAAATAATCCGCCGGACATGGTTGCCCGGAAAATCACGCACACCGGCAAATAAGCAACGTCCATGCCAACTTGTTTTGAAGCCGTCCCGCCGGAACCTCGGCGCTCCTTTTTCACTCCTCTTTTGCCGCAACTCGCGATGATTTTGGAACAAAACACTTTAATGAAGAGACAACACACGATGATTTTGAGGCAAAACGAAGTGATTTTGCCGCGACTCCCGTTGATGGCGTGACAACCCGCCATGGCTTTGGGACAAAACACTTTAATGCCGAACCAACCCGCCGAATCTTTGAGGCAAAACGCTTTATCTTTCCCTCATATTGCGTTGCATTTCCTTTGACACGAATTGATGCCGGGCCAAAACGCGATGCTGTTTCAACAAAACGGGTTGAATCCAATCCAAAACCTTTTGATGCCCGGTCGTTTTCCGGCCAAATCACGCCAGCCTGCTTTGAAAATGGACAATGTGGATGATTTCAGGACAGTCTCTTGACGGCTTTGACAGGCAGTTCAAAACGGCCAATCATAAAATCCACAGAACTTCGGTTGGCCGGGAGATTTTCAGTGAAAGAGCCAATGGAAAATTTCGCGGGGTTGACCTGGACAGCACGGGATGTGGGCGGCCCCAGTGTTGAAACGTTCGGAATGATAAGTGAACACTCCTCTCCTCACGGACAGGGCAG
>DASXED010000180.1:0-4826 GCA_036490295.1 Verrucomicrobiia bacterium | reverse complement strand
TGATGACCGGCGGCATCCTCGGCGCGTTCGCGTCGCTCGATCTGTTTTTCTTTTATGCGTTCCACGAATTCGCGCTGATCCCGACGTTCATCATGATTGGCGTCTGGGGTCGCGGCGAACGGAAGAATTACGCCACATTTCAAATCACGCTGTATTTGAGCCTCGGCGCGCTCATCGCGCTCATCGGCCTCATCGCGCTTTACTTGAAATCCGGCGCGAACACGTTTGATATTCCGAAACTGACGGAATACATCGCGGCGCATCCGCTGGCGTCGAATGCGCAGAATTTTATTTTTCCGCTGCTGCTGTTCGGATTTGGAATTCTGGTTTCGCTCTGGCCATTTCATTCGTGGGCACCGCTTGGCTACGGCGTCGCGCCATCGCCGACCGCGATGCTTCACGCCGGCGTCCTGAAAAAATTCGGCCTCTACGGTTTGATCCGCATCGCACTGCCGTTGATGCCGCAGGCCGCGCAAAGCTGGATGCACATTGTCGCGTGGCTCTGCCTTGGCAACATTTTGTATGTCGGCTGGGTCGCGATGAAACAAAAAGATTTGAACCTGCTCATCGGCAATTCCAGCGTGGCGCACATGGGCTTCATTTTCCTCGGCCTCGCGAGCCTGAACCTCATCGGCGTGACCGGCGCGGTTTTGATCATGATCGCGCATGGATTTTTGGCGGCGCTGACGTTCGCGTTGAGCGGTTACATCTATCAAAAAACCGGCACGCTCCAAATCAGCGAACTCGGCGGACTCTGCCGCCCGCTGAAATTCATCGGCACGGCGTTGCTCATGGCGGCGATGGCCGGTTGCGGCTTGCCCGGCTTCGCGAATTTCGTCGGCGAAGTCACCGTGTTCTTCGGCTCGTGGAAAGTTTTTCCGCTCGTGACGATGTTCGCAGTTTGGGGCGCGCTGATCATCGGCGCGGTCTACATGACGCGCGCCATCCGGAATATTTTGCATGGGCCGGTGCCGGAAAAGTTTTCCAACCTCGCTGATGCGGGTCTTTGGCGCAAGCTGCCCTACGCACTGTTGCTGGCGAGCTTGCTGGTGTTCGGTTTCTTTCCGAGATTGCTCACCAGCCAAATTATTCCGGACGCGCAAAAAATTGTGAACATGGCCAATCCGGCTTTGGAAAAACCAAACACGGTCGTTGTTTCTGAAATCCGAAATTGATGAACGCTTCTTTGATCACCCTCGAACTCTGCGTCATCGCGCTCGGCGTGGTGCTGCTGCTCGCGGATTTTTGGATGCCCGCCGAGCGCAAAAAATATCTCGCATATCTGGCGGCGGCGGTTTTGGGCGGATTGTTGCTCATCAGTTTCAGCGGCAACGGCATTTGCAGTTCGTTCGGCACGGCGTTCCATGGCGCATTTGTCGAAGACGGTTTGGCGCTGTTTTTCAAGCGATTTTTTCTCGCCGCCGCCATTCTGGTTTTATTTCTGACGGCGGAATTTTCAGGCAAAATCTCGGGCGGCATTTCGGAGTTTTATTCGCTGATTGTTTTTGCGCTGGCGGGAATGCTGTTCGCCGCGTCGTCCAACGATTTTGCGATGCTGTTCGTTTCCATCGAACTCATTACGGTCACGTTTTACGTGCTCGTCAGCTTTCAACGCGCGAAAATGGTGTCGCTCGAAGCGGGTGTGAAATATCTCATCATCGGCGCGCTGTCGTCCGCGTTCATGGTTTTCGGCATCGCGCTGATCTGGGGAACGACGGGCCAGATGAATTTTACCGACCTTGCGCAAGTCGCGGCGCAATTTGAAACGAACAAGATTTTTCTGACCGGCGTTTTGTTTTTGCTGGCCGGACTCGGATTCAAGATTTCCGCCGTGCCATTTCAAATCTGGACGCCGGACGTTTATCAAGGTGCGCCGACGCCGACGACCGCGTTTCTGGCCATCGGTTCCAAAGCCGCCGGATTTGTTCTGATCTTGCGATTTTTGTTCGCCGCGATTCCGAGCGTCGCGGCGCATTGGGCGACGGTGCTCATCGTCATTTCCGCGATCACGATTCTTTACGGCAACTTGTGCTCGATTCCGCAGCGCAATTTGAAACGGCTGCTTGGCTATTCGAGCATCGCGCACGCGGGCTATCTGCTGCTCGGCGTCGCGGCGTTAAGCGCGAGCGGACAATCGGCGGTGATGTATTATCTGACCGGATATTTGTTCACGATTATCGCGGCGTTCACGGTCATCGCGCTCGTCATGCAGCATCTGGACAATGAAGATATTTCCGCGCTGGCCGGATTGAACCAGCGTTCGCCGCTGCTGGCGACGACGATGACGCTTTCAATGGCCTCGCTCGCGGGCGTGCCGCCGCTGGCCGGATTTTTCGGAAAATTTTTATTACTCCGGGCGGTCATTCAGCAAGGCGCAACGAATCACGGTTATTATTGGCTGGCGTTCATCGCCATCGCCGGCGTGGTCATTTCGTTTTATTACTACTTCGGCGTCATCCGCGCGATTTATTGGAGCAAGGAAGCGGCGGATTTATCGCCAATTCATTTGTCGCCGCCAATCAAACTAGCCATCGCCATTTGCATCGCGGGAATGTTCTGGGTTGGAATTTTCCCGAACACGCTGCTGAATTTCACCAACGCGGCGGCAATTGTTTTAGGGAAATAATTTTCTCCGTCCCAAAATTCAAAATCACACCGTCCGCATCTGCACCGCGTCCACGATTTCCGTGCCGACGGAAATCGCGCCGATGATGACGGCGGTCGCGCCGGATTTCAAACGGCCTTGTTCCAGCAAATTTTTCAGCGCGGTTTCAATCGTGTTCTGCGGGTTGATGAAATCGAACGGCATGACGAACGGCGTGACGCCCCAGCACAAGGCCATTTCATTGGCGGCTTTTTCGTTTTCGCACATCGCATAGACGGGCGAATAATGCGGGCGCATCCAACTGGCGTAGCGCGCCATGCTGCCGTGCCGCGTGAAAACCAGGATCGCCGCCGCCTTCAATTCATTGGCCATGACCACGGCGCTTTTGACAAGTTTCTGCCGCGCGCTGGTGAGTTCCGCCGAATCGTGGAACTGCGCGCTGCCGCTGCGTTCGATGCGCGCCGCGATCTTGTCAAAGACCTCGATGCACTTGATCGGATATTTCCCGACGGTCGTCTCGCCGCTCAACATGATCGCGTCGGCCTCTTCAAAAACGGCGTTGGCCACGTCGGTCACTTCCGCGCGCGTGGGCATCGGCGACGCAATCATGCTTTCGAGCATATGCGTGGCGACGATGACGGGACGACCGACGCGCAAACACATTTTGACAATGCGCCGTTGAACGATGGGCAATTCCTCGTATGGAATTTCAATTCCAAGATCGCCGCGCGCGACCATGATGGCGTCGGCTTCCTGCACGATGGATTCAAGGTTTTTGATCGCCTCCTGGTCTTCGATTTTGGCGATGACGCGCGGCTGCGGCTTGCCTTCCTCAAACATTTCGCGGAGCTGGAGCAAATCGCGCGCTTCACGGACAAATGAAAGCGCGATGAAATCCACGTTCAATTCCAAGCCGAGCTTCACGTCCTTGATGTCCTTGGCGGTGAGCGCGGGCAAACTGACTTTGACGCCGGGCAGGTTGATGTGGCGACGGCTGCCGAGCGTGCCTTTGGTGAGAACCTCGCATTCCACCTTGTTGCCGTCCTTGACGAGGACTTTCATCTGGATCGTGCCGTTGTCAATCAGCACCACGTCGCCGACGCTGATGTCGTTCACGAAATTTTCGTAATTCACGTCCACCGAATGCTCCTCCAGATCGCGTTCGCCGCGCACCGTCAACGTGAATTTCTGGCCCGGCTGCAAATCCAGCGGCACGCCGAGGTCTCCGGTGCGGATGGCCGGGCCTTGCGTGTCCATCATGATGCCGGTGAAATTTTTCCGCGCGGCGGACGCGGCGCGGATGTCCGCGACCACGCGGCGCACCCAGTCGTGCGGCGCGTGCGACATGTTGAGCCGGAAAATGTTGACGCCCGCGTCAATCAGCCTGCCGATCATTTCCGCCGAATCCGTGGCGGGGCCGAGCGTGGAAATGATTTTAGTCCTGCGAACGGTTCCTCGTTGCATGGCCGGAAGTCTAAAGTCCAAAGTCCGAAGTCCAAAGTAAAATATCACCGGCGTCTGGCTTTGGGCTTTGGGCTTTAGACTTTGGGCTCGAATTCCAGACTTGCCAGCGCGCGAAATTGAATCCATATTCTGCGCCTGATTTTGAATTGAATTTTATGGCTGACGCTACAAACAAATATCCCGAAAATGTCGCGGGCAAATACTACGTGGACAACCAGTGCATTGACTGTGACCTGTGCCGCGAGACCGCGCCGGACAATTACAAGCGCAATGACGACGGCGGCTACTCGTTCGTCTACAAACAGCCGACGACGCCGGAAGAGGAAGCGCGCTGCAAAGAAGCCAAGGAAGGCTGCCCGGTCGAGGCGATTGGCGACAACGGGGCTTGATTTCCAAAACAAATTAAAAAGGCGCGAATTCTTTGCTTCGCGCTCTGGAAATGATTTTTTCGAGGTCAACTTCCAGTCCGCGTTCCTGTGCCGTTGAAATAAAAAACTTGCCGGAAAGCGAAAAATGGCCTATGTAGAATCTACATGAAGAATACATTGACTATCACGAAAGGGCAGGCGAAGTTTCCCGCATTGTGCCGGAGCGGCAAAACCTCCGCCATCACCCGGAACGGCGAAGTCGTCGCCTTCATCGTGCCACGGAAGCGGATGGCCGACCTGCTGGAGCAGATGGAGATTCTGTCCAACCCGGCGGCCATGAAAGCCATCAACAACGCCAAGGCCGGCAAAACGAAAGATTATCCGTTGAG
>DASXED010000171.1:0-17596 GCA_036490295.1 Verrucomicrobiia bacterium | reverse complement strand
CTGGTAGGACGGGCAGTCCTCTGCCCGCCGAACGCGTTGGTTTGCAACCGTCGGCGCGCACGGAGTGACGCGCCCTACCCGGAAAGTTTGTTAACTGCATAATTCCAAACTTTTGCAGATTTTTCTCAAGCCACCGGCAAGTTTTGCCGATTAAAGGCCGAGCGGCGCGACCGTTGCCGATTTTCAAAACGAGGAATTCCTCAAAAAACATTTTTCATTCGCAATTTGAACCATGACGGCATGAGCAGATTTTCAAAATCGCGTGAAATCACCGGCGTGATTTGCGCCATTGCAGCCGGCATATTTGCCGCGCATGAAGCGCGCGGCGAACGCGCGTATCTGCCATCCGTCGGATCGCCGCCGCTGCGATTTCAGGCCGTTGCCACGAATCATCTGGTTTTCAATTTGGAATCATTCGTCATGGCCGCGCAATCGGCGGAAGCTTCAAATGCCGTGACGCAAGTTGCCGCGCCCGCTGCAAATTTCACGAATATCGCCGCGATTTCCCGTCAAATTCCCGCCGCGCTTGCGAATGCAAACCTGACAAATCAGGTTCCGGTCAGACCGGAAACCGCGCCCGGCGCAAAAAATAATTCCGAAATGCCGGTTATCTCGCCAAATTCCCCGTCGTCGGCAGGCGATTTGCTCACAGTCACGCCGCAAATGATCACTGAATATCTCAAACCGGCGCAAAACCAGACGGATCAGGAAAATCAAACAAATCCCACCGTGTTCGTGCCGGCGGAAATGCAATTTGCGCCGCCCGCGCCAAAAGTTCCCGGCGAAAGCCAGGCCACTTACAAAACCCAATGATTCGGCCCGGCGACAGATTATTGCGACGCCGCAAAACGCGTTCCATTTCGGAATCGCGCGCCCGCTGGCTGTTGATTTTTTGCCTGCTGACGGCGTTCAATCCGTTTGCGCGCGCGGATATGTCGGCTGGTTCTTCCGCCGACGCGTTTGCTGATTTGTCGCCGGGCAATTTCTCCAGTTCAAATTCCCCGGCGGCTGACACGAATTTTTCTCCAAGCGCAGTTTCCGGCGAACAAACGGGAACAAATAATTTCAACGCCAGTCTGGCGATGGCGCGTTATTTTGAGAACGCGCGCCAGCCGGAAAAGGCCGAGCCGATTCTCGTGGGTTTGCTGGCGGAAAATGTCCCCGATTCAATCCAAAAATCCGCGCTGCTGGAACTTGGCGCGACGGTGCGGGGCGAAAATGACCTGCCGCGCGCCCAGACGATTTACGCCCAATTCCTCAACCGCTGGCCGAATGACGTGAAAGTTCCCGAAATTCTTCTGCGGCAGGGCGAAATTTTCCGGCAAATGGGTTTGAACGACATGGCACTCGGAAAATTTTACAGCGTGATGACTTCGGCGCTGGCGTTGAAAAATGACCAGCTTGCTTATTACCAAAGCCTCGTTTTGCAGACGCAGATTGAAATCGCCGAAACGCATTATTTGATGGGGCGGTTCGCCGACGCGGCGGATTTTTATTCGCGGTTGCTTCAAAAAACCGATCCGGCGCTGAATCGTCCTCAAATGCAGTTTCGCTTGATCCGCTCGCTCGCAATCATCGGTCGCAACGACGAGGCGGTCGGTCAGGCGCAGGATTTTCTTTCACGTTATGCCGATGCCGACGAAGCACCCGAAGTGCGTTATTATCTCGCCGAATCCTTGAAAGCTTTGGGGCGAAACAACGAGGCGTTGCAGCAGGTTTTGCTGTGTTTGCAGGAGCAAAAAATCAAAACGAAAAATGATCCAGAAGTCTGGGCTTACTGGCAGCAGCGCGTCGGCAATGAAATCGCCAACCAGCTTTATCACGAAGGCGATTACATCAAGGCGCTGGAAGTTTATATCAACCTCGCGCAACTGGATTCAACGCCTGCCTGGCAGGTTCCCGTGGATTATCAGATGGGCATGACTTATGAAAAATTGTTGCAGCCGCAAAAGGCGATTGACACCTACAATCAAATTCTCGCGCGCGAAACGGAAGTCGGCACGAACTCCACGCCGGGATTGAAAGCCGTGTTCGACATGGCGCGCTGGCGCGTCGGATTCATCCAATGGCAGACCAACGCCGAGGCCGTTGACCATTCGCTCGCCGAATCGGCGCTGGTTGCGGTTGGCTCCGGCACAAACACCCAGACAAGCATCAAGCAATGAATAATTTCATCACAACTGAATTCACCGCCGGATTGATTTTTGAACTGCGGGCGTATCTCGACCTTTGCGAGGAAATTTTGAGCCTGGCGACGCGCGAAAATCAGGCGTTGTCCGGCCAAGCCAATTACCAATCGTTTGAATTCCATGAACGGCGGAAAAATTTGCTTCCAAACCTCGAATTGCTTTTAACCAAATTGCGTGGCCGGCGGATGATCTGGCAACAGGCGTCGCAGGCCGAGCGCGAGGATTGCAAAGAAGCAAAACCCTTGTTTCAAAGCATCCAAAGTTTGCTGATGAAAGTGTTGCTGCTCGACCGCGAAAATCAGCAGGCGATGCTTCGTCGCGGCCTGGTTCCGGCCAGGCATTTGCCGGCGGCGGCGGTTCAAAAACCGCATTTTGTCGCCAGTTTGTATCAGCGCAATTCCATCGTTTGATTTTTTGCAAAGGCGACGCGGCGCTTGCAGAAATTTCCATCCATCGGGAAAATTCTGCCGCGCTGATTTCCCGCCGGAAAATTAAAAATTCCGTTTTCGCCGGCTTGTTCACATTTTTGACGGAAAAAAATCCAGCAACGTCTGAATAGAATGCCGATAAGTCGGAAACCAGTGAATAACTTTCGCGGGGCAAAAATTGCCTGTGAATACTGCCAGTAAGATTTTCACTCAATCCCTTGACCGGACCGCGCCGGGTTTGTTCTTATCGGTGCACTCGGGCGCAAGATATGACTATTGAAAAAATAATTATCTTGGAGGGCGATTCAATCCTCCGCAGCAATCTCGAAAATTATCTCCGCCGCTGCCGTTACGACGTCGCGTCCACCTCGACGATTGCCGTGGCGCGGGAGTATTTGAGCCGGGACAATTTCGACATCGTTTTTTCGGAACTGCGCCTGCCGGACGGCGACGGCGCGGAACTGCTGAAGGAAATCCAAGCCCGCGCGCAAAAACCGCTGGTCGTGATCACGACCAGCTCCGGCTCAATTGAATCGGCTGTGGATTGCATAAAAAACGGCGCGTTCGATTATCTCATCAAGCCGTTTTCCGACGAACAAATCGGGATTACGCTGCGCAAGGCGGAAGAATTCACGCAACTTGTCCGAGTCAACCGCCTGCTCAGCCAGGAAACCGAGGAGAGCGAGCACGTTTTGCTCGGCGAGAGCGCGGACATGGAAAATCTCCGGCAACTCATCCGCAAAGTCGCGCGCACGCACGCCACCGTTTTGATCCAGGGCGAAAGCGGCACCGGCAAGGAAGCCGTCGCCCGCGCGCTTTACCGCGAAAGCCCGCGCGCCCGCGCGCCGTTCATCAAGGTCAACTGCGCCGCCATCCCGGAAAATCTCATTGAAAGCGAATTTTTCGGCCACGAGAAAGGCGCGTTCACCGGCGCGGTGAGCAAGCGCGAAGGCCGTTTTGAACTGGCCCACGGCGGCACCATTTTGCTCGATGAAATCAGCGAGATTTCAACCACGGTGCAGGCCAAGCTGCTGCGCGTGCTTCAGGAGCGCGAGTTTGAGCGCGTCGGCGGCAGCCGCACCATCAAGGTGGACGTGCGGGTCATCGCCACGACCAACCGCGACCTTGAGCAAAGCGTCGGGAAAAAGGAATTTCGCCAGGACCTTTTTTTCCGCCTCAACGTCGTGCCGGTTCATGTGACGCCGTTGCGCAACCGGCCGGAAGACGTGCTGCTGCTGAAAAAGGAATTCATGCGCCGCTTCAGCCGCCGGCACGGCGTCCACATCAAGGGATTCACCAACGAAGCCAGAGAAACTTTGATAAACCATTCCTGGCCGGGCAACGTGCGCGAACTCCAGAACGTCGTTGAACGCGCCGTCATTTTGTGCGGCGACAACGGAATGCTCGAACCGCAGCATCTCGGCCTGAACATTTCAAATCAGGCGAACCAGGTCGCGCCGGGTTTTGCCACCGCGAGGGCAATTCCGCAAATTCCCGGCCAGCGCATCGGGTTTCCAACGCTGGCGGAAATCGAAAAGCACCACATTCTTGCCGCGCTGGAACATTGCAAAAACAACCGCACCCATGCCGCGAAGCTGCTCGAAGTGAGCATCCGAACATTGCGCAACAAACTTCACGAATACAAAAACATCGCGCCAAAGTTGGACGAAGCCAGAGTGACGGCCGGAACTTGATCCGTGATTTGTTCCGGCGGTTTTATTTTGTTGAAAAGGCAGACGCGGCAAATTCGCTTGTCCGCTTCCGTTTAATTTGTTCAATTGCCGCGCATGACGCAGCCATCCGTTCTTCAGGAAAAAAAACTACGCCAGCCCGGATGGGTCGCGGCCATTTTGATCACGCTGGCTGGCGTCTGGCTGCATTTCTATTTTCTGCTTCACGCGGGCGGCTTCTGGCGCGACGAAGTCAGTCTCATCAACCTGGCCGGCCGCCATTCCCTGGGCGACATGAGCAAGGATTCATTTCCGGTGTTAATGCCGCTGCTGGTTCACGGGTGGATCGCCGCCGGCCTGGGCCAAAACGATTTGAGCCTGCGCCTTTTGGGATTTTTGGCCGGACTGGGAATTTTGGCCGCGCTTTGGGCCGCAGCGTGGACGGCGCGACGCTCGCCGCCGCTGGCAAGCCTCGTGCTGATCGGACTGAACATGACGGTCATTGCTTACGGCGATTCACTGCGCGCCTACGGGCTGGGAAGTTTGTTCATCGTTCTGACGGCCGCAGCCATGTGGGCGTTCCTGAAAAATCCGGCGTGGTCGCGCGCGGGAATTCTGGCCGTCGCGGCGATTTTGAGCGTGCAATCCCTTTACCAAAACGCCGTGCTCTTCGCCGCGATTTGCCTCGGCGCGTGGATGGTTTGTGTCCGCCGCAAAAACCTGCAAGCCGCCGCAAAAATCCTTCTCGCCGCAATTGCCGCCGCCGCGTCGCTGCTGCCGTATTGGAAAAACATTTTTGAAATGCCCCAGGCCGCCATGTCGCTGCGGATCGGCGTCATCCCCGCGATGGCATTCAAAAATTTCGACAGCGTCGTTGCCTTTCCGCTGCCGCAATACCTTCGCGTCTGGGAATTTCTTGCGCTGGCCGTCGTGTGTCTTGCTTGCGCGCGATGGTTTGCCCGCAACCCAAAGCCCGGCCCCGCCGCCGGCCAGGTTTCAACCGATGATCTGCCGCTGTTCGCCGGCGCAACGCTGCTCGCGGCGTTCACCGGGTTCACCGGCTTTCTCTGGTTCGCCGCGCTGCCGACGCAGCCGTGGTATTTTCTTCCGCCGGTGGCGCTGGGCGCGGTTTGTCTTGAATTTGGCGTGCCATTGTCGTCGTTGCCGAGGCTTGTCCGCGTGGTGGCGTTTGCATTGATTGCGGCCACCGCGTGCATCGCCGTTCCATTTGCGCAGCGGGATTTGAACCGGCATTTTACCAATGTTGACCGGCTGGCGCGGCAATTGGCTGCGGAAGCGGCGCCCGATGATTTAATCATTGTCACGCCCTGGTATTGCGGCATCAGCTTCGAGCATTATTTCAAGGGTTCAACGCCTTGGACGACGCTGCCGCCGCTGTCGGATCATTCCTGGCACCGTTATGATTTGGTGAAAATCCAGATGCAAAACACAAACGCGATCCGACCGGTCATTGACCGGATGGCGGCGACGCTTCAATCCGGCCATCATGTGTGGATGGTTGCCAGCGTCGGCTGGATAAATATTCCCGCTCCCGGCGCGACACCGTTCATCCTGCCGCCGCCGCCGTTGAAAGATTTCGGCTGGTCGGACCTCCCTTACATTTATGCGTGGAATTCCCAAGTGGCCGGCTTTCTGGCCGATCACAGCCGCCAGTTCGGGCGGCTGAAAAATCCCGCCGGCGACGTGCGCTCGGATGAAAAACTGGAATTATTCGCAGCCGATGGCTGGAAGGACACTGCGCCGCCCGTTTCAACTTTGAAAACTAACGCGCCGTGATTGCCGCCAGACCGGCTCCGGCTTGACGAATCTGTTTTTCACTGCGACTTTCTCTGCGCTTGCCGCAAAACGCATTGCCGTCAGCGACAGGCAAATTGTTCGCTGACATCCTGAAAACTCCCGCCGTGCAATCCCTCGCCCGGCGATTGGAGAATGGCGGAGTGTTGTCCTGCACCGGAGTTTGTGCGTCTGCCCAGCCGTTTTTCGCCGCGTTGCTTCGGCAAATTTTCCAGAACCGGCCAATCGTCATCGTCACGCCCGACCTCAAGACGCAGGAAAATTTCCAGCAGGATTTGGAAACGTGGCTTGGAATGTCACCGCTGTTTTACCCGCCTTGGGAAATTTTTCCGCACGAAGGCAAATTGCCGCACGCCGATGTCATCAGCGACCGGTTGCAAACTTTGGTTGCACTTTCTGGCAACTCATCACTTGTTACGCGCCACTCGTCACCTGTTGTCACGAGCGTCACTGCGCTGTTGCAAAAAACTTTTCCGCCGGACGAAATTCAAAAACGCACGCGCGAATTGAAACGTGGCGACAAAATCGCGCCGCTCGACTTGGTTGAATTTCTTGAAGAACAAGGCTACGAACCGGAAGCGCAGGTCTCCCAGAAAGGCGAAATCGCGTTGCGCGGCGGCATTCTCGACATTTTTCCGCCGACCAGCCCGTGGCCGGTTCGCTTGGAATTTTTCGGCGACGAACTCGAATCCTTGCGCGAGTTCGATCCGCTCACGCAAATTTCGCGCGAAGAAATTGTTTCAATCACTTTGCCACCCGCCGGCGAATTGGGAATCTTGAAGCGGAGCGCGGACGGCTCGTCCGCGAGTTCATCTCCCAAGTTCGCCACGCTGCTGGATTATTTACCGCGCGAAACCATTTTTGTTTTGTGTGAGCCGGAGCAACTCGCCGCCCGCGCAGATGAATACGCGCAGCAAATTCCGGCCAATGATCCATTCTTCATTTCATGGCCGGATTTTTTGACGGAATTGAATCGCCGCAACTTGACATCCATGGAACTGCGCGAAGCGGATAGTGGCACGGGCGTCCCGCCCGTGAGTTCTGAATCAGAAATGAACGGGACTGATTTCGAAACTCACGGGCGGGACGCCCGTGCCACTACATTTATTTCACTCGACGCATTCCGTCCGCTGGCCGAACGCATGCCCGAACCGCAGATTGCCGAGGCGCAGCAGCGGGAATTTTTCCAGCAACTTCATCGCTGGCTGCGGCAGGATTATGCCGTTCACGTTTTCTGCAATAACGACGGCGAGCAGCAGCGGTTCACGGAAATCTGGAAGGAATACGGCTTCGTCCAGGAAAAAGGTCTTTCGATTCAAATTGGTGCGGTCGCTCGCGGATTTATTTGCGACGAGGCGAAAATTGTCGTCGTCACCGATGCGGAGATTTTTGGACGCTACAAAATCCAACGTCCGCGCCGACAAAAATCTTCGCACGCGCTGGCGACGCGCTCTGCGCTCGACATTGACTTCACCGATTTGGAAGAAAGCGATTACGTCGTGCATCTGCAATACGGTATCGGACGTTATCTGGGATTGAAAACGATGCCGATTGGTAATAGTCGTCATCCCTCAATTCTCGATTCTCAACTCTCAACTTCCACCGAATGTCTCGTCATCGAATACGCGCCGGCGAATTCTGGCGACGAAGCGCCGAAACTTTACGTTCCCGTCACCGAGGCTCATCTCGTCAGCAAATATGTCGGCGTGGGCCGGGCGCATCCGCCGCTCAACACGCTCGGCGGCACGCGCTGGCATAAGGCGAAGGAGCAAACGGAAAAGGCCGTGCGCGATGTCGCGTCCGAACTGTTGCGCATCCAGGCCGTGCGCGAAACGCAGGCCGGTCACGCGTTTCCGGCGGACGTGAACTGGCAGCGCGAATTTGAAAGCGCGTTCATCTACGAGGAAACCGCCGATCAAGTTCGCGCGATTGCCGAAACCAAATCCGACATGGAACGCGCCAAACCGATGGACCGTTTAATTTGCGGCGACGTCGGCTTCGGCAAAACGGAAGTCGCCATTCGCGCCGCGTTCAAAGCCGTCATGGGCGGAAAACAAGTTGCGATTCTCGTGCCGACGACCGTGCTCGCGCAGCAGCATTTCAACACGTTCCGCGAACGCATGGCGGACTATCCGATTCGCGTCGAACTGCTCTCGCGCTATCGCACGCCGCGCGAGCAAAATCTTGTCGTCAAAAATCTTTCGGCGGGCGCGGTGGACATCGTCATCGGCACGCATCGCATCGTGCAGGACGACATTGTTTTCAAAGACCTCGGCCTCGTCGTGATTGACGAGGAGCAGCGTTTCGGCGTGTTGCACAAGGAAAAATTCAAGCGCCTGCGCACGCTCGTGGACGTGCTGACGTTGAGCGCCACGCCGATTCCGCGCACGCTTTACCTCGCGCTCACCGGCGCGCGCGACATGAGCACCATCCAGACGCCGCCGCACGATCGCCTGCCCGTCGAGACCATCGTCACGCAATTCGACGAACGCACCATCCGCGACGCCATCAATCGCGAACTCGCGCGCGGCGGACAGGTTTTTTTCCTGCACAACCGCGTGATGACGATTCACGACATGGCTGACCGCTTGAAAAAACTTTGCCCCAACGCGCGAATTGTCGTCGGCCACGGCCAGATGAACGCCGACGACCTCGAAGAAGTGATGACGAAATTCGTCAACGGCGAGGCCGACGTTTTGCTTTCGACGACGATTATTGAAAGTGGTTTGGATATTCCAAATGCAAACACAATTATTATTGACCGCGCCGACCGCTTCGGCTTGAGCGACCTTTACCAATTGCGCGGGCGCGTTGGGCGTTACAAGCATCAGGCCTACGCGTATCTGTTGCTGCCGCGCCACGCGAGCCTGCTCACCGACGTGCGCAAACGCATCAGCGCCATGAAGCAATACTCCACGCTCGGCAGCGGCTTCAAGATCGCCATGCGTGACCTCGAGATTCGCGGCGCGGGAAACCTGCTCGGCTCGGAACAAAGCGGCCACATCACCGCCGTCGGATTTGAACTCTATTGCCAGTTGCTCAAGCAAAGCGTCTCGTCGCTCAAGGGTGAAAAGGTCAAACCTCGTGTCGAAGTTCGCGTCGCGCTGGATTTTCTGGAGATGAATTCTAGTGGCACGGGCGTCTCGCCCGTGAGTTCCTCGCCGATGGGTAAAAATGAAACGCACGGGCGGGACGCCCGTGCCACTACCGCGCTCCCCCACAACTACGTCACCGAACCGCAGCACCGCATCGAAATCTACCGCAAGCTCGCGCAAGGCACGGAAAAATCCGCGCTGGAAAATTTGGCGAAAGAATTGCGCGACCGTTTCGGCCCGCTGCCGCAGCAGGTGGAATTGCTTTTACAAATCGCCGAACTGAAAATTCTCGCCAGCGAAAAATCCGTGACGGCCATCGAAGTCGAGGAAGACAAATTAAAAATCACGCGCCACAACGATTTCATCACGCTCGGCGGCAAATTCCCGCGCCTCACCAAAAAAGAAGCCAAGGCGCGGCTCAAGGAAATCAAACGCCTGCTGCTGGCGATTTGAAATACTGCATTCAGAAAGAATGCGAGAAGCAACGCAAGTCGTCCGCTGCGAAATGCAAATTTTTTGGAAAGCAAAGCGAACCAAGTGTCATTCTGACCGTCGGTTGTGATCATTTCTTTGCAGTCGGCCACCAAAGATAAACGGCGCGACGAAAATGCCGCGCCGTTTTAGTTTTATCCCAACCCAACTCATGCGGCATTTGCCGCAGCATTGCTCAATGACCATGGTCGTGATCTTTGTCATGGCTCTGGTCGTCATTACGCGGCACATCGTGACCGTGGGCATCATGGCGGTAAAGTTCGTTGCGGGTGGCGTGTGTGCGCCAATCCGCATGGACTTTTTCCCAGTCGTGAAAGCGCGACGTGCGAACTGAATCAAAGGGCAGCCAGGCATTGCCGGCACCCAGATAATAATACTGGCTGCCAACGACGCCGACAAATTCAGTGCCGTCCCAGACATACGAATCAGGCACTGCCGCTTCTACCGTCACCGCCGGTGCTGGCACCTGCACTGTCACCGCAGGCACAGGAACCTGCACTGTTACTATCGGCCCTGCAATCAATGTCATGGTTGCAAGGCTTGAGAGACCTGCCATCGTAATCGCAATTTTTTTTGTAGCATTCATGATTTTAACCAAAGCTTGAAATATGCCGTCAAAATCGTTTTATTTCGTGCTGAAAATGCGATTATCGGTCATTGGCTTCATTGCGATATGCAATTCCTGCGGTAAAAATCTTTGCATTTTACCAAAACCTTTTTCTCCTTTCGCAAAAAATCCGTGTCCATCCGTGGTTGAACAATTAAGAATTTCGTGCCTTTCGTGCCTTTGGTGGTTAAATTCCGCGCGTGTCCGGCATCCCCAAAACCATGCGCGCCGTCGTTTATCGCGGCGTCAACGACCTGCGCCTCGAAACCGTGCCCGTCCCGCGCATCGGCTCAAATGAATTGCTCGTCAAAGTCGCCGTCTGCGGCGTCTGCCCCACCGACATCAAAAAAATCCAATACGGAACCGTCCCGCCGCCGCGCATCTTCGGCCACGAGACCGCCGGAACCATCGTCAAAATCGGCGGTGGAAATTCAGGCTTAAAAACTCAAAATTCAAAACTCAAAATTCAAAACTTGAAAATCGGCGACCGCGTCGCGCTCCACCATCACGTCCCGTGCATGGACTGCCATTTTTGCCGCCACCGCGCCTTTGCCCAGTGCGAGACCTACAAACGCACCGGCATCACCGCCGGATTCGAGCCGTCCGGCGGCGGCTACGCCGAATACGTCCGCGTCATGGATTTCGTCCTGCCCGGCGTCGTGAAGATTCCCGCAAAAAATTCCTTTGCCGAGGGCGCGATGCTCGAACCCGTCAACACCGTGCTCAAAGCCGTCAAAAAACTGAATCTTCTGCGCGGCGACAACGTCCTCGTCGCCGGGCAGGGACCGATCGGCTTGATGTTCACGAAAATTCTGCAACTGCGCGGCATCAACGTCCTCGCCACCGACCTGCTCGAATCCCGGCTGAAACTCGCCAAAAAATTCGGCGCGAAATGGACCGTAAATGCAAGTAGGAGACGACGTAAGGAGTCTCTGACAAATTTGAGTCTCGTCACCTCGACTCCTACCACTCAACCCTCAACCCTCAACTTTCAACTCGATTCAGCCATCATCGCCGTCCCCTCCGACGACGCCGTGACGCAGGCGCTGCAACTCGTGCGCGGCGGCGGGCAAATTTTATTATTCGCGCATACAAGACGCGCCGCTTCAATTCAAAATTCAAAATTCAAAATTCAAAATTCAAACCCTCAACCCTCAACCCTCAACCCTCAACTCGACCTCGCCTCCATCTGCCTCGACGAAAAAGACCTCATCGGCAGCTATTCCGCCGATTTCACCTTGCAACGCGAAACCGCCCGCCTCGTTTTCACCCGCCGCCTCGACGTGCGCCCATTGATCACCCATCAGTTTCCATTGGCCGAAACCGCCGATGCCATTGCGCTGGCCGCGCGTCCCGCGCCCGATTCATTGAAAATTGTGGTTTCCACCCTCAACTCTCAACCATCAACTGATTTCCAGTGGCAGCGAACGTGAGTTCGCTCTGACCAATTTGTCCGGCTCACATCGGCTGCCACAAATCCGCGAAACCTGCGAAAAAAACAAAAATCCGTGTCATCCCTGAAATCCGCGTCAAAACCCCTGATAAACCTGGTAGGGCGGGCAGTCCTCTGCCCGCCGTCGAACGTGGTGAATCGTCCAACGGCGCGCACGGAGTGACGCGCCCTGCCACTCCTCAACCGCCTTGGCTCTCGTCTTTCGACCCTCGACCCTCGACCGCCTTTTCCCCGTTCAAAAATAATTGAAAAAAAAGTTGACACACGCCCCGGCATTTGTGATATTCAGCGCACACACGGTAACAACCAAACAAAATATGAGAACACAAACACTACTGATTGCAGCCGCCGCGCTCGTGGCCGGAGTCATTTCCTCGGAAGCGCAAACACCAGTTTATTCCGCCAACGTCGTTGGCTATGTCAATGTCTCGGCTCAACCGGGACAGTTCATTTTAGTGGAAAATCCTTTGACCACGGGTGATGATGTCATTTCCAATGTTCTTCAAAATTTACCGGGTGGAACTACTGCTCAAATTTGGAATGGGGCTGGGTTTAATTCTTTGACTTATTCAGCGCTTTCACATACATGGAAGAACGGAAGCATAAATGCTGACAATACGCCATTGCCTCCGGGGGTTGGTTTCTTTTTGCAAAATTCATCGGCAGCCATAACAAATACGTTTGTAGGCAGCGTGGTTGCTGCAAGCGGCGGTGGCACTGAAACAAATGCGCTTTCAACTTCTCTTACACCGGTTGGAAGTGCGCTGCCCTATGCTGATGTTGTGACCAATGGTGCAACCATTAATTTAGCAGTGGGCGGTGGGTCAACCTTGCAGCAATGGTCCGTTTCAGGTCAACAATTCCAAACTTTTACATATTCAGCACTTGCAAGTAGTTGGAAATTGGGATCGGTAAATTCAAATCCTGTCGTCAATGTGGCCGAAGGTTTCTTTATTCAGCCATCGGCTGCCACCAATTGGGTGCAAACTTTGCAGTAATAAACCAAATCAACGAAAAACAACTAGACAAATAATAATATGAAAAGAAGTATATTCATAGCAGTCTTGGGAATGGCATCTGCTGTAGTTGCCTATGGACAAGGGAAAGTTAATTTTAGCAATTATTACAGTTCTACGCAGCCAACTGGCATTACTTTTGCAAGCGGTCCGGCTGCCGGTGAAGGTGTTGGGCCTCAAATTTCGGTGGAATTACTTTATGGTGATTCAACCGATACTACGATAAGCCAATTGACTGCATTGGCATCAACAATAACAGCAGCTGGAATAGGCGTTGCGTCGAATCCAGGTGCCATTGGAACTGGGGCTGGTTGGTTTAGTGGAGGAGCTTTTGTGGTTCCTAGTATTGGAGCAGCCACTGCTGGAGGAACATATATGTTTGCACTTGAGGCATTTGGAACATACAATAGTGTATCCTATGTTGGCTTTTCACCTATCTTTTCTGGAACTACTGCAGCAAGTAGCGCGTCTCCAACTCCAAACTTGCCCAATGGATTGTATCAAGGCAGCTTCACAGTTGCGCCTGTGCCTGAACCCACCACGCTGGCCTTGGCCGGTTTGGGTGGCGCAGCGCTCTTGGCCTTACGCCGCAAAAAAGCGTAATCGCCACATTTAGTTGTTTTAGGTTTATTCAAACCCCGCTCCCTAAAAAGAGCGGGGTTTTTTAATTTATCTCTGTAGCAGCAGACGTGAGTCTGCTCAAACTTAAAATTTTCTTAAAATTCTCAAACGAACTTTCCCTTTTTAGAATGATCGAACTCACGTTCGATGCTGCAAAATAAAAATCATAACACCCGTAGCAGCGGACGTGAGTCCGCTCCAACATTCATTCCCTCTTAATAAAATAATGATCGAACTGACAGAAAAAAGTGGCAGCGGACGTAAGTCCGCTCTAAAATCTCCCCCCATGCAACCGGAATCCAACGCACCAAATCGTTTTTCCGGCGTGGGAACGGATCGAAATTTTTATCTTCCGCGCTTAAGCCGTGAACATTATCAGGGAGACGCCGTCATTCATTGGACAATGCCAATTGCCCTGCGCAGCACCGGCTGGCTCAACGAATTTTTCCACGCCCGATTTCGGGAACTGATGCTTCATGCCGCCGCGCGTGAAATCCAGCCGCAGGGCGGCGTCCGATAGTAGCCCACAGTGAAACTGTGGGTAAAAGACAATCAACCGGACAAGCCCCGCAGGGGCGGCAGAAACGGATTTTCCAAATGCGCCGCCGTTCTTTCGCCCCATCCGGGGCTTTGAATCATTTTTGGAATTGAAACCCACGGTTGGCACCGTGGGCTATTTTCTTTCGCGTCTCCGACGCTATAAAAATCTGTTTCTACATTCTGGCAAATCCTGTGCGCGCTGAATTGGTAAAAGAATCGGGAACCTGGCCATTTTGCGGAGCAATCATTCCCGGCTATCCCAAACTGCATCCGCTTGAGGAAGATTTCTGGCCGAAATTCTGGAAAATTCACATTTGCGCCCGCGCACCGGACGCGGAAAACCGGAAGTTGCCGCCGCGAATGTAGGAGACGAGGTAACGAGTCTCATTTTGATGGGACTATGCACATGACAAACAATGAGACGAAACTGGTAGGGCGGGCAGTCCTCTGCCCGCCGAACGCGTGGATTGACAAAAAACGGCGCGCACGGAGTGACGCGCCCTACCCAGATTGTTTGTCATGTGTATAGTCCCAGAATAAACAACAAGAAAATAAAAATCAGAGTCTCGTCACCTCGATTCCCACAATTTAATTGCGTTTATAACGTTGTGATTTAGGATTTGCATATGAACGTGACTTTGACTTCCTATTACGAAAATCTGGTCCGGGAACTGGTCAAGCAAGGGCGATACGTGGATCAGGACGAAGTGGTTCGCGCCGGTCTGCGCGTCTTGGAGGACGTGGAACAGGTGTCGCAACCCACCGCGTTGCATCAACGGTGGGTTGATGAAGGGCTGGCCAGCGGCCCCGCTGAACCCAAAACCCAGGCCGATTGGGATACCCTCAAAGAGCGGGTTTTGCACCATCGGCGGAAATGAAATACACCGTTCGCCCGCAGTCCTGGCTTGATATCGAAGAAACCATGACCTATCTTCGAGATCATGCGGACGATGAGGCAGCCGCCAGATTTTGGCAGCGGACGCAAGACACATTCGCGGCGCTGGCAGAGCAACCCGCCTTGGGACGGGTGAGACCTGATTTAAGGCCGCCCGGCCTGCGTTCGTGGCGTGTGGATGGATTTGATAACTGGCTGGTTTTCTATATCATTAAAACAGAGATTGAAATAGTTCGCGTCAGGCATGGAATGATGGATTTGCCAAAAATTTTTGAGGAATTGTGAAACAGCAAACAGAAGATTCATTCCCGAACCAACGACGCTTGCGCTGGCCGGTCTGGGTGGTGCCGCAAAAAAGCGTAATCTCGTGGCAGCGGACGCCAGTCCGCTCCAACTTCTCTTTTAATTAATGATCGAACTGACGTTCGATGCTGCGAAGACGGCATTTTTATTGCGTGTAAGCAATGCTTGCATTAAGTTTCATCCATGAATGCCACAATCTATGGGCGCGGCCAGATGGTCATTCCGGCCAAAGCCCGCAAACAGGCCGGCATTGACACGGGCGACGTGGTGTCAGTCGAACCGGAAGGCGATGGCAGGCTGATATTGGTGCGGCTGGAGAAACCAAAACCGCGCCGCCATCAAATCCGCCTTGTAAGACGCAAGGGCAGGCATTCCATTCTTACCGGCGGCCCTGCGGTCACGGCGGAACAAGTTCGCGCAGCCCTGTCCGGCCTGCCATAAAATATCTTTTGGACGTCAATTTTCTGGTCGCGGCGATTTTGGATTCGCACACGCAACACGATGCCGCCGAAAAATGGCTTGAGGGAAAGTCGCTGGCCACTTGTCCGCTTTCCGAAACAGGCTTTTTAAGGATTGTCGCGCATCCTAAAATTTATGGCGTTCCAATGCCGGTGGCACGGGAAGCGTTGGGCGATTTCATTTCCCGGCATGAACCGTTTTTCGTCCCGGATGATTTGAACGCCTTGAAAAGCTCTGCGCAAAACTCCGAACAGGTGACTGATTTTTATCTTGCCGAACTGGCCTCGGCTCATCACATGAGACTGGCGACGTTTGACACGGGCATCGCACATCATGCCGTGGAAATCATAATGTAGTTTATCCCTGCCCGGTTTAGTTGGTTTGGCCTCGCTCGTAACGGCGCGCCGCAAAAAGGCGCAATCACGCGAGTTCCCTCAACTCTCAACTGTTTTCATTCATATCCAAACGCCTTGACGAACGGCTCCAGTTTTTCCAAATGGGGTTCGAGGTATTTCTGGTAATTGCGCCAGCGTCCCCAGGCGCGCTTATAGACTTTCTGCGTCACGTCGGCGTAGGTGGGCGAGCGGACTAATTTTTGCCGCGCGTGTTCGTCGAAACCGAGCACGCGGGCGTCCCATGGAACGCCAAGAAAATCCAATGTCCGCCGCGCGACGGATTCCAGATCGTCCACCATTTCTTCGTAACGCACTTCGAGGCAGGGATTTTTTATGATCGGTGCCAGCGTCCGCCAGATGCCCATCACGCGCGCATAGGTTCTGACGGTGCTTGCAAGTTCCAGGAAGGTCACGCTGCCTTTGCTGATTGGCAAATGAGGTTGCATGAAACAACTCATAACCACATCGCGCGGGTCGCGGATCGCCACGAGGAGTTTTATTTCGGGAAAGATGCGGAGAAAAGCCGGGATTAAAACCTGGATGGAGGGATTTTTGTCAATCAACAGGCGATGACCGACCGGATTGCCGAGATGCAATTCCATTGAACGAAAATAATTTTCACGGGAGCGTCGCAGCGTCTCAATTTGCGCTGCTTCAAGTCCTGACAGCATGGCGGTTTCCGGCGGCAAAACGCGGCGAAGCGGGGAGTAGGCGTCATCTTGAAAAATGGTGGTTTCTTCAGCGGAGACAATGTCTGGATGCGAATCCAGAACCTGTTCCAGCAAGGTTGTCCCCGATCGGGCATGGCCGCCAAGAAATGCCATGCGATGGAGTGGTTGGAGATGCTCACGACCGGAATCGAACCAGTGCTGCAACATTTCAGCCGAAACATTGTTTTGCATCTCTTTCAGGTGTGTGATGATCAATTGCAATTGGGCGAGCAGAGGCGGCGCATCCGGGCGTAACAGGACTTTGGCTTCAAGAAAGGCGGTCATGGCGTCGTCATAACGCCCTTGCCGGTCGAAAATCGCGCCCAGTTCATAGTAACCACGGGCTCGAATGTCCCGATCGGCTGAAAGCAAAACGGGGCGAAGAGATTGTTCGGCTTCGGCCAGCCGCCCCGCCTGACGATCTAATTTTGCACGGGTGAGCCAAGTCAGGGCGCAAGAGCCGTTCAAATGCAAGGCGCGTTCCACCATGTTGGAAGCGTCTTCCGGTCGGTGAAGGCGTTCATAAAATTCCGCGAGCATGGCGAAAGTTTCCGGCGCGGCATCTTTCTGTTCCACGGCGCTTTTGAGGTAACGCCCGGCTGTTTCCGGATTTCGAAATTGAACGGACAATCGCCCGGCAGTTGCCAGAACCTCGGCTTTGTTTGGGGCAACGCGAATGGCCTTTTCAAAGCAGCGTTCGGCGGCGGCGTAGTCGTAACGCAACCCATGAAGATCGCCCATGTGCAGCAGGATTTTGAAATTGGACGGATTCAGATGGCTGGCGCGTTCCAGTAATTCAAAGCATTGTTGGAAATCACCACGCTGCCAGGCTTCACTTGCGGCTTTGAGCATCCGGTTCAGTGAACCTTGAGAAATCAACATCGGTCGTTTCATGTTAAATTCGGCAG
>DASXED010000147.1:0-2506 GCA_036490295.1 Verrucomicrobiia bacterium | reverse complement strand
AGTTCTGCAGGTGTTTTCATAATTTTATTTTAGCGGTAGGGCTGACCCGCCAGTCAGCCAAAAAAGGCGGCGCAGCAGCGCCGCCCTACCAGATTTGGGTTACCGTTGTACGCGCGCGCTCCCGCCGCCCATAGCTTTTTCCACTTCTTTACGCGTGGCCATGCTCGTGTCGCCGGGCGTGGTCGAAGCCAACGCACCGTGCGCTGCGCCGTATTCAACCGCTTTCTGCGCGTCGTTGAATTCGAGAAAGCCGAATTGCAAGCCGCTCGCAAAACTGTCGCCGCCGCCGACGCGATCAAGAATTTCCAATTCGGGATATTTGCGGCTCTCGTGAAATTTTCCGTCGTGCCAGAGAATCGCGCTCCAGTCATTCTTCGTCGCGGTGATGACGCGGCGGAGCGTCGTCGCAGCCACTTTGAAATTTGGATATGCCTTCACGGCGGTTTCAATCATTGCCTTGAATGCGTCCGTCTCGATGTGGCTCAAGCTGTGATCCGCGCCTTTCACTTCAAAACCGAGGCTCGCAGTAAAATCTTCCTCGTTGCCGATCATCACGTCCACATACTTGGCGATTTCGCGATTGACCTCCTGCGCTTTTTTCAAACCGCCGATTGATTTCCAGAGCGACGGACGATAATTCAAATCGTAGCTGACAACGACACCGTGCTTCTTCGCCGCTTTGACCGCTTCAATCGTCAACGCCGCCGTCGTTTCGGACAACGCGGCGAAAATGCCGCCGGTGTGCAGCCAGCGCGTGCCGATTTTTCCGAAAATGTGATCCCAATCGAAATCACCCGGCTTGAGTTGCGACGCCGCCGAATTGCCGCGATCCGGCACACCGACCGCGCCACGAATTCCAAAGCCGCGTTCGGTGAAATTCAAACCGTTGCGCACGCTGCGGCCGATGCCGTCGTCTTCGCGCCACTTGATGAAGTCCGTGCAGACGCCGCCCTGCATGATGAAGTCTTCGATGAGATGGCCGACCTCGTTGTCCACGAACGCGGTGCAGACGGCGGTTTTGTAGCCGAAACATTTGCGCAGGCCGCGCGAGGTGTTGTATTCGCCGCCGCCTTCCCACGCGGTGAAATGCCGCGCAGTGCGGACGCGTCCTTCGCCGGGGTCAAGCCGCAGCATGACTTCGCCGAGCGAGATCTGGTCGTATTTACAGGTGCATTTATCGCGTAATTGAATTGCCATAACGTGTTTTCAATCTTAATGGAAAAGCATGAATGAATTCAAATACAATTGCCTCATTCCGATTACCGCAAAAATAATCTGTTCGCTTTTCGCAATCAGCGGCATTTATAGGGTAGATGCACGAATTGGATGACATCGCCTTGCTGCGCGAATATGTCGAGCGCGATTCCGAAAGCGCTTTTGCCACGCTTGTCACACGGCACATTGACCGGGTTTATTCCGTCGCCTTGCGTCACACTGGCAACACGCATCAAGCCGAAGAAATCACGCAAGCCGTATTCGTTATTCTGGCGAGAAAATCAAAACACTTGCGCAAAAGCGTCATCCTTGAAGGCTGGCTCTATCAAACCGCGCGGCTGACGGCGGTGACATTTGTCCGCAGCGAAATCCGCCGCGCCCGCCGCGAACAGGAGGCTCACATGCAAACTTTGTTGAACGAAAATGATTCCGGGGTCTGGCCGCAAATCGCCCCGCTGCTCGACGCGGCGATGGCCGGATTGAATGAAACGGATCGCCACGCCGTCGTGCTGCGATTTTTCGACGGCAAGAGCATGAAGGAAGTTGGCGCGGCCTTGGGCGCGAGTGAAGACGCGGCCAAGATGCGCTTGAACCGCGCGGTGGAGAAGTTGCGGAAATTTTTTACGAAGCGCGGAGTTGTTCTTCCGGCGGCGGTTTTGACGGCGGCGATTTCTGCGAACTCCGTTCAAGCCGCGCCGGTGGGCTTGGCCAAAACAATTTCTGTCGTCGCTGTGGCGAAAGGCGCAGCAGCCAGCAGTTCGACCTTAACCCTCATCAAAGGAGCATTGAAAATTATGGCATGGACAAAAGCAAAAACGGCGGCGGTTGCCACTGTTGCTGTCATGCTGACAGCCAGCACAACGACACTGGTGGTTGAGACGGTTCACCTGTCGCGCGTCGGGGTCTATCAACCGATCCCGGACAATGAACCGGAGATTACGGCCCGAGTGCGGGGTTTGAAAATGGAAGAACTATCTGCTGAAGACTGCACGCCTGAATTTTGGCGGCAGTTACAGCAGTCGCCGCTGTTCAATAACCCGGCAGTGGTCAAAGGCCTCGCCGCCGCGATGGGTCCGTTGCAGACCGTGAAGCTGGTTGAGCGAACGGAAATCCACGGAAGACCAAACTATCTCTATCGGATGAAATATCAGAAGATGAATGTCCTTTTTTTGATTGTTTTTGATGGCGAAAAAATCGCCTACGCGAAGGGATATCCGGAACCAAAATGAATTTTCTGGATGATGCTTTATCCGCAAATTAACGGATATGAATCAAACAACCATGCCATCCC
>DASXED010000112.1:0-16116 GCA_036490295.1 Verrucomicrobiia bacterium | reverse complement strand
GAAGTTCCGTGGCCTCAACCGTGTCACGCTCCGCCTCCACCTCAAAGAATGTGAGTTCCGTTTTAACCATCGTCGTGATAATCTGTATCGGTTGCTCTTAAATGAGTTCAAAAACAACCCGCTTAACTAGTCTTGAACCTTAAATATAATAAACAGAATGCAACTCACTGTCAATAAGTATGTTAAAAACTTGTAAATAATGTTGACAGGTCTTTTCTGACCAAACTAAACAAACGTCAATTACAGTGAAAACTAGCAGAAATAAGCAAAGAAGGAAAAGGGAGTTTTAGTTTGCGCTCACGCGTCTTTTTACAATCTTCGTCTCCATCGTCGCCCGCTTGCTTATTCCGGCTCGTCTAAAATGTTTAACGAGTTTTTTCTTGCGGCCAGCAAACGTCACGCCAGGCACAGGGCACTATTCATAACGTGCCAGAAGTGTCTGTCATGCCGTTTGCTAACCACAAGAAAAAAAGGGAAGCGAGCCGGAAACGCCGTCAGCGGAAGCGGGCGACGACGGAGACGAAGAAAGTTAAAAAAAAACTTATGATCACAAATTCAAAAAAAAACGATGGAAGCGGACTCAGAGCGAAGCCGAATAAAGTCAAAACTTTCAACGCATGGATTTTCAGCGATGAAAACGGCGGAAACAGAGCCTACGCAAAAGACAACTATTCAGTTTACTTATGATGACATTTTGGCATCAAGCTCATCTATTGAGGCAAGATGCGGGTGAAAGTTTTTTTGATTTTCTGCCAAGCATTGCGACAAGTGCAGATAGAACGGTATTGCTCTTAACGTCAATCGTCGTTGGTATTGGACTTTTTCGTATTTTGACTCGGCGACGTTCAGAGTAATTTATTCAGACCGCGCAGGGTTTATTCATAAAAGTCATTGCGTCGTTTATCGCCCGCTGATGGAAAATCCCTTTTGGGGTTCGCTTTGTTTGAGATGGTTGGGCGACACAGTTATCGGCCAATTGCCTTTGTCCGAAGTTTGGGCGAGTGATGAAATTGTCCGCCCTAAATTGGCAGAACGAGATTCTTCAACAGAAGCCGATAGACTGCTGAATAATTCAGAAAATCCACCGGACAATAATTGAAGGCTTCACGGCGAGCCTGTTGGTTGTTTGACGAGCCAAAATTCTTCAAAAATCTTATTGCACAATCGTTCGCGCATCTTTATATTCCGCGTTCGATTTTAACACAAAATGCCGACAATCAACCAGCTCGTTCGCAATGGCCGCCGCAAGGTGAAGTCTAAGTCCAAGTCGCCCGCCTTGCAGAATTCGCCGTTCCGACGCGGCGTGTGCATTCAGGTCATGACGCGCACGCCCAAGAAGCCGAACTCGGCCATGCGCAAAGTGGCGAAGGTTCGCCTGACGAACGGCCACGAGATCATCGCCTACATTCCCGACGAGGGGCATAATTTGCAGGAACACAGCATCGTGCTGATTCGCGGCGGCAAGGTGAAGGATTTACCCGGCGTGCGTTATCACATCGTGCGCGGCACGCTCGACGCCGCCGGTGTTGAAAAGCGTCGCGTCAGCCGTTCCAAATACGGCGTGAAACGTCCAAAGGAAAAAGCCGCCGCTGCACCCGCAAAATAATTTTCCGATCCAACGATTTAACTTTTCAACAATTTAACGAATCCATGTCACGCAGACGACAAGCAACAAGACGGGTAGTAGCCAAAGATGGAAAATTCCAGAGCGCCCTCGTTGGCCGTCTGGTCAACACCATCATGCAAGGCGGCAAGAAGAGCACCGCGCAACGGATCGTTTACGGCGCGTTCGACAGCATCTCGGAAAAAAATCCGGCGAGCAACCCTGTGGAAATTTTGCAGCGCGCGGTGGACAACGCCAAGCCGCGCATCGAGACGAAGCCTCGCCGCGTCGGCGGTGCGACATATCAGGTGCCGCTGGAAATTCCGAGCGACCGTCAGGCCGCGCTTGCGTTGCGCTGGATCGTGGATTTCGCGGACGCCCGCAAAGGCACGCCGATGGGTGCCGCGCTCGCGGCTGAAATTCTCGAAGCATATCAAGGGCAGGGGAACGCGATCCGCAAACGCGACGAAGTTCATAAGATGGCGCAGGCCAACAAGGCGTTTGCGCATTTCCGCTGGTAGCAAAAGCGAAAAACCTTCCCAAATCGGCAAAATAAAAAGCCGAGATTTTTCAATCCCGGCTTCGCAAAAATTATTTTATTTTACGCGGCGACTTCGGCAGGCGCAGTTGTTTGCGCGGCGGTTTTCTGCGGTTTGGTGTCACCCTTGCAAATCCAGCATTTCACGCCTAGTTTGCCGTAAACTGTGAGGGCTTCCGCGAAACCGTAATCAATATCCGCGCGCAACGTGTGCAACGGCACGCGACCCCAGTGATACAATTCCGTGCGCGCGAGCTCCGCGCCGCCCAAACGTCCGGCGCAACGGATCTTGATTCCCTGCGCGCCAAAATCCTTCGCCGTCTGCAATGCCTTTTTCATCGCACGACGAAACGCCACGCGGCGCTCGAGTTGCAACGCGATATTTTCTGCGACGAGTTGTGCGTCGAGTTCCGGCGTTTTCACCTCGACGATGTCCACATAAACTTCCTTGCCCGTCATCTTGCTCAAATCTTCCTTGAGCTTGTCAATTTCCGAACCCTTGCGACCGATAACAACTCCGGGACGCGCGGTCATGATGGTGACACGGCAACGGCTCGTCGCGCGTTCGATCAAAATTCTCGGCACGGACGCGCCTTCAAGTTTCTTTTTCAGAAACGCGCGAATTTTGCGGTCTTCGGTCAACAGCGCGCCAAATTCTTTTTTATTGGCATACCACTTCGAGCGCCAGTCTTTGTTGACGGCGACGCGCAGACCGATTGGATTTGTTTTTTGGCCCATGAGATTATTCGTCGGAAACGGTGATCTTGATATGGCAACGGCGTTTCAAAATTGGTCCCGCCGAGCCACGCGCCTTCGGTTGAAAACGTTTCAACGTCGTCGCAGTTCCGGCAACCGCTTCTTTCACGCGCAACGTTTCGGGCTTGAGCTTGTTGTTGTTCTCGGCGTTGGCAATTGCCGAACGCAAAGTTTTTTCGACGAGACGCGCACCTTTGCGCGGCACGAATTTCAGCACGGCCATCGCTTCGAGCGCGCCCAATCCCTGAACTTGCCGCGTGACCTCGCGCATTTTCTGCGCGGACATCGGCACGTTTTTCAATATTGCAAAAGCTTCCATAAAAACTATTTGGCCTCCGCCTTGGCCGTGTGCGCGCCGTGTTTCTTGAATGTGCGCGTCAGCGAAAATTCGCCGAGCTTGTGGCCCACCATGTTTTCCGTCACGAACACCGGGTTGAAAATTTTCCCGTTATGCACGGTGAACGTCAGGCCGACAAAATCCGGCGTAATCGTCGAGCGGCGCGACCACGTCTTGATCGGCGTCTTCTGGTTCGATGCCTTCGCCTTCACGATTTTGTCGAGCAGGCTGAAATCAACAAACGGACCTTTTTTTATCGAACGTCCCATAAATTATTTGTTTTTCATCGGCAGACCGTTGCGCTGGACAACGATGAAACGGTTTGAGGTTTTGTATTTCGCGCGCGTCTTGCCGCCCTTCGCGACAAAGCCCCACGGCGACACCAACGCCTGCCAGCCGCCGCCGCCCTTGGATTTGCCCTGGC
Organism: Verrucomicrobiia bacterium; assembly: GCA_036490295.1. Lineage (GTDB taxonomy): Bacteria > Verrucomicrobiota > Verrucomicrobiia > Limisphaerales > UBA11358 > UBA11358. The sequence goes on along the minus strand of DASXED010000112.1, from coordinate 12,458 downwards.
CGCCGCCGTTCGGATGGTCAACCGGATTCCGCGCCACACCGCGCGTGATGCCGCGATGACCGCGATGCCGCGTGCGACCTGCTTTTCCTAAAATAATATTTTCGTGCTCCGTGTTGCCGACCTGACCGATCGTCGCGTAACACTCCTCGTTGATCTTGCGGATTTCGCCCGAGGGCAGACGGATTTGCGCGTAACCGTCATCACGCGACATCAACGTCGCCGAACCGCCCGCCGAACGAACCATCTGTCCGCCGCGACCGGGAGTGACTTCCAAATTATGGATCGCCGTGCTGACAGGAATCGCCTTGAGGGGAAGCGCATTGCCGATTTCCGGCGGCGCAGTCGGACCACTTGAAATTTTTGCACCGACCACCACGCCAACCGGCGCGATGATATAACGCTTCTCGCCGTCCGTGTAATCCAACAGCGCGAGACGCGCCGAACGCATTGGATCATATTCGATCGCCGAGACCGTCGCCTGCACGCCGTGCTTGTTGCGCTTGAAATCCACGAGGCGGATTTTCTGCTTGTGCCCGCCGCCGATGCCGCGCGCAGTCACGCGACCGTAATGGTTGCGGCCACCGGATTTTTTCCGCGTGACGACCAGCGACTTCTCCGGCGTCGTCTTCGTGATGTCGCTAAAGTCCGCGATCGTGATGTATCGCGTGGACGGCGTTAGCGGTCTAAAATGTTTAACTGGCATAAATGCAAAAGTTTTTTATCAGCAACTTCGAAGTCGGCGAGCCATCAATCCTGTTTCTGTGGGAAATCAGTTATCGGTCCGCAAACATGCTGTCCTGACGACCTTACGGACGACGAGGAGCGCGTAAACTATCAGACGCAAAATAGAACGCAAGCGCTTTTTGAAAGAATTTTAGGTTGGTTCAATCCTGTAAAAACCGTTGATATTTATACTTTTCGCTTTCTGCGCTTGGTTGAAAAATAACTAACAGCTTGGGCCTTGGGAGCTATTTTAGAAGAAGATTGTGGTGCATCCAACAACGCAACTTGTTCATGTCCGTTGTTTTTGTGGTCAGAATAACGACCGTTGGATTTTGGAATGTTGACTTCTTCACTCAAACGACGTTGAGCGACTTGACAATATGTGGCGTTGTTATCAATCAGCAGACAACGGCGGTATTGTGAAATAGCGGCGAGTCCAGTCGTGCCACTGCCAGCGAAAGGGTCAACGACCAATCCATCCGGCGGACAAAGTAATTTGATAAAGAAAAGCGGCAAGTCTACGGGGAAGACGGCAGGGTGGCCGCGATTTTTCCCGACAAGTGCGAGACTGATGACATTTGACGGCAGAACGGTTTCTTTGCCAATCCACTTGGAAATATCTCGGCCAAAACCGCTGGCATTGCCAGAATTTTGACGCGTCAAATCGTTCTTCCCAAGTTTTGTTAGACGAGAGCCAACCCAATCACCAATCGGTTTACGCACTGCGTCAGAATTAAAGTATGGCCGAGGAGATTTTGAAAGATGAAAGCAATATTCCCAGCCATCACTCAACCGCGTTGGCCAATAGCCAGGCATGGGATTTGGTTTGTGCCAAAGATAATCGTCAATCGCGAACCAGCCATGCGCGCTTAAAGCCTCAATAGTTTGCCAGACGTAGCGATGCCGGACACCGTCCACAACTTTATCCTTGATGTTCAAGACCAAGCTGCCCGTAGGTTTCAGCGCGTTGTAAAATGGCTCGTGAAAAGTCAGAAACCATTTTACAAATTTATCTGGATGGATGCTATCGTAATGATTTCGGCGCGCGTCTGCATACGGAGGCGACGTGACAATCAAATCAACCTTGCCGGCGTAATCAGCCAACACTTTCCGGCTGTCTCCGCAAATCACGGCACAATATGTTGGTTGCTCAATCTTCATCGCTCAATTCGACTATTTCTTTACGTTGGGTGATAAACTGTTGGAATTTCAGAGGGTCAAGTCGTCCTGTTTCTGAACTAATCAATTTTAGATTTTTCAATTCAGTGGCAAGCAGCTTTCCACACTGCTTGCGAAGTTTCAAAGAATGAAACGGCAGAAACTTTCCAACGGTTTGCAACGCAGCACGATAAACTTCTTCCGCATCCAATCCACACACATAAGGAAATGCGAAGCCAGGACTCCACACTTCACAATTCGGAGAATATGGATGTCCGTCGCGGTTTCGTTTAATGCTTCGAGCTTGTTCGTATGGAAGAATTATTCCTCGTTGCGGCGTCGCAAAACAAACAACGCAAAGATAAGGACGCGTGAGATTCTTATCTTCAAGAGCCATCGCCTCCAATCGGCGAATCATTCCGCTGACATCTTGGCCGCCGACTGTGTCGGATGATTTCTTGACCGAAATGAAAAGCCTCAATCCTTTGGCGTAACCAGGCGTGTCAACTTCCGCTTCAGCGTCGCCCTCGCGCTTTCCATCAGACACGTTCTTAAAACGTAAGCGCATCAATTCAATCAAAAGGAATTGGTAAAAAACTCCTATTCTCATCCGATGCCGTTGCATTTCGTGCGCGACCGCATCGAGTTCAAAAATTTCTTCAACTTCGCACTGACTCAAAAAATACGGACTCAAAATTGGGTCGCTGCGTTCTTTGAGATGTCGCAAGCAAAGTTCGACAAGTTCTTCCGGAGTTTGAGCCAATATAGTTGTGTTTCCCTGTTTGTCCTTAAAACTTCGCTCAAACGCTTTTGAAATGGCTTGGGATAATTCGTCGGCAGTAACTTTTCCCTTTGACCGAGGAAATAATTTATCGTCGGCAAGATAATCATCGCCGCGCGGATAATTTTGCATCTTGATGTTCGCCATACTGAAACTTTGCCAAAGATTTTTAAAATTAGGAGATAAAAATCGTTTGCCATTTCAATGCCGGAACTGCAACTGCTTGCTGACCTTCGCCAGGCGTTTCTCCCAATCGCCCTTGTGCGCCAACGGGTCGGCGTCCGTGCCCCAGAGTTTTTTCACCATCTCGCGCTGCGGCACGAACGGACACTTCGCCTTCGGATTTTTGAACGCGTCCTCCATCTCGCGCAAGGCCAGTTGCGCGCCGGTCATGATCGCCGTTGAGCCGAACTGCGAATTCAACTTGTGCGATGCGTCGTCGAGCGCGCCCCATCGTTCCGCGTCCGTGCGACCCCACAACGTCGGCTGCGTGTCCAGCCGCGCGAGATTCCAGAACGCGATGCGGATCTGCCGCACGGGTCTGAATTGCCCGCCCATGACGCCGCGAAAAATCTCCTCCAGCGCCGCACTGAAAGTGGAATTCAAAAACTGCGGCTCGCGAAAACGATGGCTGCCGCCAGCCTCGCTGAAATCGTTGAAGCGGATCGTCAGCGACAATTCGCGCGCCTGCAATTGCTCGCGGCGCAACTGGCCGACGAGCCGCGTCGCCTCGCTCAACGTGAACGTCAGCGCGGCCTCGTAATCCGGCTCGTCATAAGGCAGCGTCGTGTTGCTGGAAATCGTCGTGCGGTCTTTCACTTCGAGCAGCAACGGTTCGTTCCACAGTCCGTTTGAAAAAAGCCAGAGTTGCTGTCCCCAGATTCCGAATTTTTGTTTCAGCAAAGTCGAAGGCAATTTCGCGACGTGGCCAAACGTCGTCGCGCCGAGCGCCGCAAGCGAACGCTGGCGATTTTTGCCGATGCCGGAAAGTTCGCGCACGCAACGATCTTTCAAAAATTCTTTTTCGTCGCCGGATTTGATTTCGAGGAAGCCGGGCTTGGCCGCGTCCGTCGCTAGTTTGGCGAGCCGCGAAGAATTGGCGAGTCCGGCGGAAACGGGCAGTTTCACTTCGCGCAAAATCCGCGCGCAGATTTCCTTCACATATTTTTCCGGCGTCGTGTCGCGCCAGACGTGCTTGTCCATCGTCGTGAAATCGAGAAAGCCTTCATCAATCGAAATCGGCACTAGCACTGGTGCATATTGTTCGAGCACGTGAAACATTTCCGCCGAAAGCCGGCGATATTCGTCGTAATGCGGACGGCACAAAACGCCGCGCGGACAAAGCCGCTTCGCCTCGAAACACGCCATGCCGGTCTTGATGCCGAATTTTTTCGCCGCGCGATTCGCCGCGATGACGATGCCGTCGCCGCGCCGCCCGCCGCCGACCCACACGGGACGATGACTCAAACCAATTCCCCTGTCTTTTGCGAGCGCGATTTCACAACTCGCAAAAAAACTGTCGCCATCCACATGCAAAATTCGATTGGGCGCTTTTACGTTCACAGGCAAACTCTAATTGAACCTAAATCCGTTCCGTGTCAAATCTTCGCACGCTGGCACGGACAAAAGCTGTCCAATCGGAAAACAAATAAAAATCAGTTGCCGTGACGAAGTTTTTCCAATGTTTTCTTTAGCGGCAGCCAGTAACGCCGGTCTTTTTCGCGCTCCGCCAATTCTTCAGCAGCCAACGCCTTTTCGAGTTTTACCGCTTCACCAGCCAGAGCGAGACGCAGCAATGGACGTTTGGCGGCAAGTTTTTTTGCAGCCACAAGATTTTTCAGCGCGATTTCGACGAGCAGTTGCGGCGTGCGGAGTTCGGCCAGCCAGAAACGGATTTGCACCGGGTTGGGTTTCCGGCGATTTTCAAAAAAACTCGCCTCGACGAGGCGGCGGATCATCGGCCAGTCCTTGTCGCGCTGGGTTTTCTTGGCCTGCACCAAATCAGGCAGCGAGAGCAGATCGCATTTCTCGCCGCCGGGAATTTGCAGGATTGTCCGGCGTTTCCAAAGTTTTGCAAATGAATCCACGCCGCGCATTTTCGACATCACGTCCACGCGCATTCGCAAGGCTTCGGGATGCTGGCAGCGAAAATGAATCGCATGGCCCCGGCGAAGATATTTTATTTCAAACGGCGGCACGGCGATGGGTTTGGCCCGCAGTTCGGCCAGGGCTTTTCGCAGCCGCGCGAGATTTGACGCCTCGGCGAGGATGGCGAAATCCGTGTCGCGGCTAAACTCGGCCGCGCCGTAGAACACGCACGCCTGTCCGCCCATGAGCAGGGCGCGGACGCGATGCGCGCGCATCGAAGAAAGGACTTTGCGTATCGGGTTCGGGATCAAGTGAGCCTCCGAGCGCGAGATAGGTTTGCCAGAGTTTCTCGCTTTCCAGCCAGCGTTGAACCGGCGTGAGCCGATACCATTCGGCCCACTCGCCACCAACCAGTTCTTCCGCCTGAATCATGCTGGCAAATTAACACAGTCATTGAACCGGCCAAACAAAAAAGCGCGAAGTGAATTTCACTTCGCGCCTTGCGAGATTCAAAAATTTTCTAGGTCAAAACAATTTTGTCGCCGTCTTTCAACGTCACGATGGCTTTTTTCCAATCGCTTGTGCGGCCGGCCTGCAACGTGCGCTTGCGGCGGGCTTTGCCGCGCACGTTCAGCGTGTTGATCTTGACGACCTTGACCTTGAACAGTTCCTGCACGGCCTGCTGGATCTGCGGCTTGGTCGCGAGGCGGTCGGCCACGACGGTGTATTGGTTATACTTCTCGGCCTGGCGCGTGCCTTTTTCAGTCAGGCGGACGGTCTTGATGATTTCGAAAGCGTTCATGGTTCCTTGAATCGTGAATTGTTAAATCGTTGAATCGGCAATCAATCGTTGGAAAGCCGCGCCTCGACTTTTTCAAATGCGTCGCGCGTGAACAATAATTTGTCGGGACGAAGCACGTCGTAGGTGTTGAGCGAATCGCTCGTGGTCAGCGCGACTTTCTCGATGTTACGCGAGGCGAGCGTCAGATTTTTATCAATGCCGGATGAAATCACGAGCGTCGTGCCCTTTAATTCCAGCGCGGAAATGACGCCGATGAAATCCTTCGTCTTCGGCGAAGACAATTTCAAATCGTCCACGACGACCACATCGCCGGCCTTGAGGCGTTCGCTCAAGGCTTTGCGTAACGCGAGCGAACGGGTTTTTTTGGAAACTTTTTTCGAGAAATCGCGCGGCTTCGGTCCGAAGACCACGCCACCGCCTGCCCACAACGGCGAGCGGAACGAACCGGCGCGGGCGCGACCGGTGCCTTTTTGCTTCCACGGTTTTTTGTTGGAACCCTGGACATCACCGACGGTCTTGGTGCAGGCGGTGCCGCTGCGCTGCGCCGCGTTGTGCGCGACGACGGTGTCGTGGACGGCTTGCGTGCCTTTTCCGTTTTCAATCAGCGCGAACTTCACTTCGAGTTCGCCTGAATTTTTTCCTGCGAGATTTTTAATGGCAATTTTCATTTACTTTCGTCAAAAATGGAATGCAGATAATACGCTGCTGACGGCCAGAGGCAATAAGTTTCTGCAAGAATTTTAGCGCTCCTGCAATAAAATCAGTCAATTCTATTCCGCAGATCATCCGGGTTTCCCGGCAAATGGTTGGTTTCGGTTGAAAGGTCGCGGTTTTTCAGTTTTGGCCGTAAAATTTCGCTGCCTGCCAAAACTTCCGCCAATGGTAATTGTCCCAACACTTTGTTTTGGGCTGTCCTATCACCGTGCTCATGGTTGAAAATAATCGCACCGAAACTGCGCGTCAAAACAGTCGAAACGGTTTTTTGGTTTCACAGTTTGAACCAAAAATTATTGAAATTTTCCTTGCACAGATTCGCCCGGTTGTTATATTTCGCGCCCGCTTTGAAAGTTCAGGCGGAAAAAATTTAACACAACCATAACTATAAAATTGTTCTTTCTATGGCTGCACAACGAATCCGAATCCGACTGAAGGCCTATGACCATCGCGTCATAGACCAGTCCGCGCGCGAAATTGCGGACACCGTCAAACGCACCGGTGCTCGCGTCGCCGGCCCGATCCCGCTGCCGACGCGCATCGAGCGGTTCACCGTGCAACGCTCGCCGCACGCGGACAAAAAATCGCAGGAAACTTTCGAGCAACGCACCCACAAGCGGCTGATTGACATCCTCGACCCGACCGCCAAGACCGTGGACGAATTGAAGAAACTCAATCTGCCCGCCGGCGTGGACATCACCATCAAAATTTGATTTAAGGAATACCATGCCACTCGGACTTTTAGGAAAAAAACTCGGACACACGCGCGTCTATGACGCGACCGGAAATGTGGTTCCCGTGACGGTTGTGCTCGCCGGACCGAACCGCGTGCTGCAAGTGAAAACGCAGGCGGGCAAGGACGGCTATAATTCCGTCCAGCTCGGCTTTGACGACCAGAAGGAACAGCGCCTGACGAAGGCATTGCTCGGTCACATCAAAAAACAAAACGGCGCGGCGGTGAAACGCATCCGCGAGTTCCGCGATTTTTCCAAGGACGTGAAGCCCGGCGACATCGTCGGCCCGACGCTTTTTGCGCCCGGCGATTTCATTGACGCCATCGGCGTCACGAAAGGCCGCGGTTTTGAAGGCGTGGTCAAACGTCACAAATTTGCCGGTGGCGATTCGACGCACGGCGCGAAAGGCTGGCATCGTCGCGGCGGTGCGATTGGTCAGCGTTTGTTTCCCGGCACGGTCATGCGCGGAATGCGGATGCCCGGCCACATGGGTCAGGACACGCGCACGACGCAGAATCTTGAAGTCATTCAAGTGCGCGAAGCGGATAATCTGATTTTGATCAAAGGCGCGATTCCCGGCGCAGAAGGCGATTACGTCGTCATCCGCGAATCCAAGAAACGTCCGAAGGGCTGGAAGCCGCCGGTCAGCGTCTCGATCAAGAAAAAAGGCGGCGATAAAAAAGCCGAGGCCAAACCCGCCGCCGCGCCCGCTGCCAAGAAATAATTAAAAAAGTAAAACTTCGAAAAAGCCGGGACTGAAAAGTTCCGGTTTTTTTATTTTTCTGCGCGTCGCCGTTTTGCTTCCGCTTCGGCAATCAATTTGGAAAAGGATATTTCCAACATTTCTGCAATCGCATTGGCCGTATCCAAACTGGGATTACTTAAAGTGCGTTCAACCATCCCGATGTAGGTTTGATGAAAGCCCGCCTTTTGTGCAAGAGCTTTCGACGTTCGCGCTCCGGTTTTGCATGGTTCTCAAAAATCAGAACACAAAGTTCAATTTTGCCTCGAACAGCCGGCTGATTGGCAAGCCTTGATAAGCTTGATAAGGAGTGAGCGAGTCCAAATTGTAATTCTCGCCGGTCAGGTTCTGGATGCCAAGCTCCAACTCCGCGCGGCGGCGCACCATCGTATTTTCCTTGCGTTCTACTTCTACTGCAAGACCAAGCGATAGAATTCAGTGGTGGTTGTCAACGGCACCGTGACCCGATTTTGTCCGTTCACCACCGTGGCCTGATTCGTCACGGCCGTCCAGTTGGACGTCCCCAAACCAGCGTTCTTTTGCAAGGCGTAACCCATGATCTCCGACGGCCACGAAATCACTGTGTTGCCGGAGCTGACACTGATCACCGCTGTCGGTATGCTCACAAACGAGAAATTTGAAATCGTCTGCGTGGAAGCGACCCCGCCATCTCCGCCGGTGAATCCGATGTAAGCCGTCGCGCCGCCCACAATGTTGGTCAGATTGCCCACGTTCAGATTCGTGCTGAATGAGGTGCGGGCCACGGCGTCCGTGAACGTGAACGCCAGTTGCCCCTGCGCATAATGCAAGGTGACGTTAATCGGATCGCCGCTGGTGAGATTGACACCGCCCGGCGAATGATAGTTGCCGTTGACGCCATCTACACCGGTGAGACCATTTGTCAAAAAGGTGTAACCCACGGTTTCCCCATTGCCGGTGTATAAATTCAATTCCAGTTCGGCGCTGGGAGTAATGGCGTTGGTGCCGCCCACGCCCAAATCGCCGCCACCGGTGCCCGAGGCGGAAGAACCGCGCGGGTCATTTTGCAGGACAAAGGCCGCACCATCCGCGCCGCCACCGCCCACATCCTGATATGTGAAGGTGGCCTGGAATCCGCCAATGTATTGCGGAGAATCGAAAAAGAAGCTCCGGCCTTCGCTGCCGCCGCCATCGGTCAGAGTCAACAGATTGCCGGAAATAACGGGCGTCGTAAAGGTGCCGGTCTGGCTGGCCGTCCAGCCGAAGCCGGAACCATTGAAGCCAATCGGGTCGTTGCCGACAACCGTCAATGCCGCCACGCTGCTGGTGATGGAACCGGCGACGTTGGTGATGACAACCTGATAATTCCCCGCCTCGCCAGCCTGCACATTGGACAACGTCAGGACGTTGCTCTGCGAGCCGGTGATGTTCGCGTTGTCAGTCAGGTTCGCGCCATTGAACTGCCAGTGGTAGCCAGCAGTCGTCGGGCTGGTGATGGTGACGGAGTTGGAAACCGTGCCGCCTACATAGGCATAAAAGGGCGTCTGCACGTCCGTCTGAATCTGCGGCAGGGTTGATCCCAGATACGACGCCAGAATCGCCGGCGGCACGGTCAACTGGAACACCGTCCCGTATCCGATGCTGCCGCCATCCAACGCCGTCCCATAGAGGTTGGTGCCGGCAAAAACCAAGCCTCCATAAGGCCGCGCCCCGCCGCTGTTGGGAGCATTCTCGTTCTCATTGTTGTAGGCCAAAAAATTGTAATATGAGGTAAAAGTATTGGTGCCGTTGATCGAGACACTGAACAGGGTTCCATTAAAATTGGGGCCGCCATCAACCGTGGTTCCAAATAGATTGGTGTCCAGCAAGACCAAATCGTCAACCGGTTGTTGACCAACCGACTGGGCAGTCCACGCATAAAGCGTTTGATAGTCTCCATACTCTAAACTGTTGGTGGGAATCGAAAATACCGTTCCCAAACCATTTTCCCCGCCATTCTCACATGTTCCATAAAGATTCCCGCCCGGCGACAAGACCAAACCCGCTCCCGGCTCAATTCCATCGGTTTGACCAGCGAGAGGCCCTGAAAATATCTGCCCTCCAAATGAGTGCATGGTGGTAAAGTTTGAGTTAATGATGGAAATATTATAGATAGTCCCATTGCCCATGGTGCCGCCTGACAGCGTCGTCCCATATAGCGTGGTGCCGGACAACACCAAGTTTCCATACGGATTGCCCCCATCGCTGTTGGTAATACCATTGGGTGATCCCGAAAAAGTATAGATCACGCCGAAGCTCGAACCATCGGTGGAAACCCTGAAGATAGTCCCGTTGCCATTGGCTCCGCCGTCGTTTGCCACTCCATACAAATTAGTGCCCGATAATGTCAGCGTCGCCTCTGGAAAAGCTCCGTCACTATTTGGGCCTTCTCCAAACTCAAGCTCCCCACCGCCTCCCGTGCCGAAGGACGAAAAACTGTGCAGATTGGTGAAGCTGCTGCCGTCCGTATTGACACGGAACACCGTCCCATGTCCATTGACGCCACCGCCCGCGCATACGCCATACAGAGTGTTCCCAGAAACAAGCAAGCGTGCATCTGGCGCCCTCCCGTCAGTGGTGGCAGCGGACGAAAAACTGTAAAGATTGGTGAAACCTGATCCGTCGGTGTTCATGCTGAAGATCATTCCAGTTCCATTGGTGCCGCCCTCCGACGCCGATCCGTAGAGCTTGCTGCCTGATGCCGCCAAAGCCGCCTGCGGAGTTTGCCCATCGTATTGAACCGTGCCAAAATTGTGGAGCGTGGAGAAATTTTGCGCGCCAACTGGAAGCGCAGCACCAAGAGCCAGCAACATCATGCCGCGCTTAAAACTATTAAATGTTAATTTTGTGTTCATAAAACTTTCCATTTCTGCATGATTTCGGAAACATTTACAAGTGAAAAATTTTCTCTGCATGGCCGCGTCTCTGCGGTTAAATAAGCGCCGATGTATTTTTTGAAACGCCTCGCCTTTGCGATTCCGCTGCTGCTGATCATCAGCGCGCTGGCGTTCTTTTTGGTTCACGCCGCGCCTGGCGGGCCGTTTGACCGCGAGCGCGTTCCCGCGTCACCCGAAATCGAGCGCAATCTGAAAGCCAAATACCATCTCGACGAGCCGGTTTGGAAACAATATGTGCGCTATCTCGGCGATCTGGCGCACGGCGATTTTGGCGTTTCGCTCAAATACCGCAATCACACCGTCAACGACATCATCGCGCAGGGATTGCCGGTTTCGATGACGCTCGGCGCGCTCGCGTTCGGCTTCGCGATGGCCATCGGCCTGCCGCTTGGATTTTTTACCGCAGCACGACGCGGACGATGGGAAGATTTCATCGGCGGATTTCTGGCGATTCTCGCTGTTTGCGTCCCAAGTTTTGTTGTCGCGCCGGTTCTGATTCTGATTTTTTCCGTAAAGTTAAAATGGCTGCCCGTCGCGCTTTGGGAATCGCCTTTGCACATGATTTTGCCGACCATCGCGCTCGGACTTTTTTTCGCCGGAAAAATCGCGCGCCTTTTCCGCGAAGGAATGTTGCAAGCCGCGCAATCAGAATTTGTCACCGCCGCGCGCGCCAAGGGACTCGCCGAACATTCGCTGTTGCTCAAGCACGCCGTTCGCATCGCCATTTTGCCGGTCGTTTCGTATTCCGGCCCGATGCTGGCGGACATGCTGACCGGTTCCTTCATCGTCGAAAACATTTTTCAGATTCCCGGCATCGGCGTTTTTCTCGTCAACAGCTCGCTCAACCGCGACTACACCGTCGTCGTCGGCCTTTCGCTGCTGTATGCGATGCTGCTGATCGGAATGAACCTGACGGTGGACTTCGCCTATACCTTGCTCGACCCGCGCGTGAAATATGAGTGAAATCAACCAGCATATTTCGCCTGCTCAACACGCATGGCGGCGGTTCAAAAAAAATCGCCCCGCTGTTTTAAGCGCGTGGTTCCTTGCTTTTCTGGCGATTGCGATTATCGCATGGCCGGTCATTTTGAAAATCGGCGGGACACATTTCGCGCAATTGCACAATCCCGATGAAGTTTCCGACGCCCAATTTTCTCCGCCGGGCGCGCAACATTGGTTCGGCACGGATTTGCACGGACGCGATGTTTTTTCACGCGTGCTTTTCGGCGCGCAAATCTCACTGCTCGTCGGTGTCGTTGGCACGCTGGTAAGTTTGATCATCGGCGTTTTGTGGGGCGCGATTGCCGGTTATTTTGGCGGGCGCACGGACGCATTTTTGATGCGTATCGTGGACGTGCTCTATTCGCTGCCGACAATTATTTTCGTCATCGTTCTGCTGACCACGCTCGGCGAAATCATCAAACAATCTCACATCGTGCAAAATTCACCCGCGGTGGAAAGCGGCTTGCGCGTGATACTGTTGTTCATCGGCCTCGGCGCAATCTCGTGGCTGACGATGGCGCGAATTGTTCGCGGACAAGTTCTGTCGCTGCGGACACGAGCGTTTGTCGAAGCCAGCCGCGCGCTCGGCGCAAAACCGCATTGGATAATCGCGCGCCACATAATCCCGAATATTTTAGGCGTCGTCATCACTTACCTCGCGCTCACGATGCCTGCCATCATTCTTTACGAATCATTTTTGAGCTTCCTCGGACTCGGAGTGGAAGCGCCGATGGCCAGTTGGGGCACGCTCATTTCCGAAGGTGTTTCACAGATCAATCCAATCCGCATTTACTGGTGG
>DASXED010000106.1:0-33032 GCA_036490295.1 Verrucomicrobiia bacterium | reverse complement strand
GCCGTTCACGCGCCGCCGCTCGAAGGTCTTTATCAAAAACTTGTGCCCTTGAGCGACGGCACATTCGTTCGCGCAGATGACAAATATATTCGCGACTCGATTTTGCTGCCCACGTCGCAAATCGTGCAAGGTTATCAGCCGCTCATGCCGACTTACCAAGGACACATCAGCGAAGATGAATTGCTGCAACTCGTCGCCTACATCAAAAGCATCGGCAACGAAACGCCGCCAAAAAATCCATGAATGAATCGGAGAAAAATTATTTAAGCGCGGGCGACACGGTGAAATCGTGGCTGCTGACGACCGATCACAAACGCATCGGGATTTTATTTTTATTTGCCATTTTATTTTTCTTCAGCGTCGCCGCCGTCGCCGCCGCGATGATGCGCCTAGAATTGCTCACGCCGCAGGGCGATCTCGTTTTGTCCGAAACTTACAACAAACTTTTTACGATGCACGGCGTGTTGATGGTCTGGTTTTTTTTGATTCCATCAATTCCCAGCGTGCTCGGAAATTTTGTGATTCCGCTGATGATTGGTGCGCGCGACGTTGCGTTCCCGAAATTAAATTTGTTAAGCTGGTATCTTTTTATCATCGGCGGCGCGTTTGTGATGCACGCGATCATCATCGGCGGCGTGGACACCGGCTGGACTTTTTACGCACCTTACAGCACCGCTTATTCCAACACGCACGTCATCGAAATGGCCGCCGGAATTTTCATCGCCGGCTTCGGCTCGATTCTGACCGGCCTGAATTTTATTGTCACGATTCACAAATTGCGCGCGCCGGGAATGACGTGGTTTCGGATGCCAATTTTTCTTTGGTCAATGTATTCGACGAGCATTATTCTAGTTTTGGCCACACCGGTTTTGGCAATCACGCTCGCGCTCATGGCACTGGAACGATTTTGGGGCATCGGCATTTTCGATCCGAAACTCGGCGGCGATCCGGTTCTGTTCCAACATCTCTTTTGGTTTTATTCGCACCCGGCGGTTTATATTATGATTCTGCCGGGCATGGGTGTCGTGAGCGAAGTCGTCACCTGTTTTTCACGAAAAAAACTTTTCGGATATTATTTCGTCGCGTTTTCGAGCGTGGCGATTGCCATCATCGGATTTCTCGTTTGGGGACATCACATGTTTGTCAGCAGCCAGTCCATTTATGCGGGAATTGTTTTCTCATTTTTAAGTTTTCTTGTCGCGGTTCCTTCGGCCATAAAAGTTTTCAATTGGACGATGACGATGTATCGCGGCTCGATTTCGTTTGAAGCGCCGATGCTTTACGCGCTTTCATTCATCGCACTTTTTGTCATCGGCGGACTCACCGGACTCATGCTCGCGACGCTTGCGGTGGACGTTCACGTTCACGGCACTTATTTCATCGTCGCGCATTTTCATTACATCATGGTCGGCGGCATGGTCACGGCGTTCATGGGCGGACTGCATTATTGGTGGCCGAAAATCACCGGACGTATGTATCCCGAAAAACTCGCGCAACTCGCCGCGCTGATTTTGTTTGGCGGATTCAACCTGACTTTTTTTCCACAATTTATTTTGGGCTATCTCGGAATGCCGCGCCGCGTCCACGATTACGCACCAGAATTTCAAATCTACAACGTGCTTTCCACGGTAGGCGCGAGCATTCTCGCAATTGGTTATTTGCTGCCGCTGATTTATTTTTTATGGTCGCTGTTTTATGGAAAAAAAGCCGGCGCAAATCCGTGGCGCGCAACCGGGCTGGAATGGAAAACTTCCTCGCCGCCGCCAAAACATAATTTTGAAGAAACGCCCGTTGTGACGGAAGGCGCGTATAATTATCCGCCGTTGAATGAACTTGGAGAATCCGAAAATGTCTGAAGAAAATTCCATCGTCACCGAACAATTTGAAGATGCGCAGCAGCAGGCCGAAGCGTCGCATCTCGGCATATGGACGTTCATCGCCACGGAAATTTTATTTTTCGGCGGCCTGTTTTTGACCTACACCGTTTATCGCCATTTTTATTTCAACGCCTTCGTCGCCGCGAGCAAACACACCGACGTGATGTTCGGCACAATCAATTCCGTGATTCTTCTGACCAGCAGTTTCACAATGGCGCTCGCCGTTCACGCCGCGAAGGAAAATCGCGTAAAAAAAATCGCGCCATTTCTCGCGCTGACCATTTTGCTCGGCCTCGCTTTTCTCGTCGTCAAAGGATTTGAATATCACAAAGATTTGCATGACCACCTTTTGCCCGGTGCAAATTTTGATCCGTCGTTGCCACCGCAAGCGCAGATTTTTTTCTGGCTTTATTGGGCGATGACCGGACTGCACGGCATTCACGTCACCGTCGGAATTGGAATCTTGACCGTAATGTTTGCCTCGGCGCGGCGCGGAAAATTTTCCGGAAGTTATTACACACCCATTGAACTCACAGGACTTTACTGGCATTTCGTGGACATCATCTGGCTGTTTTTGTATCCGCTGCTTTACCTTGTCCAACGCCACACATGATTCAAAACCATCCATCCAAAAAACTTTTCGCACTGACTTGGATTCTGCTGGTCGTCATGCACTTCACGATTTTGGGCATCGCGTATTATTTGAAATTTTTCGACACGCCGCTCATCGCCGCGCTCGTCTTCATTCAAATGATGCTGATCATTTTATTTTTCATGGAAGTCCGTTACACCGCGAAACTCATCTGGATGTTCGTCGCCGCCGGATTTTTCTGGCTCTGCATCCAATTCGTTCTGGTCGCCAGCGATTACCTGACGCGTGCGTGGCATTAGCCTTCGGCCTTGGAAAGCCGCTCGTCCAGATTCCACGCCGCGCTGATGAGCGCGATGTGCGAAAGCGCTTGCGGAAAATTTCCGAGATGTTCGCCGCACGCACCCAGTTGCTCGGCGTAAAGTCCGAGATGATTTGCGTAGCCGAGCGCCTTTTCAAAAATGAAGCGCGCCTGCTTCAGATCGCCCGCGCGCGCGAGGCATTCGACATACCAAAACGAGCAGGTTGAAAAAGTTCCTTCTTTTCCAGCCATGCCGTCGGACGCGGCCTTTTCCGGGTTGTAACGATAGACGAGCGAATCCTCGACCAGATTTTTTTCGATGGCCTTCATCGTGGATTTCCAGCGCGGATCCGTCGGGCTGATGAATTTGACCATCGGCAGCAGCAGCGACGCGGCGTCCACCGTTTGCGCGCCGTGAAATTGCACGAACGATTTCAATTTCGGATTCCAAAATGTCTCGTAAATATTTTTGTAAATTTCGTCGCGAATTTTATGCCAGCGCACGAGCGGCGCGGGAAATGAACGCCGCCGCGCGAGCTGAATCGCGCGGTCAATTGCGATCCAGCACATCGCGCGCGAATACAAAAATGGCCGCGCGCCGCCGCGAACTTCCCAAATTCCCTCGTCCGGTTTGCGCCAGTTTTTGCAAACCCATTCGATGAGCGTGACGATGTTCGTCCAAAAATCGTAGGAGATCGGCTCGCCATGTTTGTCGTAAATGAAAACGGAATCGAGCAGTTCGCCATAAATGTCCAGTTGCAATTGTTCGCACGCCGCGTTGCCGATGCGCACCGGCGACGATTTTTGGTAGCCCTCGAAATTTTTCAAGACGTGTTCCGGCAGTTCGCGCCGCCCGTCGAGCCGATACATCACTTGCAACGGTTTGCCCGGTTTCAATTCGCGGCAGCGTTTTTCCATCCAGCGCATGAAGGCCTGCGCTTCGTCCGTGTAGCCGAGCCGCATCAATGCGTAAAGCGTGAACGACGCGTCGCGGATCCATGTGTAGCGGTAATCCCAATTGCGCTCGCCGCCAATTTTTTCCGGCAACCCAAACGTCGGCGCGGCGACGATTGAGCCGTGCGGTTGAGATGTCAAAAGTTTCAAAGTCAGCGCGGAACGGTTCACCATTTCGCGCCAGCGCCCGCGATATTTCGATTTCGCGATCCACGCGAGCCAGAAATTCATCGTCTCCTTGAACGCCTCGGAAACGTAATCAGGATTTGCCGACGGCGATTCACCGCGCACTTCTTCCAAAATGAAATGCGCCGTCTGTTCCGCGCGCAATTTGAATTCCGCGACCGCCTCGCCATTTTCAATTTTCAACGGCGCGCTGCTGCGCAAGCGCAACGACGGAAGATTTTTTTTGGCGGGAACGAAAATAATTTCACGCGGGCTCTTTTTTTCAACCGTGTGTCCCGCGCGTCCGCAATCGAACTTCGGCGCGCAAACCATGCGGAACTTTATTTCGCCGCGGACGACTTTCACGCGGCGAACAAGATTGTGGCTGTGGCCGAGATGTTGCATCGCCATGAAATCTGAAATGGCGGCGATCCCATTTTCGCCGAGAAAACGCGTGAGCAAAATGTTCGTGTCCGGCAGATAGCGCTGGCGGTGCCTGAACTCGCCCGCCGTCGGCGTGATGCTGAAATGTCCGCCACGCTTGGCGTCGAGCAGCGACGCAAAAATCGTCGGCGAATCGAAATGCGGAAAGCACATGAAATCAATCGAGCCTTCCATGCTGACCAGCGCCGTCGTCGTCAGGTCGCCGATCACGCCGTAATTTTCTATCGGCTGATAATTCATGCAGAAAAATTACATGACCGATTCCGTGTCCGCAAACGCCATTGTCGTCATCAGCGCGTTTTCCGCCTGGCGCGAATCCAGCCGCGTGTGTTGCACGACAACCGGCACGTCCGATTCGATCACACTCGCGTAATCCGTGCCGCGCGGAATCGGCGCCGGTTCGGTCAAATCGTTGAAACGAATATGTTTTGTGCGCCGCGCGCCGACGGAGATTTTATACGGGCCAACCGGTTCGCGGTCGGAATAAAAAATTGTGATTTCCAAATGCGCTTCCTCGTCTGAAACATTCAACACACACGCCGCTTCGTGGCTGGTCATTTCCGGTTCCGGCCCGTGGCTCGTTTTGGGGATCCAACCTTCGGGAATGACCCAGCGCTTATGGCCGACGGGCGCGAATTTTTTTCCGTTTTCGGTTTTCATAAATCATGGTGTGAATGCGCGACAAGTAATGCGACGATGACAGCGATCACAATCAAAATTGCGGTAAAAATAATCGCGCGGTCTTTATCCAGCCAAAGTTCGATGCTGAATTTTTTCGCGCGGCGGTCAAAAGTTCCGTGCGCGCCAAAATCGTGCTCCACCGGCGCAAATAAATTATCCGGCTGGCCGGGATTTTTCGGCTCGTCCGTTTGCTGCGCCTTGAAACAGGTGTGCGCCAGGTGATGGTCCAAAAATCCGGGCGCGATTTTATTCACCACGATCGCCTCGACCGTCGGCAGGCCGACATAAATTTCCCGGCGCTTGTGCGTCGCGGCGAAAACAATCGCGTCGGCGGCGACTTCCGGTTGAAAAATCGGCGGCACCGGCTGCGCCTTGTCCGGCAATTTATTTTTTACCCAGCCGAATTGCGGTGTATTGATCGCCGGCATTTCCACGATGCAAACGTGGATGTCTTTTTTGTCGTGGATCAATTCGCAGCGCAGCGCATCTGTGAAGCCGCGAATCGCAAATTTCGCCGCGCAATAAGCCGATTGCAGCGGAATGCCGCGATACGCCAGCGCCGAGCCGACTTGCACGATGACGCCGCGATTGCGCGGGCGCATTCGCCGCAGCGCCGCCTGCGTGCCCCAGACATAACCGAGATAAGTCACCTCCGTGACGCGGCGATATTCGTCCGGCGTCATTTCCATGACCGGCGAAAAAACGGAAACCATCGCGTCATTGATCCAAATGTCAATCGGACCAAATTCATTTTCTAATTTTTCCGCCGCCGCTTCCACCGCCTTGTCATCGGCCACGTCGGCAATCAAAATCAAACCGCGTCCGCCAAGTTTTTCCACTTCGCGTTTTGCGCCTTCAAGCCCTTCGCGACCGCGCGCGAGCAAACCGATTTTCGCGCCGCGCTTGGCAAACGCCTGCGCCGTGGCGCGGCCAATGCCGGCCGACGCGCCCGTGATCATCACAACTTCATTTTGTTCAATGTTCATGGCCAATTTCCACCGGCTCCGTTTTGGTCCGGTTTTTCAATTGCGATTGCTCCTGCATTTCTGGAACCGTGTGCGGCGCCTCAATTTTTTTGCCCTCCGGATTTTTGTAACTACCTTCCTTCAAAACTTTCAACAAAACTTCCGACGTGTGCAGCGCGCGATGATTTGCAAGTTGTTCAATCTGCTCGCGACAGCTAAAACCGTCCGCGATGACCAACTTCTCATTTTTTTCCTCACGCACGCGCGGCAGCAAAATCCGTTCGCCTACTTTCTCTGAAATTTCAAAATGCTCGCTTTCAAATCCAAACGAGCCGGCCATGCCGCAGCAGCCCGAATCCAAAACTTCAAATTCCAGGCCGATGCTTTTGTAAAGTTCCGCCTCGCATTTCATTTTCATCACGGCCTTGTCGTGGCAATGGCCGTGAACAATGGCTTTGCGGTTGAGTTTTGGAAATTCAAACTGCGAATGCTCGACGAGAAATTCGCTGATGGTCATTGCGTTTTTTGAAAGTCGCAGCGCATCTTCGTCGTAAGGAAAAAAACGTTTCAGTTCATCGCGAAAAACCGAAACGCAGCTCGGCTCCAGACCGACGATGGGAATGTCCGCGCGAATTTCGTGACGCATCGAAACCAAAATATCCGCCAGCATTTTTTTAGCGTGGTCCAGCATTCCGAAATCGTAAAGCGGACGACCGCAACAAAGTTTTTGTTCCGGCAAAATGACTCTGCGGCCAGTCGCTTCCAAAACCAAAACCGCCGATTGCAAAATTTCCGGGTGAAAATGATTGTTGAAAGTATCCACCCAAAGCACGACCGGCGTTTTGCCTTCATTGACCGGCGCACGATTTTTCCACCACGCGCGAAAAGTCGTTGGCGCAAACTGCGGCATTTTTCTTTTTTGCGAAATACCGCCAAGCCATTTCACCACATTTTTGATCAGCGGCGCGCGGCCCACAAAATTGACCAGCCCTGGCATTTTCGACGCAATGCGCGCCCAAATATGGATCAGTCCCATCGAATACGCGTGGCGCGGACGTAATTTGCCTTCATAATAATGCGAGAGAAATTCAGCCTTGTAAGTCGCCACGTCAACATGCATCGGGCAATCCGACTGGCAGCCTTTGCATGCGAGGCACAAATCCAAACTCGCTTTGACTTCTTCGCTGTGCCAGCCGTCTTTGATGACTTCGCCCTGCAACATTTCAAACAGCATGTGCGCGCGTCCGCGCGTCGAATGTTTTTCCTCGCGCGTGACCATGTAACTCGGACACATCGTGCCGCCTTCGCCGCGACGACATTTGCCGACGCCGACGCAACGCAAGGTGCTCTCGGCAAAATTGCCGTTGTCTTCGCCGTAAAAAAATTTCGTTTCTGGATTCCACGGATGATAATCCGTGCCGAGCCGCAAATTTTGATCCTGATGAAACGCGTTCACGACTTTGCCCGGATTCATTTTGTTGAGCGGGTCCCAGATTTTTTTGAATTCCCTGAACGCATCCATCAATTCTTCGCCGAACATGATCGGCAACAAGTCCGCTTTCGATTGTCCGTCGCCGTGTTCGCCGGAAATCGAACCGCCAAGACTGACCACGAGTTCCGCCGCTTCATGGACAAATTTTTTGTATTTCTCGATCCCGTCTTTATTTTTCAAACCGAAATCAATGCGCGTGTGAATGCAGCCGTCGCCAAAATGTCCGTAAAGCGAGCAGCCGTAATCGTATTTTTTGAAAAGCGCGCGCAGCAGTCGCAAATAAGCGCCGACTTTTTCCGGCGGCACCGCGCTGTCTTCCCAGCCTTCCCAAGTCACCGGTTCGTCCGGCACGCGCGCCGTCGCGCCGAGACCGGCTTCGCGCACTTCCCAGATTTTTTTCTCTTCATCAGGATCGTCGTAAAGCTTCATGCTCGGCGGGTTCGGAAGTTTTTTCAATTGATCCATCAACGCATTCGCCTTGGCGTCCGCTTCTTCGCGCGTGTCGCCGCCAAATTCCGCGATCAGCCAGCCTTTGCCTTCCGGCATCAACTTTAAATCCTCGTCGTGCATTTTTAATTTTTTCATGTTGCGCGCGAGCACGTCGTCGAGACCTTCGAGACCGAGCGGCTTGTGCGCGAGCACTTCCATGACATGATCGCCGGCTTCATAAACGGACGGATAACCGAGCGCGACAACGCAACGATGAATCGGACTGTGCACCAGCCGCGTCTTCGCTTCGAGCACCGTGACGCACGTGCCTTCCGAACCGACGAGCGCGCGCGCCACGTGAAAACCGTTTTCCGGTAAAAGCTGGTCCAGATTGTAACCGGAAACGCGGCGCGGAATTTTCGGATATTTTTTGCGGATCAAGTCGGCGTATTTGTCGCGCAAATTTCTCAACGCCAAATAAATTTCTCCGCGCCGGCCGCCTTCGCGAATTGTTTTTTCCAATTCGCCGTCGCTCGTTTTGCCGACACGCATGCGCAGGCCGTCGTAGGTCAGAATCTCCAATTCTTCAATGTTCTCAACGGTTTTACCGGCCATCACCGAGTGCACGCCGCAGGAATTATTTCCAATCATGCCGCCGAGCGTGCAATGATTGTGCGTCGAAGGATCGGGCCCGAACGTCAAATGATTTTTTTCCGCTTCCGCGCGCAAATCGTCCAGAACAATTCCCGGCTCGATGCGCGCAAATTTTTCCTGCGGATTCAGCTCGATAATTTTGTGCAGATATTTTGAAAAATCCATGACGACCGCGACGTTGCAACATTGTCCGGCCAAACTCGTGCCGCCGCCGCGCGATAAAAAAGGCGCGGAAAATTCGCGGCAAACCGAAATCGTTTGCACCACGTCGTCAACGGTTTTTGGAACGACCACGCCAATCGGAATTTGCCGATAGTTGGAAGAATCAGTCGCGTAAAGCGCGCGCGAGCCGTTGTCAAAACGGACTTCGCCGGAAATTTTTTTCTTCAGTGCGCTTTCCAAGTTTTTCGCATCGCCGCGCCACTTGTTTCCCGGCTCTGCGCGTGTGTGTGTGGATGGTGGTTTTTGATCGCTCATATCATAAGTTTGTTTTGGGGAGCGCAGCCGCCCCGGCTGTAGTTCGGCGCGCCCTCGCGCCGAACATTACGCGCGCCAACAATTGAAATAATTCGAGCATCTTCCGTGCGACCATGCCAACGACGAGGGCGTCGTTGGCTGCGCCCGAGGCGGGCGCGCTCCCATGAAATTATTGCGCTCATATGTTGATTTGAAATTTTGCCGCGTTTTTTCGTTTGAATTCCAAACCCAAACCGGGTGCGGAAAAGTCCGGCTGCAAAAATCCGTTTTTGTGTTTGGTCGTCGCGCCGTCGAAAAACAGTTGTTCAATGCGGACGTGGTCGTGAAAATACTCGACGTGCTCCGCGCGATTTGCGGCGCAGCAAAGATGTGCGTGCAGCGCGGGCGCGGTATGCGCCGAAAGCGGAATTTGAAACGCGTCGCACAAAGTCGCCATTTGCAAAAATCCAGTGATGCCGCAGCGCGTCGCGTCCGCCTGCAAAACGTCAACGGCGCGCGCCCCCAACATTTTTTGCGCCTGCCAGACATCGTAATTATATTCGCCGGCGGCGATTTCCATTTTTGCGGGCGCGCGTTCGCGCAAAAAGTTTAAGCCGCACAAATCATCGGACGAAACCGGTTCTTCAAACCAAGTGACGTTTTGCTCGGAAAATTTTTCCGCAAAGTTCAGCGCCCGCTTCGGCGTGAACGCGCCGTTGGCATCCACAAATAATTTCGTTTTTTCGCCAATTGCTTTCCGCGTTGATTTGACGCGGGTTTCATCGCGTTCCTGTTCTCGGCCAATTTTCATTTTCACCATCGAAATTCCTTCGCCGACCCAATTTTCAAATTGTTTGCGCAATTGTTTTTCCGAATACGAAGTGAAACCGCCGCTGCCATAAACGGGAATTTTTTCCCGGACTGCGCCGAGCAATTTTGCGAGCGGAAGATTCAGAATTTTTGCTTTCAAATCCCACAACGCAATTTCAACGGCGGCAATCGCGGAAGAAGCAATTCCATGACGGCCAAAATTTCTGACGGCGGAATTCATTTCGTTGCGCAGCGCTAAAAGTGAAAATGGATTTTTCCCGCGCACAATTGAAAACAGTTTTTCGCGAATGAGCGGCACGCAACTTTCGCTTGCGTAACTATAACCGAGTCCCGAAATTTTTCCCGCGCCCAATTCAACAAAAATCAAAGTTGTGGATTTCCATTCCGCCGTGCCGTCGGATTCGGGAAAATCGGTGGGCACGGTGAATGCGCTGACTTCTAATCTTTGAATCGTTTCATTCAAAATAAATTATACTTTCATTGCGGCACGCGGATGAACGCCTTCGGAAATTTCCTCAATAAGTTTCGCGTTGAACGCGGGCAAGTCATCGGGCTTGCGGCTCGTGACGAGGCCGTTGTCCACGACGACTTCTTCGTCCACCCAATTTGCGCCGGCATTTTTCAAATCGGTTTGAATCGTTTCGTAAGACGTCATCTTACGTCCGCGCACAACGCCGGCATCAATCAAAGTCCACGGCCCGTGACAAATCGCGCCGACAGGTTTGCCCGCGTTGAAAAATGATTTTACAAATTCGAGAACCTGCGGGTCGCGACGCAAATGGTCGGGATTCATCACGCCGCCGGGCAAAACGAGCGCATCGAAATCTTCGGCGCTCGCTTCGTTCAGCGGCAAATCCACTTTAACTTTTTTTCCCCAGTCGGTGTGTTTCCAGCCTTTGATTTTATTTTCTTCGGACGGCGAAACGACTTGCGCGTCGGCTCCGGCATTTTTTAAGGCTTCGAGCGGCGAGAGTAATTCGTCTTGTTCAAAACCGTCGGTCGCAAGAATCGCAACTTTTTTTCCGGTTAAAATTTGATCGTCTGTTTTCATAAATTTATTTGGTTAATTGTTATTTTGGATTTGAATGCGGCAAATAATTTTCAATCGAATCTTTGAAAGATTGGCGGATCATTCCGCCGCGTTCGGGATCGTGCAAAAGTGATTTCATAAAATGGCGCGCTTGCGCGACGGAAATGTGCGGCGGCAACGGCGGAACTTCGGGATCGGTGTGCGCGTCAATAACGACGGGGCGATCCGCGCTCAACGCTTCGCGCCAGGCGTCGGCAGCTTTATTCGGATCATCCAAACGAATTCCTTTGAGGCCGAGCATTTCGGCGTATTCCGCATAATGAAATTCCGGCAGACATTGCGACGCTTCAAATTTTGCATCTCCGCTTAACACGCGCTGTTCCCACGTGACTTGATTCAAATCGCCATTGTTCAAAACTAAAATAATCAATCGCGGGTCAGTCCATTGTTTCCAATATTTTGAAATCGTGACGAGACCGTTATTGCCGTTCATTTGCATTGCGCCGTCGCCGACGAGTGCGATGACGGTGCGTTTTTGATGCGCGAATTTCGCGGCAACCGCGTAGGGCATGCCCGGCCCCATCGTCGCGAGATTTCCTGAAAGCGACGCCATCATGCCGGGACGAATTTTCAAATCGCGCGCAAACCAATTTGCGGACGAACCGGAATCGGAACACAAAATGCAATTGTCGGGAAGTTGCGGCGAGAGTTCCCAAAAAACGCGCTGCGGGTTCAGCGGCTTGGCGTCGTTCATCGCGCGCGCTTCGAGAACTTTCCACCAGCGCTCGATTTCGCCTTCAATTTTTTCGCGCCAGCCACGATCTTCTTTTCGTTTCAAAAGCGGCAAAAGCAGACGCAACGTTTCCGCGCTGTCGCCGACGAGACAAACATCCGCTGGATAACGCAAACTCAACATGCGCTGGTCAATTTCAATCTGGACGCATTTCGCCTGACCTTCTTTTGGCAAAAATTCGGAATATGGAAAACTCGTGCCGATCATCAGCAAGGTGTCGCAATCTTGCATCATGTCCCAACTCGGTTTTGTGCCGAGCAGACCAATTGAGCCGGTGACGAACGGCAAATCATCGGGTAACGCGGCTTTGCCGAGCAACGCTTTCGCGACGCCCGCGCCGAGAATGTCGGCGGTTTCAATCACTTGCTCGCTCGCGTGCAACGCGCCGGCGCCGATCAAAATCGCAACGCGCTGACCTTCGTTCAAAATTTTCGCCGCGTTTGCCAAATCAGTTGTGTTTGGAATGATGCGCGGTTTGACGTGGCCGACGCCGGAATGAATTGTGTTGTGCAAGTGCGCGGGTTCTTCAATCGCCTTAACTTCCTGCAAATCATTTGGAATAATAATGCAAGTGACAGTGCACTCGGCTTTGGCGATGCGCAGCGCGCGATCCACGAGGTGTCGAATTTGCGCGGGGTGCGAAGCTTGATGAACAAATTCGCCGGCGACATCTTTGTAAAGCGAAACGAGATCAACTTCCTGCTGATAACTTCCGCCAATCGCTTGACGTGAAGATTGTCCGACAATCGCGACGACAGGTTGATGATCCATTTTCGCGTCGTAAAGTCCGTTGAGCAAATGAATCGCGCCCGGCCCGGAAGTGGCGAGACAAACGCCGACTTCGCCAGTGAATTTCGCGTGGCCGCACGCCATGAACGCGGCCATTTCTTCGTGACGCGCTTGGACGAATTCAATTTTGTGATCGGTTTTTTCCGCGCGTTCGAGCGCGCCCATGATGCCGTTGATGCCGTCGCCCGGATAGCCGAAGATGCGCCGCACGCCCCATTGATGAAGACGGTTGATTAAAAAATCACCACAGGTTTCGCTCATATCGAATTCCTAGCTGGATTCCTGCCAGAAAAAATCTTTGGAATTTCTTTTGTTGTTCGGAAACCAATTGCAAGCTGCAACAAATTTCAGATTCGGTTAATGCAAACTGCATCTATTCCAAGAACGACCACTTTCAAAATTCATTGAATTCGCAATGGCAGCAGATTTGGCAGGCTTAAAGCTAAATTAGAAAATGGAAGGTGAGACGGTGATATGGAAAAGCTTGTGGGTTACGAAAATAAAAAGTCGAAACAAAATGAGCCGGACTAAATCAAAACGATTTCACCTTCCATTTTTAACTTTTATTAAATTTATGCCAGAACAAGCGACAATCGAACGGGCGCGCGCGGACGAACGCGCGGGAAAATCTGCTTCAACACAAGCGGGTGAGTTCGTGCGCGAGGAATTTCATCACATCCGCGAAGGCAAACACGGCGCGCGGTCGGCAAAGCAGGCGATTGCCATCGGCTTGTCCAAGGCGCGGCGCGCGGGGGTTAAATTGCCGACGCCCAAGCGAGGAAAAGTTTCAGAGAAAGTCCGCAATCAAGCACGTCGCGATTCCCAAAAGGGACATTACGGTGGAAATGGCCATGTGTCACGGCGAAGGTCGCGGGCGACACTTGGTGCGTTGCGGCGCGAAGGCCATCAATCGGCTTCAACCCGTGCGATTTCGCGTCAGACTCATGCCGCCGCTCGGCGCAGGACTTCTTCGGAACGTTCAGCCGCCGCGCAAAAAGCAGTTCGCACGAAAGGTCACGCGAGACTTTCCGCAGCAGCGCATAAAGCGGCGCGGACGAGAATGTCGCGCTGAAAAAAATTTATGATCCGAAAACTCAAATCGGGCGAGTATCGCCTTTATTCGCGGAAGACAAATCCGGCGACGGGGAACCCAACGCGAGCGAATGCGTCCCGGCCAGCCCGTCACGATTAAAGTGGATGCCTTTCCCGGAATCAAATGGCGCGGTCATGTGGATTCGATCCATGCCGGTTCCGGCTCGCGCTTCAGCGTTTTGCCGGCGGAAAATGCAACGGGGAATTTCGTCAAAATCGTCCGGCGCGTGCCGGTGAAAATTGTTTTTGATCACGACGCCACCGCGCAAAATAAATTGTCGTTGGAATTTGCCCGTCAGCGTTATGCGCACGGCCTCGTGAGCTTTTTGGAAGCGCTCGACGCCGAACGAAATGTTTTGTCATCACAAGACGCGCTCGCGCAGTCGAATCTGGCCGTCACCACGGATTTGGTCGCGCTCTACAAGGCGCTCGGTGGCGGATGGAACAAGTAATTATGAGCCGAACTTGTCAAAAATTAGCTAATGGGCGATTTTTTTTATGGCAAAAATGATGTTGTGTGTCAGTGTATGTTTCATCGCATGAGTCGTGCGCTTAAAAAATCATTAGGAGCAAAATCGGTTGTGACTGGTTGTGTTCATAAGGAAGGTGGCGCGCAAAATCCTTTTCCCATCGTCGGAATTGGCGCGTCGGCGGGCGGTTTGGAGGCGTTCACCCAACTGCTGACGCATCTTCCGGGCGACACCGGCATGGCTTTTGTCTTGGTGCAGCATCTGGATCCGACTCATCCCAGCCAGCTTGCCAGTTTGCTGGCCAAGGCGACGCCGATGCCCGTCCTCGAAATCAAGGATGGAATGAACATCAAGCCGAACCAGGTTTATGTCATTCCCCCGAACAAGAATCTGAATCTGGCGGATGGAAAACTCATCTTGGCGCCGCGCGGCAAGACGCGCATCGCAAATTCCGTGGATCATTTCTTTTGCTCGCTCGCGCGGGAGCATGAAAATTGCGCCATCGGCGTGATTTTGAGCGGCACGGGTTCCGACGGCACGGTCGGCCTGACGGAAATAAAAGGCGCGGGCGGCATCACCTTTGCGCAGGATGAAAAATCCGCAAAATTTTCCGGGATGCCGGCGCACGCCACGCTGGACTCGGTGGATTTCATCCTGCCGCCGGAAAAAATTGCGTTCGAGCTGGCGCGCATCGGCCATGATCCAAACCTGGCACTGACACCAAAAGCGGAAAGTGAGATCGCCGAAGCGGCGCGCACAAAAGAATTCCTGCGCATCCTGACATTGCTCCGGACGCAGTCAGGCGTGGATTTCGGCCAATATCGTGACACCACGATCAAGCGGCGCATTCAACGGCGGATGATTGTGCGCACCAAGCAGACTCTTGCGGAATACATCGAACTGCTGGAAAAAGACGGAGACGAAATCAGCGCGTTGTTCAACGATGTGCTGATCAATGTGACCAGTTTTTTTCGCGACGCGGAAATGTTTGAGACGCTCAAGACCCGCATTTTTCCCGAAATCCTGAAAGCCAAGCCGCAAATCATTCGCATCTGGGTCGCCGCCTGCTCGACCGGGCAGGAAGCTTATTCCATCGCGATTGCGCTGCTGGAATTTCTGGAACAAAAGCCCAACGCGCCGGGCATCCAGATTTTTGCGACGGACATCCGCGAGGCTGTCATCGAAAAAGGCCGGCGCGGTTATTATGCGGAAGGGATCGAGACGGAAGTTTCTCCCGAACGTCTGCGCCGGTTTTTCACGAAAGAGGACGGCGGCTATCGCATCAGCAAGACGATTCGCGACCTGTGCGTTTTTGCCAAACAAAACGTCACGGCCGACCCGCCGTTTTCGCGCATGGATTTGGTGAGTTGCCGCAACCTGCTGATTTACCTAACGCCTCCGTTGCAACGTCATGTCATCTCCACTTTTCATTACGCGCTGAGTTCGAACGGCTATCTGGTGCTCGGCAATTCGGAAACCGTTGGCGCCAATTCAGATTTATTTGAATTGCTGGATCGAAAGCAAAAAATTTATTCCAAAAAAGGTGCGGCCATCCGGCCTTTCTCGCATTTCGCGGCGCAGGATTTGAAATCCAAAATCATTGTCGCCGGCCATAACGCGCCGGTTCATGCGTCCGCGCCGGCGGATTTTCAAAAGGAAGCCGACCGGATTTTGCTTGGCCGTTACGCTCCCGCAGGCGTGCTGGTCAACAGCAACCTCGAAGTGCTGCAATTTCGCGGGCGCACCAGCCCGTTTTTGGAGCCGCCGACTGGAGAGGCCAGTTTCAACCTGCTGAAAATGGCGCGGGAAAATCTGGCGCTCGAACTCGGCACGGCGATTCGCGAGGCGAAAAAGAAAAATGCCACGGTCCAGCGCAATGTCCGTCTGCACGACCACGACAAAATTCGCCGGGTGAACCTGGAAGTTGTTCCGGTAAAACTGTCCGGCTCGGCGGAAAATTGTTTTTTGGTTTTATTTGACTACGCCGACAAAGGGCGCGGCGGCGCGCTGCGGCCCGCCAAAAAAGAAGCCGTGGAAAAAGAAATTCCCGCGACTGAAAAAAACCGGGAACTGAAGCGTTTGCGGACGGAACTGGCGGCGGCGCGGGAATATCTCCAAGCAATCATCGAGCAGCAGGACGCGGGCAACGAGGAACTCAAATGCGCGAACGAGGAAGTGCTTTCAAGCAACGAAGAATTGCAAAGCACGAACGAGCAACTGGGCACGGCCAAGGAAGAACTTCAGTCCACGAACGAGGAGTTGCAGACGCTCAACGAGGAATTGCAGACGCGCAACTCGGAGTTGAACCAGCTCAACAACGATTTGAGCAATCTGCTGGCGAGCGTGCGGATTCCGATTTTGATGCTCGGCAGTGATTTGCGTGTCCGGCGTTTTAATCCGGCGGCGATTGAACTGCTGCGCTTGAAACCGGCGGTCATCGGGCGGCCGATTCATTCGATTGATCTGCCGATTGTCGTCCGCGACTTGGAAAATTCGCTTCTGGAAGTCATCAACAAAGTCGCGCCAAGAGAAATGGAAGTCCGTGACGACGATGGCCATTGGTATTCGCTGCGTTTGAATCCCTACCGGACGGGCGACAACCGGATTGACGGCGTGATCATGGCGCTGGTGGACATCGAGGCGCTCAAGCACCTTCAAGAACTCCAGCAGGCCGCCGCACAACTGGCGCTGAATGAAAGCGAGGAACGTTTCCGCATCGCCGCCAACAACGCGCCGGTGTTCATCTGGATCAGCAACGCGGATAAATCCTTCACTTGGTTTAACAAGCCCTGGCTGGAATTCACCGGACGAAAGACGGAACAAGAAATCGGCAATGGCTGGAGGGAAGGCGTGCATCCTGACGATTTGCAAAAATGTCTGGAGACATTTTCACAACAGTTTGATGCGCGCCGAAACATGAAAGTGGAATACCGGCTCCGGCGGCGCGACGGTGAATATCGCTGGCTGCTGGATCAAAGCGTGCCGAATTTTCGCGGGACGGAATTTGTCGGCTACATCGGCTCGTGCATTGACATCACGGAACGCAAACGCAACGAGGAAGAATTGACCAAAAGTTTGGAACGGGAAAAATCCGCCAGCCGCGCGAAGGACGATTTTCTGGCCGCGCTTTCGCATGAATTGCGCACGCCGTTGAATCCCGTGCTGTTGATCGCCAGCGACGCGGCCAAAAACCGCGAATTGCCGCCGGGCATCCGCGCGAATTTCGAGACCATCCGCAAGAACATCGAATTGGAGGCGCGGCTGATTGACGATTTGCTGGACCTGACCCGGATCGTCACCGGCAAATTGTCTTTGGAAAAGCGGGATTTGGATGCGCACGACGTTTTGCGAGATGCGCTCAAGGCGGTCAAGGCTGAAGTCGGGGCAAGACAAATCCGGGTGAGCCTGAAGTTAAAAGCCAGACAACATTATGTGTCAGGCGACGCCGCCCGGCTTCAGCAAGTGTTCTGGAATGTCCTGAAGAACGCCGTGAAATTCACTCCCCGCAAAGGAAAAATCATCGTCGAAACTTCCGCCGCGAACAACGGCGGGAAGCTGCTTGTGAGAATTACCGACACCGGCATCGGCATGACGCGTGAAGAGCTGGCGCGCGCCTTTGCCGCCTTTTCGCAGGGCGATCACGCCAGGGATTCTCATCGTTTCGGCGGCCTGGGCCTGGGACTGGCCATCTCGCAAAAAATCATTGAGCTTCACGCCGGCCGCATCCATGCCGCCAGCAAAGGCCGCAACCAAGGCGCGAGCTTCACCATCGAATTGCCATTCTCGCCGGTCAAAAATAAAGATTCTTTGCCCAAGAAAAATCCGTCCGCTCATTTGTTGCCCGTTCAAAAAAACAAAGGCGCGCGCATTTTGCTGGTCGAGGATCATGAACCGACCCGCAACGCGCTCGCAAATTTATTGACCCGCCGCCAATATAAAATTCAAGCCGCAGGTTCCGTGGCCGAGGCGCGCAAAATTGCCGCGAAAGAAAAAATTGATTTTGTCATTTCCGACATTGGATTGCCCGACGGCAGTGGAAATGATTTGATGAGGGAACTCTGCGAGCGTTATGCCTTGAAAGGCATCGCCCTTACCGGCTATGGAATGGAAAATGACGTTCAAAGCAGCCTGGCGGCGGGTTTTGTGGCGCATCTGACCAAGCCGGTCCACATTCAAGCGCTGGAAAAAGTCCTAGCGATTCCCATGTTGACTGGCAAAGCGGTGAAAGTTTAGTGACGCGCGCAGCCTGCAGATTTTCAGCCTGAAGGTCACTAAAATTGTCAATGGATTGCGACAAAAACAAGAACGCTTGAAACATTTAATGCTTCAAGCGCGTTCTAAATTGGTTGCGGGGGCTGGATTTGAACCAACGACCTTCAGGTTATGAGCCTGACGAGCTACCGGGCTGCTCCACCCCGCGATCCGTGTTGAGTGTTTCTCAATGTCTCAATTTGTTAGTATTGACGCGGTGTTTATTGTGTTCTTTTATTCGTCGCTAGAATCTGCAACCAGACGAAACACAACGAAACTTTTAGCTCCAAAACCAACAAAACCACCAACGAACTTCACGCATAAATTTACGCGAACAATGCGAAATGTCCATAAAAAAAGCGTATGAGAAAATGCTGAAAAAAACGAGCGAGATGAGTGAGAAGTTTTAGTTTCCGTTTGCAATCGCCTCAAGATCGGCGCGGCGAAGCCAGAAACTTCCGGGTAATACTTCCACCTTTTGTAACCGACCTTGACCGACTAATCTCCAAAGCGTTGTGCGGCTGACGCCGATAAATTTTGCAGATGCTTTCATTCCCATCAAAAGAGGGGCTTCATTTTTGGGCAATTTGTTTTGAATTTTCCCCTCAAGGATAGAATCAATCGCCGACAACTGTTCAGACGAAGCATCAAACAATCTTTTTAATCTTTCTTCCGTGTTCATATAGAAATCAGCAAGTAAATCACACGCGAACGGCGGCTTGGTGTTTTTGACTTTTTGTTTTCGCCTGCAATTGCTTCGCTGAAATTTTCTCCTCGTTGTCGTCGTCCGTTTCCTCCACTTCGCCCGATGCCTGATTTTTGGTGAGATCAAGTTTTTTCTCAATCTCGGCCTGACGTTTGACGAGTTCGTGAAAACGCTTTTCACGCTCGAAAGGCAGGCCGATTTTACCTTCAAGTTCTTTCGCCTGTTTTTCCGAATCACATATTTTGGATCCGAGACGCTTGGCGGATTCTTCAAATCCCTGTATTTCCGATTCCAGCGAACGGATCATGCCAAGCGCCGTGCTGGTAACAGTAAGGGTGTAATGATTTTTGCCCTTCAAAACCACGCCAACTTTATCGAAATAATCGGGACGCAGAAACAAATCAAAACCGGCGAATTTTCCAATTCGCTGGTCTGCTCCTGAACCCCTTCTTATTTTAATTGCCCGCCGCAAAATCAATTCGCCGGCAGCGACGCGATTGTTGAGAATCTGCCCTTCCAATTCGATGCGGAATTTGTCGCCGGATGTATCCTGCCGCACGGCAAGGTCTCGTCGCAGATTTTCAAGCCGTTCAGAAAATCTTTGCGCTTCTTCGCGAGCGTGCCGCAGGTTGCCGCGAATGCGGTATTGTTCTTCGGTGTGCGCCTGTGAAAGCCGGGTAAGTTTGAGCAATTCGGCGTCCACTTGTGCCTTTTCCATGACCAGCGGATTGCCTGACGCAATGGCTTTGACTTCGGCATAAGTGAGCGCGGTCGAATCCAAATCCTCCACGCGGCGGATGCTCATATCGCCGCTCATTACCTGTGTAATAAATTTCGCCTTCGTTTCCAGCGTCTGCCACATATAGGCATCGAAACTGCCTTCGGTGACGTAACGATAAATCTGCACGACGGGATTCCGGTTGCCCTGCCGCAAGATGCGTCCGTCGCGCTGCTCCACGTCGGACGGACGCCACGGGGCATCAAGATGATGCAGGGCGATCAATCGGTTTTGCACATTCGTTCCCGAACCCATTTTGGAAGTGCTGCCGAAAGTGATGCGGACTATGCCGGATCGCATTGAACTAAAGAGTGTCGTTTTGGCGTCATCCGAATCAAAATCGTGAATGAAGGCGATTTCATCGCGTGGAACGCCAAGTTTGACAAGTTTTTCCTGCATGTCCCGATAAACGGAAAAGCCTTCGTCCCTGGGCGTGGACAAATCGCAGAACACCAGTTGCGTCAAACGCTGCTCCTGTGTTTGCTCCCAAATGCGATGAATGTTTTCGACCGCGAGATTGACTTTGGTTTGCGGCGAATCCAACGCTTCGGGCAAAACCAGCCGCAAATCCAGCGCGGCCTTGCGCCCTTCGCCGGTGACTTTGAGCATATTGTCTTCTTTGGGTTTAATCCGCCCTGATTTAATTCCGTCAACCCGCTTGACAAGTGATTGAACAAAAATTTCCAACTCCGGCGTGGCGGGGGCGCTGCGAATCGCCGGTTTTTCGCCTTCAAGTTTTGGACGCGGCAAATTGAGCATTTGCGCCGTCTGCACGTCGGCCATTTGCCGAAACATTTGCATCAGTTCGGGCACGTTGACGAAACGGGCAAAGCGCGTGTGCAAACGATAACCGCTGCCGTCCGGGGCAAGTTCCATTGCGGTCACTGGTTCGCCGAAAGTCGCCGCCCATGAATCGAAATGCTGCAATTTATGTTTCTTCAATTCTTGCGGCTGCAAAAACCGCTGCATGGTGAACATTTCGGCCATGCTGTTGGAAATGGGCGTGCCGGTGGCGAAGACAACTCCGCCACCGTCGTTGACGGATTGAATGTGACGGACTTTAAGCAACATATCAAAGGCGCGTTCGCTGGCCGTTTGCGGCAAACCGGCAATGCGCGTCATTTTGGAAATGTAAAAAAGATTTTTGAAATACTGCGCCTCGTCCACGAACAAGCGATCCACGCCAAGTTCCTCAAAGGTGAGCGTGTTGTCTTTTTTGTCCGTAGCAGCCAAGTCGTTCAATTTTATTTTCAACCGTTTTTTGGCTTTTTCCACCTGCTTTACCAAAATCCGGTCTTCAGGGTCGGTGTCCTCTTTATTCAGCTTGTCCAGTTCAGCCAGTTGCTCTTGAAAGAAACGCTTCTGCGTTTTTTGAGAAATGGGAATACGCTCGAAACCGGAGTGCGTGACAATGACGGCATCCCAATTTCCGGTGGCGATGCGGCTGAATAATTTTTTGCGATTGGCCGCCTTAAAATCCTCTTTGCCCGCAACCAGAATGTTTGCGCCCGGATACAACGTGAGCAATTCCGTCGAGAACTGGCCGAGCATGTGGTTGGGCACGGTGAACATCGGTTTTTGCGCCAAACCGAGACGTTTCAATTCCATTGCGGCGGCAACCATTGTGTAGGTCTTGCCCGCGCCGACAACATGAGCGAGCAAAGTGTTGGGCGTTTGCAAAGTCCTCCAGACGCCGGTTTTCTGATGCGGGTCAAGTTGAATGACGGAACTCGCGCCCGGCAGCGTCAAATGTTCACCGTTAAAAGTGCGAAGGCGGGTGTGATTGAAAGTGTCATTGTAAAGCCGCACGAGCCGTTCGCGGCGTTGGTCGTCAGTCCAAATCCATTCCTTGAATTTTTCCTTGATGCGCTCCTGTTTTTCCTCCGCCGCCGCCGTCGCCTGCACGTTGACAACGGGATCGCCCATTATGTAATCATAAACAGTTGGGGTTTTGAGATTGAGCGTGTCGCGAATCAACTCAATGGCGGAATAGCGGCTGGTTCCCCAATCCGTCGTATTGGCCGTCTGGCTTTTTACTTCGCCGTCAGCCCTGACAATCCATGAGCCAAGCGCGTCAACGTGGCTGACGCGGACACCACTTGAAACACCGAGCAGTTCTTGAATGAATTTTTTCACGTCGGCGGCAGGCAACCAAGCCGCGCCCAAGCGCACATCAATCTCACTGGCGGGCAGGTCTTGCGGCTGCACCGATTTCAACGCCTCGACATTTTCACGGTAACGCGGATTGTTGGCGTTGGCGGTGGCAGCGGCGGCGAGTTTTTCGCGGACGTTGCCGGAAAGATACTGGTCTTCGGTTTCCCATTTTTTCGTTTGCGGGTTAAGAAAAACGATTCCCTTCAAGTCGGGTAAAAACTCATCGGCAGTTTGACCGAGCAAATTCGCCATGTGTTTCAAGTCCACGCGCCCTTTTTCATTGAGCGTGACGAGCAAGGCTTCTTTGGCGGTGCTGGCGGATTGAACCGGCTGCCGGTTGTGAATGGTGCGTTCGCGGAAAATCGCGGACTTGGCGGCGACGCCGTTTTCCTCGTCGTATTGCTCCAACGACAGCAACAAGGGCAAATCAGGATCGCCGTCGAAGGCGTTTTGATTGACACGCGCATTGATGGGGCCAAAGCGGGAAACGAAACGGTCATAGGCGATATTGAGTTGCTCCCGCGCGGCGACAACCGAATCCTCACTGCTGCCGTCCATTTGTGTCCACAAGCAACCTTTCACTGCATTGCGAACTTCAACCAGTCGCCGAATCCGCGCGCGGGTGTCGGCTGAAATATCATCGAGTGGCCGCAACGCATCATCTTCACGGATGCAAACGCGGCCATCGCTGTGAATACAATAAGCATTGGGTTTGATGAAATCCGGCGCGGGAATGTTGACCTCAAAGATTTGTCTGACGGCTTCCGGCTTTTGCGCTTCATAAATGTTTTGAGGCAACCTTTCAACGGCCTGCGCGAGCGCCGCGCTCAAATCTCGTTCATCCGGTTCAAGAAACGGCTCATCGTTGCGGTAGAGGCCACGGCCAACCCGCATTGTTCCAAGCATCATTTCGGGACGGGCAACGAAGTATTCGTTGAGCAAACAATTCTCTTTTCGCTCGTTGGTAAAATCCACGGCCGCTTTCCATGTCGCGCCGCACGGCGATTCACCGGCGCGCAATTTGCGGAGCATCACAATGTCGGTGGTGACTTCTGTTCCGGCGTTTTTCTTGAAAGCGTTGTTCGGCAACCGGATTGCGCCAAGCAGTTCGGCCTTTTCAGCAAGCAACTCGCGCAAGGTCGAATCCAATTTGTCCATCGAGTAGTAGGAAGTGATGAACATGACGAAGCCGCCGGGTCTAACTTTGTCCATCGCGGCGGCGAAGAAATAATCGTGGATGGAAAATTTGTATTTGTTCCAGCGCGGGTCGTGGACGCGGTAATCGCCGAACGGCACGTTGGAAATGGCCAGGTCAAAAGATTCGTCGGGAAGTTTTGTTTCTTCAAATGGCTGTTGGCGAATGTCGGAGTCTGAATAAAGAGCCTTTGTGATTCGCGCCGACAGTGGATCAATTTCAACGCCGGTGATGGCGGAGCGGCGCAACATTTCTTCCGGCATCAAGCCGACGAAATGACCAACACCGCAAGCCGGTTCCAAAATGTTACCGCCTTGAAAACCGAATCGCTCCGCCGCCCGATACATGGAGCGGATGACGGTTGGCGAAGTGTAATGCGCGTTGAGCGTGCTGGCGCGTGCCTGTTCGTATTCTTCACCGGCGAGTTCACCGCGCAGCACTTCACGTTCTCTCGCCCATTCTTGATTGCGGTCGTCAAAAACCTGGGGCATTGCGCCCCAACCGGAAAATTTTACCAGCGCCGCCTTTTCATCTTGCAAGGCTGGCCGGTTTTCGCTTTCCAGTTTTTTTATCAACTGGACGGCGCGAAGACTCTGTTGAAATTTTTGCTTCAGTCCGCCCGCGCCCAAATTATCGCCGTCGGTGATGCGATAGCTATTTAGATTGCCCGGCGATTTTCCGAAAGGCTGGCCGGTGGTCAGGCCATTTCGGAAGCCGTTTCGGGCGGCAGCAGGATGTATCTCTCCCGCACGATCTCCCACGCCTGCCGGTGTGCTTGGTCGGCGGTCTTGCCCTGCTTCATCAGTTGGATTCGCAGGTCGGCCATTTCTTCCTTCGTCCGTTGTTCCGCCTCGGCCAGCATCGTCTGCAACTGGCCTTTGGCCTCCAGTTCGCCCACCATTTTGGGAAGGTATTCGCGCCAATGTTTCTGTGCCATCATTCCGTATTGCGTCAGTGTGTTCATAAGCGATGCGGTTGGAAAATAAATCCAACTGACTTTCTAACACGGCGGCTGGTTTGTCAACTTTTGCCATTGCGTGAACGTTTTTTCAATCTGGCGGCGCGAAGGCGGGCAAATTTTTCGTCGAGGTCTTGAACTTCTTTGGAAAAAAACAAAGCAATCGGGACGCGCAAAGCCTTTTGAAGAAAGCGCAGATAATCGTCGGGTATTTCGGTGCGCCCGGACTCCATGTTCGCCACCACGTCGCGGGTGATGTCCAAACCCTCGCATTGCAGACGCGCCGCCAGCGTGTCCTGTGACATTTCTTGTTCCGAGCGCAGATAAGCAACTCTGCGACCAGTGACATTCCGGCGGCGCATAGCCTACTCCATGTATGCGGCGTCCCTGCAATTCGTTCATTATCATTAGCTGAAATCACAGAGGGACGGGTCTCTTTAGACACCAACGCCAACCCCCTCCTTTCTGCTTTGAGTTTGATCTTGGCTTTGCTGTTTTATCCGGCGTCTTTCGCGTTCGGCTTTGATGATGTATTCGTCACGCTGTTCTGCGGACATTCCTTCGGTCTGAATGTCATACGACTGCTTGCGTTTCGGATCATCGTTCACCGCTTTCAAGGTTTCCTGGTCTATGCGTTCTATCGCTGCCGTTTTGCGAAGGTCATTCAAAATGACCATGCGGCGCAACCGATCAATGGGCAAACCTTTGATGTAATTCCAATCTTTTGGATTATCCTCAATCCAGTTGTCAATTTTGGTTTCCACTTCGGGATTGATTCGATGATTGGGTTCATTGGATGCGGTTGCGTCAGTAGCGCCATTAGGCGGTGTTTTGGTTTTTATCGTGCTCATAATGAGTTGATTTTCATTGTTAGTTGTTATGTGAATTGCCAGCGCGGTTGCGCTGGCAAATGGATTCACGGCCCCAACGCGGTCGGCGGTTCGTTGGTGGTGGAAATGGGAGGCGCGGTCGGCGGTGCTGGCACGGCGTCCAGCGCGGCGAACCGTTTCTTGAGGTCGTCCACTTCGATTTGAAGGTGGACGACGATCTGCTCGTTCCTTCTGGCGGAACGCAACGCACCTTCAAGCTGTTGCAACGTCGCCGCCAGGATTTGGCTCCCCGCGATAATTTGAGTGGTGGCCAGCCGTTGTGAATTGACTTCGGCCAGAATTGCATCGTTGACCGGCGTGGGGCTGAACGTCGCATTGCGCGACGGAGCGGGCGAAACGGGACTGCCGCCAGCGGGACCGGGATGCAAATTCCAGCGCGTGTTTTCCTCAATGCGATAAACGACGTGCTGCTCGTGCATCACCAAGTCGTCGTTGGGATCAACGTAACGCCCAAAATGATAGGCTCGAACAACTTCGGGATAGCGCACGGCGGAATTGTCCGTGGCCGGTGGCGGCTGCTGCGGACGCAGCACAAGTTTGGGCGTGGTCGAACACGCGGTTAGAAATATCAAGGGAATGAAATAAATGGTTTTCATGGTTTTGATTTCGGTGTGATTGCGGGTTGCCCGTCATTTTCTATGGTTAAACCCACGCCGCCGAACGAGGCGTCGGCGCGGTCAATGGTTTGCAAAACGTAGAGATAAAATTGTTTGCCGGAAGGCACGCGAACGTAGAAACCGTTCTTTTGAATCGAATCGAAGATTTGTTGTGCGTAGGTTTGCAAGACGGCCTGCGCGCCTTGAAACGGCGCATTGCCCAGCGTGGGTGCAGGCATCGAACCCAAAAGCGTCTGCTGCTGTTCGGTCAGCGCGCTGGCCGCGCCAGAAAGGAACGTAGCGGCAAAGAGCTTGATGTCGGCGTAATTGTCGGACTTAATAAGCTCTCCGCTCAAACCCGCGCTGCCGTCGGTGATTGCCCAACCACTTTGATTGGTGTTATTGTCAAACGCACGGTCAAGCGCGACGGCTTTAAGTTGCATTTCCTCGCCGTCCTGCCAGACCAATGTCCAACTGGTGCTGGTGGCGATGCGGTCGCGCTGGCGGTCGGTTTGCGCCATGCCGTGAACCTCCGTGCCCGCCGGAATAATCAGCTTGCCGCCGTAATAAACGTTTTCGGTGATGAGGCCGACAATCGGCGTTTCCATTGAAGATGAATCCACCGTGATAACCGTTTCACAAGGAATCAATCGGCCAAACGGCGCATACAGGCTGCTCAACTTTTTAGGTCGGACAATGCCCGCCGTG
Organism: Verrucomicrobiia bacterium; assembly: GCA_036490295.1. Classification (GTDB taxonomy): domain Bacteria; phylum Verrucomicrobiota; class Verrucomicrobiia; order Limisphaerales; family UBA11358; genus UBA11358. The sequence goes on along the minus strand of DASXED010000106.1, from coordinate 6,784 downwards.
CTGTCGGGAAATAAGCTGATGGGTGCAAGCGATTGGGTTTGATGCGGCGGAACATTGGGCGATGGTTTTGGAGAAAAGCTGGCCGGAGCGGAATTTGTCACGATGGACGTATGCGACTGTGACCTTGACGGCGACATAGGCAATTGCGGCGGGCGAAAGACTACCAATGGCCGCTGCACAGATTGCACGACCTGCGGATGCCCGGTAAAGTTGGTGGATAATCCAGCAATCTTAATGCCATTATCGTTGGTGCTGTGCTGTTTACGCAGCGTGCTGAAGATGACCAGCCCGGCGGCGAACACCGCGCCGAAGACGGCGAGCTTGCCGCTTTTGGTTTTGAAGAAATTGAGAAAATCGCGTGGTTTCATGGCTGGTTTCTTGGTGAAAGGATGGGATGAACCGTTGGCGTATTGGTGACAACGACTGCGGGCGGAACGGGAGAAAGACGATGGATAAGCACCGTAAATTTATTTTTCAAAGAAAGGTTATTTCGTCCGCCGTCGGGCGTGCCGGTGACTGCAAAATAGACAACCTTACAATTTTTGGACGGAACAATGCCGTCAGCATCGCTGATGGATTGGGGATAGAGGCGGTTGCCGGCGCGCAGCATGAAGCTGTCCGGCTGATAGATTAGCGGCGCGTCCGTTTCGTTGGTGATGGCCACGCGAAAAATGAGCGTATCCTCGGTGTTGAAACGAAATGCTTCCTGAATCTGAATTTGATAATCGTTGAAGTCGCTGACCAGCGGCTTGCCGTCATAGGTGGTGAAGCCGACATCGGCGACACTTTCCGGCTGTTGTGATTTTAACAACGGGAATGCCTTTGCTTTGTCGAGCAACGAAAGCAATTTCAACGGACTGACTTCGGGGGCGCGGCCAACACCGGATTCTTCCGGCGTCGGCAACGCCTCCATGTTGAGCGACAACACCGGCGCATTGCTTTCAACCAATTCAAAAACGTAGGTCTGGTCATTCCAGCGGACGTTGAGATTGGCGGATGCTTTTGGCAAAAGGGCGCGCACGGAAAGAAACGCCGAACCTTTGGCGTGAGCCAACTGGAATTGGCCCGGTGTTTTTCCATCCACGGTGATGCCTGCGCCGTCAATGGCTTCAATTGAACTTGGAAAACTGATGGTGGTGACGCGGTTGGTGGCAACCGGCGCTACCACCAATACGTTATCATCCAGAAAGTCTTGTAAAATTTCTTTGGACGATTGCGCCGATGCAACGATGGCAGTGAGTAATAATATGCTAACGATTGATTTCATATTTGAAGTCGCCCACGGCGGTGGGGAAACGTCCGTTCAAGGCCATGTTCGGGTTGCGGAGCATCAGCAGCCGGAGCCTGAACGGAAACGCTTCGGTGAATGCCTTGCCCTGAAAGATGCCAGCGCGAATAACTTGGCCGGTGACACTGGCCAGCACTTCGTTGTCGCGCGTGGCGAGAATGTCAATCTGACCAATCTCTGCTTTTTGATGCAACTGCTTGGCGCGGAACTCGACCTGTTCACTGATGCGTTCGTCCTGCGCCTTTTCATACGCTTTTTTGAGAAACATCAATTTGAACAAATCGGGATTGTCGAAGTCTTTCGGGTTACGTTCGAGGAACGCCGTTGTTGCCAGTTCCGCCTGTTGAACGTGCAACTGTTTGGCTTCCGAAAAATTGAGCAACGGACTGACATAGTAAGTGCCCGACGGGTCAATGATGACGACGTGCTCGCGTTCCTTGAATTGGGAAATGATGTGGTAACGGTCAATCGCGGACAGCACCAGCACCGCGACAGTGAACGCAAACCAAAACCACGGTAGCCGGTCGCGCAACACCAGCAGGCGCGTTAAATCGAAATGTTTCGGTGCTGCGCCGGTTTTCAGTGGCGGTGAAATGTAATCGTCTTTATTCATAATTTGGGTGGCAGGCCATTGGCCGGTGAAATGGGCGGCAACTGGCCGAGGTGTTGAAGTATTTGATTGAGCATTTGCCGGACGGCTCTATCACCGCTCGAATCATTTTTGGATGCGCCCAATCCGCCGAATCCAGTTACGAGCGAACCGGCGTTGGCAACGCGGCCAGCGGCGGAAAACAAACTCAAAGTTCCCGCCATTCCTCCACTGGCGGCTGCCGCAACGGGGCCAAACGGAGCGGCAACGACTGCGCCGCCGACGGCTCCGGTTGCGGTCTGGATGGCGGAGTGCGCGCCGTGCGAAAGCAATTCACTTCCGGCCAACGCGCCGGAAGCGATGACCTTTTGAATAATGACGGGCGAGGCAATCGTGCTGAAAATAATCCAGACACCGACAGCGGCGACGCCGATGGTTTTTTGCAAATCGGGAAACGTCGAAGTCGGATCGAAATACTCGAAACTTGGGTCGGTCATAAAATCGAGGATTCCTTGAGTGACGAGTCCCGCCAAAGCCCAACCCAACGGCCATAATAGAACGCCAAAAAGATTCCGAAGATAATTATTGCCCGTCTGCTTCAAAGCCGGGATAGCCATAAAGCCAATAAGCAACGGAGACAGCGCGTAGCCCAAATTCAGAATGATGCTTTGAAAGATATAAGCCCAAAACATCAATAACGAAGCCAGCAGGCCGATGAGCCAAAGCACGACAGTGATAAGAACATCGGTGGTAAAATTGTGAAGCTGCGCCATGACATTCCACCATGACGTTGGTGTGTCGTCACGTTTGATGATAAGCAAATGAACGAACTGACTGTAAACGTGCGCCGGGTCCACACCCAGGCCGGAGAGAATTGACTCCTGCAATAAATTTTGCAGGGTATTGCCCCATACTGGCAGATAGACCAGCAATGAAGTCAGAACCATGAGTCGAGCGGCCAGATGCAGCGCGACACGGTGCGAAAATCGGTGATGCACCGTAACAATAATGCCGGTAACAAACAGGGCAAAGGCCACGTTCAACAGCAAGTCGTGGAGTTCTCCACATTTGGCGAGGAATGTGGGAAAGATGCTATCGAACGTGGCCATAATAGTATAATAGGTTGAGATTTATTGCGTGGGGAACTGCACCGGCTGATCCAGCAACTGGAATTTTGTCGCGTAATTGCTCATGGATTCCTCGAACTCGGCGTTCTGCTGTTCGGTCAACGCCTGAATTTGTTTCTGCTGGTCGTTCCGGTTTTGGATGTCCTGCACCACCGCCGAATCTGCCGCTTGATTCATTTCATCGTCCGTGCTGGCCAAGTCGCCGTTGAGACTGGTAAGCACCGCGTGTAGTTTTTGAACTTGGGCGTCCGTCGTCGCATTTTTCAACTGCTCGGTCGTCTGCGCGATTTCGTCCTTGATGGTCGCGCGTCGTTTGGCGGCATCGTCGGCAACCGAAACATAATTGTTGGCCGTGTCGTTGATGGCCGCGTATTTTTTGTATTGGTCGGCAGGACGTTGAACGGTCTGGCCGCTTGGTGTTTGGAATGTCGCGCCCACAGTGGCATAGATGCCATTGTCGTTGTAGGTCAGCGCATAACTGCCGCTGGCGCTGGTGACGAGGTTTTCAAGACTCTGCTCCGGTTCGATGTTTTGCAAATCAGAATCAAGGGCGGGAACCATTGACAACGCGACTTGCGATGGATTGCCGAACAATGATTCGTAGTTTTTGAACTCGCTCAACTGGTCGCCAAGCGTTTGAATCTGCTGCACTTGGTTGTCAATCATAGTGACGTATTTGGCGATGTTCTCGGCCTGATCCAGAATTTGCTGGATGTTGCTGGTGGGGTCATAAACGATCCATTGTGCGCGGGCGGAGAACGCCAGCGGCAGGGCGACTGCGATTATTGCGATTAACTTTTTCATTTTATTGTTCCTTTCTTTGGTTGATTTGTTTGTGTGGCAAATGAGGTTATTCCTCGACGCGGAGAAATTGAGTCGTTGGCTGAAAAATCACGCCGTCAATGACCTGCTCCGGCAAATGCACTTCGTAGAGCCGGACGCGGCCATCGTCGCCCGCTTTGGCTTGCTGCATGGAAACGTAGAGCCAGTATTGTTGTTTCACTGCATCACTGCGCCCTTTGTCGTAGCCGGTCTGATACGACTGGTTGTTTAATTTGTCATTGGCGGCATGAAGTCCTTCGCCAAGCAACGCGCCGCCCGCTGCGCCGCCGACAATGGCGTAGGGGTTGTTGTGGGTCAGCTCGCCGCCGAGCGCCGCGCCGCCCGCGCCCAAGCCGACATCAGTGGCGGTTCGCGTCACGGCGGCGCAGCCGGTGAACAAACAGGCAACGCAGGCCAGAGGAATTGTGAGGAATAATGTTTTCATGTGATGATTATTTAAGGTGATATTCGGGAAATTGGATTTGGTGAAGCGGGCGCATTAAAGCGACAATGGACTGGCGGTATTTCAAATAAAACTCCACTTCGCTGCGTGCCCGTCTTGCGATGCGTCTTGCCTCGGCTAAAGCAATGTCAGCTTGTTCAAACCGGGCAATGAGGTCATCCCATTTGGCTTGTTCTTCCGGTGTTAAAGCGACAACCATTACGCCGTCGCTTTGATGTTCGGTTTTGCGCGTGATATTCATGTCTTTGTTTTAGTTTCCGCAAAGGCCGTTACATTCCTGATAGAAGCCGAAAAAAGTTTGGTCTCGGAACGATTCGCGTTTCTCCAAAAATGCTTCGGCCAACGGCACGCACGAGCGATGCACATAAAGTTTTTGGTCGAGGTTGCGATTGACGACGTTGCCCGGAATCCGCAAGGCGTTGTCAATTTCAACGGCACGTCGAAAACCGGCAGGGTCATTGTCGCGCAACCAACGCCATTCTTCGTTTGAATGGTAGGGACAAAATACACAGGCCGAGCGCGGCACTTCGTGAGGCACGCCGTAGGCTTTCAACCGCTGCTGACACATGGCGCGTGTCACCTGACGTTCAATCAAGGGGAACACCGGCGTCGCCCAGGGAAGCTCCGCGAAGCGCAACCGCACGCGCGCCGCGCGTCCGGCTTCGTCATGGCTGATGCCGATGTATTGGTGGACATGAACCTTGTCGGTCGGAAACCATTGTCGCGGCTGCAAGCCGACGATTTCGCGGCGGATGGTTTGTTCAATAACGTCCAGCTTATATTCTCTCGTGCATTGGCGGGAAAGCATCCCTTTGGGCGAACCCGGCTCGTCGGTGGTGTAGGCGGGGATGCTGGCGAATCGCTGGCCGGTGGAATTACGCCCGCGCTGCAAATCGTCGCCGAGTTTGCCAATGGAGCGAACCACGATGCGCGGGCCGTTCAAAGATTGAAGCCATTCCAAGTGACGATAAACCGGCGTCGGTTCTTCGCCGGTGTCGGCAAAAATGGCGCAATCAATCTGCGGCGTCAGATCGCCGCGCAGGAACATCAGATAAAGTGTTGTGGACTGAACGCCCGCGCCGAGATTGAGAATGTGCAATTTTTTCATGCGTCCTCCTTGCGCGGGTTGGCGTGGGCAATGATGCCTTCAACGATGTTTGGACTTTGGCGCAGTTCGCGGGCGCGTTTGTCGAAGTGTTCGCCGCTGGACGAACTGCAATAGAGCATCTCACGCGACGAAATGTTGTGAGCCGTGCCGCAAAGATTCCGACCGGAATCGGTGTGAAAATAAGTGAACGGCGAATACTTCTGCCCACTTTGATGGTCAGGCAACGGATAATTCATTATCGCGTGCTTGGTGATTTCGGGCAGCGCGATGTCTTGCGCCATATCCTCCAAGTCGGCGCGGTCGTTCTGGCGCATGATGAAAAACTGGCGCGAGTTGCCAAATACGGCGGAACGAATACGGCTCTGTTTGAACCGCGCGTATTGCTGAACGATTGAAATGTTCCAACAGTTGAATTTCCTCAACTGCGCGTAGGATTCCTGAACGATTTCCTGTCCGCCGGGAATGTCGAGGAAGCGGGCGACTTCCTCATACACATTACGTTTCCGCAATGTGCGCGGCAGCGTCATAATGTGCTTGCGCGCGTGATTGGTAATGAGAAAACCGGCGGCGGCTTTCAACTCTTTGGCAGATTCAGGAATGTAACCTAATTCAAAGTGGGCGATTTTGCCGGTGAGCGACAAATTGCTCGTGCCGTCGAACAAACAGCCGTAATTACCATCCCGACACCACGGCAGGATGAGGGTGGCGATTTCGATAATTTGGTCGCGTTCCGAACCCACAGGGTCGAGCATCATCAATTCCTGCAACATTCGATGAGTGGGAAACTCGTCGGGCGTGAAATAGGCGAAAGCGAGATTGCGGACTTCCCTACTGGTCTTGGGTTCTTTCAAGAACCGGAGCACGTCGCCTTCGTTAAATGTGGCGAGATACTCTGTTGCCTCGTTAGGTCGGCTTGCCTTCCAGTCCCGGAAGTCCGCAAAAGTTTCGAGGGTGGTCGCGCCCGGTGGCATCCGTTCAACCCGGAATTTCTGCAACGCCATTGCATGACGCGCAATGTTGAGCAACTGGTCGTGCCGCTTTTTTTGCCAATCCTGAAATGCGTCCTCGTAAAGCAAATTCAGGTATTTGGCGATCTGCGCCTGTCGCAGCATTTGTTTGTCCTCCTGACTCGACGTGCCAATCATGCGTGCGACAAGCGCAGTCGCGGCGGAAAGATGGTCGGGCGTGAGCGGCAGTCCTTTCGTGTCGAGATAATTGATGGTCAGGTCGCCGTCAGGATGAATGATGATGGGACGCGCGCCTTCTTCGACGGTCTGCGTGTAAATGCCGTAGCTCAACCCTTCCTCGATGATGACGGTGTAAGCGAAATAACCTTCGGTCTGCGAAAGCAAATCACAGACGCTCACGGATTTGCCCGCGCCGGACA